>JBOHUC010000123.1:0-8722 GCA_050733935.1 Candidatus Eiseniibacteriota bacterium | reverse complement strand
GGTCGCATCGGCGGCGCGGCCCGCGCGCAGGAGACCGGGAACCGCGTCGAGGCTGTCGGCGGGCGCCGCGGGAGCCACCGACGGACCGGCTGCGGGCGACGAGCTCTGGGCGCCCGCCTCGCACGGGGGGCGCATCCCAAAGCCGAGAATCAAAGTCAGAGTCAAGAGCACGACGCGCATGTGGACTCCCCTGGGGGGGCCGGCATCTTACCACGCGCGCTGCGCGAGGTCAGCCGAACGTCGCTCCGGTGCTCAGCGTCTCCCGTTACGGGACTCGAGCGAGCGATCCCACTCGAGCGATCGTGTGACGAGCTCGTTCAAAAGGTCCTCGGCGTCCGGCTGGAGATGCTCGCTCTCGAACCAGAGCTGTGTCTTGGGCTCGCGCGCCGCGCGATAGAGTGCATCCGTGCTCGAGCGTGGAACGAACTCGTCGCGCGTTCCGCCGACGAGAAGGAGCGGACGCGGAGAAATACGCGCCACGTGGCGCGCCGGCTCGAGATCTCCAAAGAGGAGGACGAGCCCGAGCGCGACCGCTTCCCGTTCCCAGAGCGGCCGCTCGCGCATTCGATAACGGACGAGGCCGGGCAGATCCGCGCCGCCAAAGAGAAGGCAAACGCCGCGCACTCCGCGCGGGCCGGCATCCCGTCCGGAAGCCGTCCGCGCGCGCGGGAGATCGGCGAGCCCGCGCACGACGAACGGCACACCGAACGAGGCACCGACGACCAGAACACCGCTCGAATCGACGTCCGGCCGGCGCGCGAGCCACTCGACGAACGCCGCCACGCCGCGCGGCGTCGCGAGCGCGGCCTTTCGGATC
Organism: Candidatus Eiseniibacteriota bacterium; assembly: GCA_050733935.1. GTDB lineage: Bacteria > Eisenbacteria > RBG-16-71-46 > RBG-16-71-46 > DASYSL01 > JBOHUC01. The sequence continues at coordinate 7,905 of JBOHUC010000123.1, read as the reverse complement.
GCGGGGACCTCGCGCAGGAGCTCGCTGCGCGTCGGAGCGCGCGGTCCCGTGTACGGATAGTCGAGCGCGACCAGAACGAATCCAGGCGGACAGGGCGTGATCTCCGCGGCGCGGCGCCCGGTTCCGATGCCGCCCAGGATGAGAACCGGCCGCCACGGAGTCGCGGGGGCCGCGGAAGGCGAGTCGCGCCGCGGACCGAAGCGGAGCCAGGCCTCGTGCACCACGCGCTTCGAGTCCATGAGACGCACGAGGCGATAGGTCGAGCCGTCGCGCACGCCGAGCAGCGAGTCGGTGACCACGCGAAACGCGGGCGCCTCCGTCGCCACGTCGCGTGCGGGCGTCGTGCCGCGCCCGCAGGCTCCCCAGAGGAATGCGGCACCGAAGACAAGGAGCGCAACGCTGCCTGCGCGTCGATCGGCCGGGCGAGCCATGGAACGGACGACTACGGGATCGATTCGGGAATCGCCGCCGGTGCGGCGGCCGTCGGCGTCGCGAGCCGCTTGCGCAAGGGGGTGCGCGTCATGAACGGCAGGAGGCTGATCGCGACGAGACCGATGAGCCCGTCGATCACGAGCGTCGCCGGATAGCCGAAGCGCGCGATCGACTGGCCCTGCCAGACGGCGCTGTAGGACGTGCAGAGATTCGCGATGGCCATGTAGGCGGTGAACTGCGTGGCCGCGACGCGCGGCGTCGTGACATCCATGTAGAGGGCGATGGACACGGAGTACATCACGCCGTTGAAGAACTGGTACAGGATGACGAGGCCCCAGAACGTCGTGACGACGGCGGCCGGAACGACCGCCGCCCCCGGCCCGCCCGGCACGGCCCCGGCTCCGATGGCATGGATCAAGCCCGCCTGCTGCAGAGTCCAGGCGAGCGCGAGCGTCGGAATCGAAAGCCCGATCATCGAAAGCGCGAGCGTCCGCCGCCGCCCGACACGGTCGGAAATCGTGCCCCCGCCGATGCATGCGAAAATCGAAACCATCTGCGACGCGACGCCGAGATTCGCGATGTCCGTGTCGCTCATGCCGAGCTCGACGGCGAGGTTCGAGTAGAGCGCAAGACCGAGCGCGTACGCGCCCGTCGGCAGGAGCGCGAACGCGACCCCGACCAGCGCTCCCCGGCTGCTCACGAACGCCCGGCCGGAGTCGCGCACGAAGTCCACGATGTCCCGTCCCGCCTTGACGAACGGGTTCACGCCCGGAGCGGGGCGGTCCTCGCGCTTCGGCTCGCGCAGCGGCAGCGACACGGTCACGAGAAGGAGCAGCAGGACGGCCGCGACGAACACGAACGTCATGCGGAACGGCATGATCTGCGAGAGATAAAGAACCCCGGCGCCGCCGAGCGCCTGACCGGCGGCGTAGCCGGCCCACATGTATCCATTCGCCGCCCCGCGCTCGTTGTCCTTGAGAACGTTGACCGCAAGTGCGTCGATCGCGACGTCCTGAACGGCTCCGAACATGTTGTGGACGAGGAGCACGGTCGTGAAGAGCCCCATCCCGGTCGCGAAGTCGATCGGCACCGCAAGGAGGAGGCTCGCGGCGAGCCCGAGCTGCATGAGCACGATCCAGAGCCGGTAGCGGCCGAAGCGAAGCGAGCCGAACGTGTCCACGAACGGTCCGGCCAGGAATTTGAGCCCCCAGGGCAGGTAGAGCACCCCGACGAACAGGCCGATCTCCGCGGGGCCCACCCCGTGACGTCGCATCTGGGTTGCGATCGCAATCGTGGAGAAGCCGTACGGGATCCCCTCGCTCATATAGAGGAGGAAGAACGCCGCCATCCGGCCCCGGGAGTGGGAGAGCCAGTCGGGACGCGGGATCCGGCTCGCGAGCCGGCTCAGGCCGCGCGCGGGAGGTTCCGACGGGGAGTGCATGGGGACGGAAGGTATCACGGATGCAATTTGCACGGCGACGACTCCGCGCGAAATCGCGTGCTCCGTCACACGACGGCTTCAGCCGCGCGTCCGCACGCCGATAACCGGAGTGCGGAGGACTCGACCATGCAACCAACGAACGGCAACTCCACACGCATCACGCGCAAGCGCTTCGCATTCTCGATCGTCGCATCCGTCCTCATCTCGCTCGTGCTCGCGCTCGCTTCGGCGGCCGTCGCGAACGCAGATACGCCGGATCCTCGCAACTGCATCGCCGAGCCTGAGCTCCTCGGATCGCCGGGCGGCGGCTTCCTGTACTCGGTCACGCTGCGCAATGCCGCGAACCAGGCGATCGCGGGCGGAACGGTCGTGCTCGACTTCACGAGCGCGCCCGGCATCGTGATCTGTTCCGATCAGGACACGGACATGGACGGCCGGCTGCTCGGCACGACGAACGGAGCGGGCGTGTGCACGTTCTACGTCAAGGCGGGCGGGAACTCGACCGGCTACGTCATCGTGGGGACCGCGATCGAGGCGATCACGCAGGCAGCTCCGCGCACGCCGGACTTCGACGGCGATCTCGACGTGGATTCCGTCGATCGCGCGGCCCTCGCCGCCCTTCTCGGCACGTCCGGTCCCGCCGGCGACTTCGATCTGAACGGCATCGTGAACGGCGCCGACCAGACGATCTTCGAGTCGCGCTTCGGGCACACATGCTCGCTCACGCCCGTCCAGGCGGAAACCTGGGGAGCCGTGAAAGCGATGTACCGCTGACCGCACCCCGCGCCCCGTGCGCGGGTTTCGTGACGATCGGCCGCCTCCTCCGGCCGGCAAGCCCCGCCCTCCGAAGCCAACGGCAACGGAGGGCGGACTGCTTTCCGCCCGCTTCCCGAGCGCCGCCCGCCCGCCAAACGGTTCCGCTTGTCGTCGCCGCGAGGACGCCTTACCGTCGGACCCCGTGCGCGGCACCCGACTCGACCGCGCGAGGAGGAAAGCGTGAAAGCATCCTTCAACTGGTGGCTCATCATCGCGGGCGCCGTCCTCATGGTGGGAGAGGTCGTGCTCGGCGCGGTGACCGGATTCGATCTCCTGCTCCTCGGGATCGCGCTCGCGGCCGGTGGTGCGGTCGGGCTCCTGTTCAGCTCGGGCGAGGTCGGCCTGTTCTCGGCCGGTGCGCTCGCGTTCATCTATCTCGCGTTCCTGCGCCGTCAGATCCGGAGCCGGCTCACGAGCCCGGATCGGCCTTCCAACACCGACATCGTGCTCGGCCGGACGGGAATCGTGGTCAAGCGCATCGCGCCGCACCAGGCCGGGATGGTGAAGGTCGGCGACGAGACGTGGCGGGCAACGCTCGCCCAGGAGACGGGGGAGCCGCGCGAGCCCGGCGCCCAGGTGACCGTGGAATCCGTGGAAGGCGTGACCGTCCGCGTGCGGTGAGGAAGGGGCGCGGAGCGCGTCTCCTGCCCGGGGAACCAGCTCAACGAGAGGTGAAGAATGACTGAGTCGAACATTCTGGTGACCGTGCTGCTGGTGGTCTTCGCGATCTTCGGCTTGATCACGCTCGCGCGCACGGCCCGCATCGTGTCCCAGTACGAAAAGGGCCTCGTCATGAGGCTCGGGAAGTACAAGGCGACGGTCGGCTCCGGGCTCACGTTCCTCACGCCGTTCATCGAGGACATGATCAAGGTGGACATGCGCGAGAAGGTGATCAACGTCGAGCCGCAGAAGGTGATCACGAAGGACAACGTCACGGTGACGGTGGACGCGGTCGTCTACTACAAGGTGATCGACCCGGTGAAGGCCGAGTTCGAGATCCAGGACTTCGGCTACGCGTGCACGACGCTCGCCCAGACCAACCTGCGCAACCTGATCGGTGACCGGGCGCTCGACGAGACGCTCGTGGCGCGCGACATGATCAACACGAACCTCCGAACCGTGCTCGACGAAGCGACCAACATGTGGGGCGTCAAGGTCACGCGCGTCGAAGTGCAGAAGATCGATCCGCCGGTCGACATCACCGAGGCGATGTCGCGCCAGATGAAGGCCGAGCGGGACAAGCGCGCGGCGATCCTCGAATCCGAAGGCATCAAGCAGAGCCAGATCCTGCAGGCCGAGGGTGTGAAGCAGTCCGAGATCCTCCGGGCGGAGGGTGACGCCCAGGCCCGCATCACGCGCGCGAACGCGGAGGCCGAGGCGATCCGCCTCGTCTCGACCGCCGCAGAGACCTACTTCAAGGAGCGCGCCGAGGTCATGCGCCGGCTCGAAGTGCTCAACAACACGCTCGCCGAGAACACGAAGTACATCGTGCCCTCGAGCTCGGAACTGGTGAACGTGCTCGGGCTCGACGGCGGAACGCCCATTCCCGTCCGGCGGCCGTAAGCGCGCAACGGTCCCGCGCTACGGCTCCTGCGTCGGCCTCGCGGCCGGAGCCGCCGCGGGCGGACACTTGATCGCGAACACGCCGCCGGCGAAATAGTTGGCCGCGAAGATGCCGAGGTCCGCGAGCCCCGCGATGCCGTCGCAGTTGTAGTCCCCGGGATCGCACACGGGAGCTGGCATCCCGCCGCAGGCGATCAGGGTCGCAGCGAACACAGAGAAATCGGCGAGATCCGTTGCGCCGTTTCCGTTGAGGTCCGTGGTCCGCATGTCCGGCATCAGGACCGATTCGGCCGGGCCAGCCGCGGCCGCTGGAGTCACCCCGGTGGCGGAGCCGACGGTTCCCAGGCAACAAAGAACGATCGCTGAGCGGAGGAAAAGGCTCGAATTCATGAGGCACCTCGAGGCAGGAGGTCGAATCGGGGGGAGGATGGCGGAGCCGGGCGGGATGCTGCGGAGAGTTGTCGGGCAAGAGGAGGCCGGGCCGCCGCGCATCGACGATAGACCGCCCACCGATGGCGGGCAAGCCGGGACCGCCCGGAGGAGCGAGGAATGAACGCGCGGCTCGTCCTGACGACCTGCGCGGACCGGGCGACCGCGGAATCGCTCGGTCGCACCCTGGTCGAAGAGAGACTCGCCGCCTGCGTGAACGTGCTCCCCGGGATCCGCTCGATCTACCGTTGGCACGGCCAGATCGAGGCCGCGGAGGAGTGCCTGCTCCTCGTCAAGACGTCCCGCGAGCGCTATGACGCGGCGGCCGCGCGCCTGATCGAGCTCCACCCGTACCAGGTGCCCGAATTGCTCGCGTTCGACGTGGCGGACGGGTCCGCCGCCTACCTGGGCTGGCTCGCCGCATCGGTCGATCCCCGGGGCGCCTGACCCGCCCCGGCTCCCGGGCTTTTCGGTTCACCGGGCGGCACGCGCGGAGTACGATCGCTGCCGTTCCCGCCCCAACCGGGATCGTGAAAGGACGCTCCTGCATGCCCCCGCCCCGCGAAAACGCGCTCGAATCTGAAACCGATCGAGCTCTCCTGACCCGCGTTGCCGAAGGTCACGAGTCGGCCCTGAGCGGCCTCTACGACCGCTTCGCGCCCGCGCTCTACGTCCTTGCGCTTCGGATCACACGCGACGCGCGCGCAGCGGGAGACATTCTCGAAGAGGTGTTCGCGCGGCTGTGGAAGGAGCGCGAGAAGTTCCGCGCGCCTCTGCCCGCGGATCCGGTTTCGACCTGGCTCCTTCGCATGTGTCGCGCCCGCGCGCTCGCCTGGAACCGTGAAGAGCCGATCGCGGAGGAGGTCGCGACGCCGCCCGTCACGGAACCCGACCCCGCGTCCGACGCGGATGCCGCGTTCGCGGGCCTCTCGCGCCTCGAGCCGGGCGTGCGACATCGGGTCGCGGAGCTCGCCGTGGCGCAGCTCGCGCCGCTCGGACGGCGCGCGCTCGAGCTTCTCTACTTCAAGGGACTCCCGATCGCGGGCATCGCGCGCCGGCTCAACATTCTGTCGGCGATCGTTCCGGTGCTCCTGCACGATGCGCAGGCCGAGCTCAGGGATCAGGTCTCGAGCATGCTCGCTCCGCCCAAGGATCCGTCATGAGCGCCTACGGAATGCTCGAAGCGGTCGCCGAAACGCTCGCCTACGCGCTTCCGGAAGCGACCCCGCCGGAAGAAATCAAGCGCCGGCTCTTCTCCCGCATCGGCGATCGCGGTCATTACTTTCTCGGAGCGCGGGAAGGGCGGTGGGAGCCGACGCACGTTCAAGGACTCGAGCGGCGCGTCCTGTTCGTGCATCCGGAAACGGCCGAGGCGCGGATGCTCGTCCGGCTCGCCGCAGGAACGAGCCTCGCCGATGCGCGCGAGCTCGGCGCACGCGAGGTCGTGGTCGCACGCGGGCGCGTGCGATGGGGGAACGCGGTCCTCGCGGAAGGCGCGTTCCATCGCGCAGGACCGACGGCGCCGGCCGCGGCGCTCCTCGCCGACTCCGACTCGATCCTTCTCGTCACCGTGCCGCGCCTCGGGCCTGAATCCGCGGAGCCGATTCCTCCGCGAAGCCGGAGCGTTTCGGCCGGGTCCGCCGAGTGGCGCCGGGTCGCGCCGGGCGTGTTCGAGCAGCTGCTCGCGGTCGACCGCGTGCGCGGGCTTCGTTTCGCGATCGTGCGCATGGACGCGGGAGCGATGGTCACTTCGCTTCCGGAGTGCGGCGTCGAGGAGCGGTTCGTGCTCGAGGGAAACTGCGTGTGCGCCGACCGGGAGCTCGCCGCCGGCGACTATCACCGGGCGGGCGCCGGCGTGCCGCGGCGCGCCGTCACGACGAACGGCGGCTGCCGCATGATCGCGATTGGAGAGCCCGAAGTCGACCTGTGAGCCAGGACTTCTAGGGCGAGATCGCCTCGGGGACGTTCGACCCGGGGCCCACCACCTTCCCGTATTCCTTTCCCGGATCGAGCGCCTTCCGCTTCGGCGGCGTCATGAGGGGCAGGAGCGCGATCGGCAGGAGACCCGCGATCGAATCGAATACGAGCGTGTTCGGATAGCCGAAGCGCGTGACCGCGAGCCCCTGCCACGTCGCGGTGTAGGTGATCACGAAATTGTTGAGCGCCATGTAGGCCGTGAACTGGGTCGCCGCGACCTGCGGGCTCGTCACGTCCATGTAGAGCGCGCTCCGGATTCCGTAATAGAGCCCCTGGAACACGTTGTAGATCAGGACCGAAATCCAGAACACGGTGAGGAGAGCGGGCGAAGGGACCGGGCGATTCGCCATGTCGGGCGGCACCGGCTGGATCCATCCCGCCTGCTGCATCTTCCATGCAAGCCAGAGCGTGGGGATCGCGGTCGCGAACAGAAAGAGCGCGAGCATCTTCCGCCGCCCGAAGCGGTCCGAGAGCCAGCCGCCGGCCACGCATCCGAGCGCCGAGATGATCGTGGACCAGAGCGTGAGTGTTGCGACCGCGGTGTCGTCGAGCCCGAGCTCGACCGCGAGGTTCGTCTGGAGCGCAAGCCCGAGCGCGTACGCTCCCGCCGGAAGAAGCGCGGTGATGAGGCCCACGAACGCGCCCCGCGATCCGAAGAACGCCCGCAGGACGTCCATGACGAACTTCCGGATCTGGCCCAGGACGCCGAGAAGCCGCGAGCCCACGGCGACACTCGCGACCCGTGCCGCTCGGGCCGGCTCCTTGAGCGGCAGCGTCACGAACAGGGTGACCAGCATGAGGCACGCCGCGACATAGAAGTAGGTCGCCGAGAATGGAACGTGCGCAGCGAGGAAGAGCGCCCCCGAGCCGCCGACCGCCTGCCCGAAGTACGCGCCGCCGAACATGAAGCCGTTCGCAACCCCGCGCTCGCTCTCGGGCAGGACGTCCACGGCGAGTGCGTCGATCGCCACGTCCTGGACCGCCGCGAAGCTGTTGTGGATGAGGAGGAGGAGCGTGAACAGCTTGAGCTCGGTCGCGAAATTGACCGGCCAGGCGGCGAGGAGGGCGAGGACGAGGCCGACCTGCGTGAGCAGGATCCAGGTGCGCCGGCGGCCAAGCTTCTCGCTCGTGAACGTGTCCACGAATGGGCCTGCGATCCACTTGAACGCCCACGGCAGGTAGAGCGAGCCGACGAACGCTCCGATCTCCGCAGGGCCCAGACCCTGCCGCCGCATCTGGGTCGCGAC
>JBOHUC010000122.1:0-43895 GCA_050733935.1 Candidatus Eiseniibacteriota bacterium | reverse complement strand
GTCCCTCCGAGGCCGTTCCCGGTCGAGCGGGTCGTCGCCGGCGTGTTCGCGGCCGTCGCCGTCGTCCTGCTCGCGGCTCCGGAAGCGTGGCGGCGGGCGCCCGCAGATGCGGTCGTGCCCGGGGCGGGGGGCGCTGCGCCCGAGCGCGCGCAGGTCGAAGCGATCGTCCTTTCGCGCTGCGTCGCCTGCCACGCGAGCGAGCCCCGGATCGCGACCTTCGGCGCCGCGGCCGGGGGCGTCAATTTCGAGGATCCCCAGGCCTTGACCCGCTACGCGAAGCGCATCCGCGCCCGCGTCGTGGAGACGCAGACAATGCCGCTCGGGAACATGACGCTCATGACGCGCGAGGAGCGCGAGCTCGTCGCGCGCTGGATCGACTCCGGCCAGCCTTGACGCGGCCGCCGCCGCGGTGGTTTCCTTCGCCTCTCATGCCCCTTCCCTTGATCGGACAATCCCCGACGCGCACCGACGGTGAAGCGAAAGTGACGGGCCGGGCGCTCTACGTGGACGACCTGCCGTTCGAAGGCCTGTGGCACGGTCGCACGGTTCGCTCTCCGATTGCGCGCGGCCGGCTCCGCGGCCTCGAATTCCGTCCGGGCGTGCCCTGGAACGAAATTGTGGTCGTGACCGCGGCCGACATCCCGGGCAAGAACGTGATCACGCTCATCGAGAGCGATCAGCCGTGTCTCGCCGTCGGCGAGATCCGCCACGCCGCCGAGCCCGTCGCCCTGATTGCGCACCCCGATCGGGGGCTGGTCGCGAAGGCCGCCACTCTGATCGAGCTCGACATCGAGCCCGTCCCGGGCGTGTTCGACGTCGAGTCGAGCCTCGCCTCGAGCCCGCAGTACGGAACCGACAACGTCTTCAAGCGCATCTCGGTCGCACGCGGCGATGCGAAGGCCGCAATGGCACGCGCCCCGGTCGTGGTCGAGGGAACGTATCGCACGGGTGCCCAGGAACAGCTCTACATCGAGCCCCAGGGCATGGTCGCGCTCGCTTCCCCGGAGACCGGGGTTACCGTCTGGGGATCCATGCAGTGCCCGTACTACGTCCACAAGGCGCTCGGCCCCCTGTTCGGGCTTGCTCCGGACAAGGTCCGGGTCATCCAGTCGGTCACGGGGGGCGGGTTCGGCGGCAAGGAGGAGTATCCGAACCTGATCGCCGGACACGCCGCACTCCTCGCGTGGAAAGCAGGGCACCCGGTCAAGCTCGTGTACGACCGGCTCGAAGACATGTGGGCGACCACGAAACGCCATCCGAGCGTGACGCGCATCCGGAGCGGCTTCGAGCGCGACGGCCGGCTGGTCGCGCTCGCGATCGATTTCACGCTCGACGGCGGCGCTTACGTCACGCTCTCGCCGGTCGTCCTCTCGCGCGGAACGCTGCACGCGGCCGGGGCCTACCGCTGCGACGACGTCGCGATCGAGAGCCGTGCCGTGTTCACGAATTCTCCGCCGTACGGCGCATTCCGCGGATTCGGCGCGCCACAATCCCTGTTCGCAATCGAGATGCACATGGAGAAGTCCGCGCGCGCGCTCGGACTCGATCCGATCGAACTCCGGCGGCGAAACTTCCTGCGCGCCGGGGACACGCTGCCGACGGGACAGGTGCTCGCGGAGGATCCGGGGCTCTCTGCGCTCCTCGATCATGCCCTCACGGAGTCCGGCTGGACGCGGAAGCGTGCCGAGCGGAAACCACGCCGCGGACTCGGGGTTTCGACGTTCCTTCACGGCTCGGGATTCACGGGAAGCGGAGAGGTGAAGCTTAGGTCCCGGGCGGCCGTCGAGATCGATTCCGAGGCGCGGGTGCGGGTCCTCGCCGCGAGCACGGACATCGGGCAGGGGACGATCACGATCTTTGCCCAGATCGTCGCCGATCGCCTGGGCGTCGCGCTCGCGGACGTGGACGTCGTTCCGCCGGACACCGCTCGGGTGCCGGACAGCGGTCCCACCGTCGCGTCGCGCACCGTCATGGTTGTGGGCGGGCTCCTCGATCGCGCTTCGGCGGATCTCCTCGAGTCCCTGCGGGAGCGGGGTTTCTTGAAGCGCGGAGCGCACACGGCGGAGGAGTTCCATGTGGCGGCGCGCGCCGCCGTCAGTGCGGGAGGACCGCTGCGTGTCGAGCGCGAGTACGAGCCGCCCCCCGGCATTCACTGGGACGATGCGACCTACACGGGGGACGCGTATGCCGCGTACGCCTGGTCCGTGCACGTGGCGGACGTCGAGGTGGATCCCGTCACGTATCAGGCCGAGGTGCGCGACTTCGTGGCCGTGCAGGAGGTCGGGCGCGTCCTCCATCCCACGCTCGCCGCCGGGCAGATCGAAGGCGGCGTCGCGCAGGGCATCGGCTGGGCGCTGTACGAGGACGTCGTCCTCGAGAACGGCATCATGGTGAACCATCAGCTCACGAACTACATCGTGCCGACCGCGGCCGACGCGCCGCCGATCCGCGTCTACTTCCACGAGAAGCCTTACGCGCACGGGCCCGGCGGGGCCAAGGGCCTCGGGGAGCTCCCGATGGACGGTCCGGCACCTGCGATCGGAGCGGCCATCGCGGACGCGCTCGGCGTCGTCGTGCCCGAGATCCCGTTCGTCCCCGAGCGGCTCCTCGCCGCCACCGAAGAGGCCCGATGATCCTCGAGCTCACGGTGAACGGCGTCGCGCGGCGCGTCGAGGTGCACGGGCTCGAGCGCCTGCTCGACGTCTTGCGCGGTCCGCTCGCGCTCACGGGAACCAAGGAAGGCTGCGGCGAAGGGGAGTGTGGCGCGTGCACGGTGTTCGTCGACGGGCGTCCGGTCATGAGCTGCCTCGTGCCGGTTTGCCAGGTCGAAGGCAGTGCGGTCACGACGATCGAGGGTCTCGCGGATCCGGCGGGCGGCCCGCTTCACCCGATGCAGGAGGCGTTCGCGCGGCTCGGGGGATCGCAGTGCGGGATCTGTACGCCCGGCATGGTCATGGCCGCGGTGGCGTTCGAGCGGGACCGGAAGAGCGCCGAGAATGTACCGGAAGCGCTGGCCGGAAATCTTTGCCGCTGCACGGGATATACGCGCATCTTCGAGGCCGTTGAAAGCCGTCTGCGGGAGGCCGGTCCCGGTGCGTAGCCACCTCCCGGATTTCGAGGTCTTCTCCCCGCGCTCGCTCGAGGACGCGCTCACGCGCCTGGCCGGCTCGCCGGGGAAGATCCGCCCGCTCGCCGGTGCGACCGACCTCTACGTGCTCCTGAACGCGGGGCAGCTTCCGCCGGGACCCGTCATGAGTCTCCATCGCGTGCCCGAACTCAGGAGCGGGTTCACGTGGGACGGCGACCGCGTGACGTTTGGTGCGCTCACGACGTACAGCGACGCGCGCCGCGATCCGATCGTGAGCCGAAGGCTTCCGCTCCTGGGGCTCGCCGCGCGCGAGCTCGGCGCACTCCAGATCCAGAATCGCGGGACGTGGGCCGGGAACATCGCGAATGCTTCGCCCGCCGCCGACGGCGTGCCCGTGCTCATGGCGTACGACGGCGAGGTCGAGCTCGCGAGCGTGCACGGACGCCGCCGGGTGGCGCTCGACCAGTACTTCCACGGCTACAAGAAAACGGAACGCTCGCCCGACGAGCTCATCGTGAGCCTCACGGTCAAGGCTCCCGCCCCCGGTGCGTTCGAGCGCTTCCGCAAGGTCGGCACGCGCAGGCTCCAGGCGATCTCGAAGACGGTGCTCGCGTCGGTCGTCGAGCGAAGCGCCGACGGACGTCGCGTGACGCGGGCGCGCCTGGCTCTCGGGAGCGTGGCCCCCGTGACGTTGCGGGCGCGCCACGCCGAGGACGCGCTCCTCGATGGCGACCTCGGCGAAACGCATGCGGAACGCGTCGCGACCGCCGTCGCTCAGGACGTGAGCCCGATCGACGACGTGCGCTCGACCCGGGAGTATCGAATGCGCGTCACGCAGAACCTGCTGCGCGAGCTCGTGCTCGAGCTCGGAGCACGGCCATGAGCGCGACCGCCGGTGCGCTCGATCTCGTGCTGCGCGGCCGGAACGTCGTTCTTCCGAAGGGCATCGCTCCGGCGTCGATCCACGTCGCCGGCGGTCGCATCGTCCGCATTGGAGGATTCGACGACCTGCCGGCGGGGGTGCCGTCGATCGACGCCGCAGACCACTTCGTCCTGCCCGGTCTCGTCGACGCGCACGTCCACGTGAACGAGCCGGGTCGCACCGACTGGGAAGGCTTCGAGACCGCGACGCGGGCTGCGATCGCCGGCGGCGTGACGACCCTCGTCGACATGCCGCTCAACAGTATTCCACCGACGACGACGGTCGCGGCCCTCGAGACCAAGCGCGCGGCCGCGCGCGAACGCATCCACTGCGACGTTGCGTTCTGGGCCGGAGCGGTTCCGGAGAACGCGGACGATCGCGCGGATCTCGCGGCCGCCGGCGTCTGCGGCTTCAAGGCGTTCCTGGTCGAGTCGGGCGTGCCCGAGTTCGGCTCGCTCTCGCCGGCCGAGCTCGAGACGGCCCTCCGGCAGCTTGCGGCTCTCGGTGCGCTCCTGATCGTGCACGCGGAGCTTCCCGGACCGATCGAGCGCGCACGCGCGCAGGCGGCAAAGCTTGCGGCGGCCGACCCCACCGCCGAGCATCGGCGGCGTTACGCCACGTACCTCGCATCCCGGCCCCCGGCCGCAGAGGTCGAGGCCATCGAGCTCTTGATCCGCCTCGTGCGCGAGTCGGGGGCGAGCGCCCACATCGTCCATCTGTCGGCCGCGGAGGCGCTCGAACCGATCGCGCGGGCGCAGCGCGATGGACTTCCGCTCACGGCCGAGACCTGCCCGCACTATCTGTGCCTTGCGTCCGAGGAAATCGCGGACGGGGCGACGCTCTGCAAGTGCGCTCCGCCGATCCGCGACGGCGCGAACCGCGAACGCCTGTGGGCGGGGCTCGCGGCCGGCGCGGTGAGCCTCGTTGCGTCGGATCACTCGCCGAGCCCGCCCGAGGGAAAGGATCTCGAGCGCGGGGACTTCGATCGAGCGTGGGGCGGCATCGCCTCGCTCGGGCTCGGCCTTCCGCTTCTCTGGCATGAGGCGAAGCGCCGCGGCCACGGGCCGGAGGATCTCGTGCGCTGGATGGCAGAGGAGCCCGCGCGCCTGTGCGGGCTCGAGGATCGCAAGGGGAGCATTACCGTGGGCCGCGATGCTGACTTCGCCGTGTTCGATCCGCTCCCATCGTGGCGGGTCGAGCCGTCGGCACTCCACACGCGGCATCGGATCACACCATACGCGGGCCGGACGCTCGAGGGCCGCGTCCGCACGACCGTGCTGCGCGGCCGCATCGTCTACCAGGGCGGCACTCCGGAACCCGCACCGCACGGAACGCTGCTCGAGCGTCGTCGCGCTCCCGCGGCCGTGACGAGGCGGCCGTGATGAGGCGGCCGTGAGCGCCCCGTCGCCCGGAGCCGGGCGCGACTTCACCGAGCTCGTGGACCTCGCATCCGCGCGGCTCGGCGGCGTGGTGCTCGCGGCGAACGACGACTTCTTCGCGGAGAAGGAGAACCTCCTCAAGGACGAAGCTCCCGTGTGGCGCGAGAGCGAGTACACCGACCGCGGCAAGTGGATGGACGGCTGGGAGACGCGGCGCAGGCGCACGCCCGGTCACGACTGGTGTCTCGTCCGGCTCGGTCAGCCGGGAGTGGTGCGCGGCGTGGTCGTCGACACGAGCTACTTCCGCGGCAACTTCCCGGAGGCCTGCTGGCTCGAGGGAACGGTGGCCCCGCCCGACGCTTCCGCCGAAACACTGCTCGCCGACGCCACGGAATGGCAGGCGCTCCTGCCGCGCGTCCGTCTGGCCGGCCATACAGCGCACCGATTCCCGGTCGAGCTTCCCTTTCGGTTCACGCACCTCAGGTTTTCGATCGATCCGGACGGCGGCGTCGCACGCCTGCGCGTGCATGGTGAAGTGGCGCCGGATCCCGCGCGCCTGATCGGGGCGGCCGACGGCGACCCGGTCTCCGAACCCCCGTGCGTCGATCTCGCCGCGCTCGAGAACGGCGCCGCCGTCGTCCTCGCAAGCGACATGTTCTTCGGGAGCCGCCATCACCTGATCCTTCCGGGACCGAGTCGTGGCATGCACGATGGATGGGAGACCAAGAGGCGGCGCGGTCCGGGCCACGATTGGGCGATCGTCCGGCTCGCGGCCCACGGCGCAATCGAGCGGGTGATCGTGGACACATCGCACTTCAAGGGCAACGCTCCCGGAAGTTGCCGGATCGACGTCGCCGACCGCGCGGGCGCGCCGCTCGACGATCTCGCGGAATCGGACTTCCCGTGGCGGCCGCTCCTTCCGGAGTCGGCCCTCGCGCCGCACGATGTCCACACGTTCGAGGACACGGTTCTCCCCGCGGGAGCGGCCACGCACGCACGCCTTCGCATCGATCCCGACGGCGGCGTCGCGCGCCTTCGCCTGTTCGGTCGGGTCGACGACGTGGGTCGCCGCACGCTCGGGCTCGCGCACCTCAATGCCCTCGTTCCGCGCGAGGCGGAGCGCGCACTCCTCGCGTGTCTCGGAGCGCCACGCTGGGCGCACGCGCTCGCGGCGGCCCGTCCGTTCGCGAGCGAACCCGCGCTGTTCGAAGCGGCGCAGGCGCTCGCGGCCGGGCTCTCGGAAGACGACTGGCGGATCGCGTTCGCCGCGCATCCCAGGATCGGCGAGGCGAGGCCCTCGGGTCCGACGCACCGGCCCACGGCGCTCGAGCGTCACTGGTCGTCCCACGAGCAGTCCGCGGCGGCGTCCGGGGATGCCGCGACACGGCGCGCGCTTGCCGACGGAAATCGTGCCTACGAAGAACGCTTCGGAAGGGTGTTCCTCATCGCCGCACAGGGAAAGAAGCCCGCGGAGATCCTTGCCGCGCTCGAGGAGCGCAGGCACAATGATCCGGCCGTCGAATTCCGCATCGCCACGGAGGAGCAGATGAAGATCACCCGCCAGCGTCTCCTGCGCCTCCTCTACGCATGAGCGCGATCACCACGCACGTGCTCGACACGTCGATCGGCCGTCCGGCCGCGGGCGTGGCCGTCGTCCTCGAGCGTTTCGAAGACGGTGCGTGGAAGCAGATCGCAAGCGGCACGACCGACGCCGACGGCCGCCTGCGCCAGCTCCTCCCGGCGGGGATCGGTGCGGTGGCGGGGGTGCATGCGCTCGTGTTCGAGACCGAAGCGTATTTCCGCGAACAGGGACGCGAGTGTTTCTATCCGCGCGCGCGCGTCGAATTCCACGTCGCCGCGGGAGAGGACCACCTGCACGTCCCGCTCCTGCTCTCGCCGTTCGGCTATTCCACCTACCGGGGGAGCTGACCGGCCGCTCTTCGTCCGGCGAGGATGCGGACGAACGAGCGCGAGCGGAGCTCCTCGAGCGAGAGCTCGGACCGCCGGGACGCCTCCGCTTCGTCGATCGCTCCGCAGTTGATCGCCCGCAGGAAGTAGTTGAGCAACCCCTGGCCGGTCGCCGCATCGTCGAACACGTCCCCGACGAGCGTGGCCTGCGCGGCCTTGCCCACGAAGTTGCGGAGCCGCTCGGCCGCCGCATCGAGTCCTTCGAGGAAGAACGTGTAGACCGCCGCATAGCGCGTCGGAAGCTGGGCCGGATGGAGATCCCACCCCTGGTAGTACGCGCCCTCGAGTGAATGGCGCACGTGCCGGTAGTGGAGCGCCCAGCCCGCATGCACCGCGCGCCGGTTCGCCTCGGTCTGCTCGGCCGTGAGCGCGGACCCGTCGGGAGCCGCGCGATGGGGGGCCACGGGAAGGATGTTGGTCGCGCCGTCGGAAATGCGCACGCCCGTGCCCGCGAGCGACACCTGGAGCACGTGCTTTGCGAAGTCGCAGGCCGGATGCGTCATGTGCTGGAACGCGGCCGTGACGTCGAGCGAGGCCGTGTAGTCGTACGTTCCGAAGTGGGCCGAGCGGCAGCGCCCGTGCCCCGCGGCCACGAGCCCGGGCAGCGCGACCGCGCCTCGCGCGTCGAAGATGCTCTGCGGCGTTTCGATCATGAGCTCGATCGGAATCGTCCCGGCCGGGAGGCCGAGTGCGGTCTCGAGCGGATCGAGCAGGTCCGCGAGGGCTGCAACCTGTCCCGGATGCGTGACCTTGGGCAGCGTGACCACGAAACCGCCGCGCCACGCCTTGCCGGCCGCCGCGTCACGCAGGCTCGTGAGGAACAAATCGAGCGTGCGCGCGCTCCGGCCCTTGAGCTCGTCGCTGAACGGCTTGATGCGGATGCCGGTGAACGCAGGAGCCGACCCCTCGTTCCAGGCACGCGCGAGCTCGCGCGCGGCCGACTCGGCGTGGCCGTCCTCCTCGGCGTCGGGCCGGTTCCCGTAGCCGTCTTCGAAGTCGATGCGGAAGTCTTCGACCGGCTCCCGTCCGAGCTTTTCGCGGACCCGCTCGTACACGGGCCGGGCGAGAGGGGCGGGGAGGTCGAGCACGTGCGCGAACGAAGCCGGATCGGGGGCGTATTCGTCGAGCGATCGGAGGGCCGTCGTCCCGAGGCGCGCGGCGGTGTCCGCGCGGAACAGGTGGGCTCCGCCGTAGACCGTGTGCACGGCCTGGCGCTCTCCGTCGTCCCCGGGCAATCCGGCCATCACCGCCTGGTTCGCGCGCGCGAGGGCGCCGAGGGTGGCCTCGAGCTGGGCCTGGGTCAGGGTCGTCCTCATTCCGGCTTTTCCTCCTCGCTCGCTCTCACGTTATGTCGACCAGGACGCGACATTATGTCGACCTTGCGCGGTTCTGACAGGTGGCCCCGCGGAATCCTGACATGCCTCGACACAATCGACGGTTGACAGTCGCGCGATCGAGGACCATTCTGTTTCGCGACCGGGCGTAGGCCTCACGAGGCCTACGCCGTTTCTTTTGCATGGAGAGGGCGTGCGTCGCGAGGCGCGCCCTCTTTCCATTGTGACCGGGTGAAGGGTAGCACGATGCAACGATGGCGACTGGTCCTCGGATTCGCCTGCGCCTCGCGTGTCGCACTGGCCGCGCTCGTGCTTCTCCCCGTGCTCCCCGACGTGGCCGCGCACGCGGCGACCGCGTTCGGTCCGGAATTGCCGGCGGACGTGGCACCCGGTGGCGCCCGCACGTGGGTGCGCGGACCGCTCCAGCCCCACGCGCCGCCCGACGTCCTGGGACCCGGGACCTGCGTTTCGACCGTCGGAAACGTCTGGATCAAGACCACGAACGCTGGGTTCATGGGCAACCCTCTGCCGCAGGGCTCGTCCGATCCTTCGGGCACCTGGCCCGGTTCGTCGGGAGTCCAGTACGGCGGAACCTGGAGTCTCTGGGTGGGGGCCAAGAACGCGGAGGCCGTCGACCCGTCGCAACTGCGGCGCGTGAGCAATGGCGCCGAGTACCGCCCTCCGACGCTCGATCCCGTGGACCGCATCTACACCGCGTTCGAAGGGCAGTCGCGCGGACTCCGCGACGTGGACGACGACGCGGACGGACGACGGGACGAAGAGTTCCTGAACGGTCGCGACGACGACGGAGACAGCGCGGTCGACGAGGACTACGCGGCGATCTCCCAGCAGATGTGCTCGCTCGAGATGCGCGACGACACCGAACAGGCGATCAACGGCAACTTCCAGGAGCGTCACGTCCCGCTCGGCCTGCTCGTCCGCCAGCGCTCGCTCGCGTTCGCGATCCCCGGCACGAACGACTTCGTGGGCGTCGAGTACTCGATCTACAACATCTCCGGCCACACGCTCGATTCGGTCTTCGTCGGCTGGTTCGCGGACCTCGATGCCGGCGTGACCGCCGACGACCGGTTCTTCGCCGACGATCTCACCGATCCCCGGGTGCCGCAGGGAAGCTACGTCGAACCGGTCACGCCGACCGATCCCCGCTACGACGCCATGCTGTGCACGCAGGACACGATCACCGTGAACGGCTGGACGCTGCTCGATGACAACGGCGACATGGGTCGGACGATCGGGGCCGGGTCGTTCCTCCTGCTCGGACACACGACCGATCCGACGGGACTCAAGGCCCCGCGGCGCGTTGGCTTCCGCATGTACAAGACCTACGCCCCGGGCACTCCGTACAGTCAGGGCGGCCAGCCGCTCGTCGACATCGAGCGCTACGAAGCGATGTCGAGTCTCGTCGGAATCGATCCGGTCACGGGCCTCATCAACGAGCCCCGGACGGACGAATCCACACGCACCGACTTCCGCTCGCTGTGCGCGGTCGGGCCGTTCCTGTCGTTCGAGAACGGTGAGCGGATCGACGTCCAGGTCGCGCTCGCCGTCCAGCGCTGCGACTACGCGAAGCCGATCGACGATCCGGGCGACGCCGCGCTTCCGAACGTGGAGCGTTACGCGGCCATCATCGACAACGCGATCGAGGTCCAGAAGACGTTCTCGGGCGGCTACGTTCCGCCCGCGGTCGGCGAAGAGACGCCCGATGCGCGCGGGCGGGAAGCGGGGCTCATTGCCGCTCCGGGGACGATCGAGGAACGAAGCGACTGCCGGGATCCCGAAGGCTCGACCCGAACTGTCACCGACGACGAGATCACGTGGTTCGATCTCGACTGCAACTTCTGCACGGGCGTGCCCGGCCGGGCGCTTCGCCGCTGGCTCGCGGCCTCGCCGCCGCCCAATCCCACGCTCCGGCTCACGGCGGCGGATCGAAGGATCATTCTCGAGTGGGACAACAAGAGCGAGACGATTCCAGATCCCTCGAGCGGGCTCTTCGACTTCAAGGCCTATCGCATCTGGAAGGCGTCGAACTACACGCGGCCCGTGGGCTCAGCGGGTCCGGGCGAAGAACTGTGGGCCCTGCTCGCCGAGTTCCGCCGCTTCGATGACCTCTATCCGCTTCGCGATTCGAGCGACACGGACGGGGATGGCCGCTTCGACGCGATCGAGGAAATCGCGCCCCTGCTCCTGAACGTCCAGAGCGGGCAGCGGATCTATCCGGGCAACGTGGCGCCTCTCACCGATCCAGCGACCGGCGACACGCTGTTCGCGATCGGGGACCGGCCCTATCACGACGCGGAGGGTGTCCCGCGCACCTACGTCGGCTACCGCGTGCCGATGTATCCGGTCGGGCGCTATCGCTTCGAGGATCCCAACGTGCTCAACGGGTTTCCGTACTTCTACTCGGTCACGGGGCTCGATTCGACCGGGCAAGAGGATTCGAATGGAAACCGCGGCACGATCGCCCAGCAGGAAGGGCGCCGCGCGGCGGTCGAGCAGCAGGTCATCGTTCCGCAGGCCCGGACCGCGGGCGGCGGAAGCAACTCGGTGTACGTCGTGCCGAATCCGTACCGCGGTCGCGCGCAGTGGGATCTCACGCCGAGCGCGGCCGATCCGACCGGGACCCACATCGACTTCATGAACCTGCCCGCGGGCGAGTGGACGCTGCGCATCTTCACGGTGAGCGGCGATCTCGTGCAGACGATCCACAACGACGACCTCACGACGTCGGGACATCCTCAGCAGGAGACTCCCGAGGACGGGCAGGCGGAGTGGAATCTCATCTCGCGCAACGGGCAGGACATCGCGAGCGGCATCTACCTGTTCAGCGTCAACTCGGCGAACGGCACCCAGCAGGGCAAGTTCGTCGTGATCCGCTAGAGGGAACTCGCAACAGAAGGAGGATGGCATGCGACCCGGTCCGCTGATCCTCTCGTGCGCTGCCTGTCTGGGCCTGACGCTCGAGATCCCGGCTTCTTCGTTCGCTCAGGGAAGTCCGTCTGCGAGCTCGCCCGGGAACGCTCCCACGAGCGCTCCGGCGAACGTTCCCGCGTCCCGACCCGGCATCGTGCGAGGCGTCGTGCTCGACGGGAAGGAGCCGGTGCCCGCGGCGAACATCAACCTCTACGGAACAACCCGCGGGGCCCAAACCGACGAATCAGGCCAGTTCGTGATCCGGAACGTCCCCCCGGGAGTCCACCGGCTCAAGGTGCTCCTCACGGGCCGCGAGGCGAAGATCGTCACCGTGACCGTGGCCGCCGGCGAGAACCTGCCGGTGACGATCCAGGTCGGCGACATCAAGGTCGTGAACCTGCCCGAGTTCGAGGTCGTCGCACGGCAGGACGTGGACGTCAAACGCTCGGATACGATGACGAAACTCAACTCGGACAAGATCAAGGAATTCCGGCTCGACACGCTCAACGACGTCATCGCGGTCGCGACGCCCGGCATCGTGGTCATGGACGACGGCCTCCACGCGCGCGGCGGCCGGGCGGGGGAGATCAAGACCACGATCGACGGCATTCCCGTTGCCGATCCCCTGTTCGGAGGATCACCCACGATCTCCCCGCTCGCGGTCGGAGGGGCGGAAGTGATCACGGGCGGCATCAGCGCCGAGTACGGCGACGTGCTGTCCGGCGTGGTGAGCATCGTGACCAAGGAGGGCGGAGAGAAGTTCGGGGGCGAGGTCCAGTGGCACACGGACCGCTACGGCGAGAACACGAAGACGTTCGACAACTTCGACCGGATCGCGCTCGGACTCGGCGGGCCGACGCCCGTCCCGCGACTCACCTGGTTCGCGTCGTTCGACGGAACGTTCACGGACACGTACCTCGACGCGGGGATCACCCAGGAACGAAACACGCTGTTCGACTTTCTCCGCCTCGGGGACCGGCAGTCGAACCAGGTCAACATGAACATGAAGCTCGCCTGGAAGCCTTCGCTCGCCCGCAAGATCACGTTCGAAGTGCTTCGAAACCGCGGGCTCGAGACCCCCTACGAACACATGTGGAGCCGGAAGGGCTACGTCCAGGTGACCGAGGAGCCGGTCGAGAATTCCGACGGCACGACGAGCCTGGTCCGGACGTTCGGGCGCTGGTCGTTCTTCCAGGAGGACTCGACGTTCCAGTACATGAACATGGCCGACCACGTCCAGACGTTCGACACGCGTTTCGCGCAGGAGAAGCTCGTCTGGCAGGACTCGCCGAGCAAGCTCGACGTCGTCACCGTGCGCGTTTCGCGCTTCCGCTTCGATACCGAGGCCTCGGTCCAGGACAAGGAACCCTGGGAGTACGACACGCGGCAGCCGTTCTACTGGTCGGGGAACGTCGAGAACGATCCGTACTTCGCGACCCACGGTGACTTCCCGGTCTGGACGTCGCAATCGACGGCGACGTGGACGTTCAACGCCGACTGGACGACCCGGCACTGGAAGAACCACCTGGCGAAGGCCGGCGTGCAGGGGATCTACAACGCGCTCGAGCTCGTCGATCTCCGGTTCCCGAACGACGAGACGCAGGGCGCGCCGGGGCTCCTGCGCTCGGACTACGCGAATTACCATCCGGAGGCGTCGGTCTACGTGCAGGACCGGTGGGAATTCGAGGGGCTCGTGCTCAACGCGGGCGTCCGCTACGACATGTTCACGCCGGGGCAGCAGCTCACGGACGAGGAGCTTCCGAACGGCCGCTACAAGCAGCAGCTCTCCCCGAGGCTCGGGGTGGCGTATCCGATCTCCACGAACGACGCGCTCTCGTTCTTCTACGGCTGGACGTTCCAGAACCCGGCGCGGAACTTCGTGTTCGAGAATCGGGACGCGAACGCAGCCGTCGTCACGCGCGGAAACCCCGACCTCGAGCCCGAGACCGTGATCTCGTACCAGGCGGCCGTGCAGCACATGTTCTCGAAGGACGTCTCGGGACAGTTCGCGGTGTTCTACAAGGACATCTTCGGACTCATCTCGACGCGACAGATGGTGGACGAGCTCACGGGTCTCCTCGTCCCCGTATTCGTAAACCGGGACTACGCGTCCGCGCGCGGCTTCGAGACGTCGATCCGGAAGCGCTTCAGCCACCGGTTCTCGGTCGACGTGAACTACACGTATCAAATCGCAAGCGGCGTGGCGTCCGATCCCAACGCGGGTCTCCAGTTCGCGCAGGGCAACCAGCTCTACCTGCCGATCTCGGAGCAGCCGCTGGTCTGGGACCAGCGCCACACGCTCAACGCAAACCTCGTGCTGCGCGACGCGGGAAAGTGGGGGCTCACGATGCTGTGGACGTTCGGCTCGGGGCTTCCCTACACGCCCACGTTCCGGAACGACAGGAAGCCCGACCCGCGCTTCACGAACTCACGCCGTCAGCCGAGCCGGAGCGAGCTCGCGATCGCGGCGGACAAGTTCTTTCGCATCTGGGGGCAGAACGTGACGTTCTTCGTCGACGCGCGGAACGTCCTCGATGCCCAGGCCATCCGGGACATCTCCCCCGGCAACTTCCCGAATCCGTTCATCAACCAGGTCGGTGCCGACGACTACGACATCTACTACACGGAGACGGGACGGGTCGGAGGGGCCTACCTCAAGGACACGAACGGCGACGGGGAGGAGGACTGGGTCGCGGTCAACGATCCGCGTGTCCTCGCCGAGGGGCGCAGGATCCGGGTCGGGGCCGGGGTGACGTTCTAGCCTCCGCCGAACACTCCGCCGGGTCGAGCAGCGCCGCCGGCGCGGGCGGCGCCGGATGCGGGTCCTCCATGGTATCGTGGGACGCGACGTTCCCACGATTTCCATGGAGGATGATCCCGCGTGTTCGATCTCGAGCAGGGCATTCGCACGATCGGATTGTTCGGCGTGTTCGCCGTGGTGTTCGCAGAGACCGGCCTTCTGATCGGCTTCTTCCTGCCCGGAGACAGCCTCCTGTTCACGGCGGGGTTTCTCGCCTCGCAGGGCGTGTTCGACATCGGCTGGCTGTCGACCGGATGTTTCGTCGCGGCCGTGCTCGGGAACATCGCCGCTTATTCCTTCGGGCACCGGGTCGGGCGCCGCCTGTTCGAGCGTCCCGCTTCGCGTTTCTTCAAGCGCGAGTACCTCGTCAAAGCGCACTCGTTCTACGAGAAGTACGGCGCGAGCGCTCTCATCATCGCGCGCTTCATGCCGGTCGTCCGCGTGTTCGCTCCCATCGTCGCGGGCGTCGGCCTCATGGACTACCGAAAGTTCATGTTCTTCAACATCCTGGGCGGGGCGCTGTGGTGCTTCGGGCTCACCTGGCTCGGCTACTGGCTCGGCAACACGATTCCCGACGTCGACCGCTATCTCCTTCCGATCATCGGGCTCATCATCCTCGTTTCGGTGCTCCCCGCGGTCGTCCACTGGTGGCAGGAGCACCCGGAAAGCCGCGAGCGCTTGATCGCCCGGGTCAAGCGTCCGTTCAAGGGACCGGCCACGCCCGACTGAGCGTGCCGCGGTCGGGCCGTCCAGGTTTGCCGTCTAGTCGAGCGTCTTGCGGAAGCGGCGCGCGGAGACTGCGACGAGCACGATCGCGAATGCCAGGAGGGCGAGCGCGTTCGGCCACAGGGTCGAGAGCGTGGCACCCTTCAGGAATACTCCCCGAACGATCTCCGCGAAGTAGCGAAGCGGCAGGAACCAGGTGAGCGCCTGGATCACGTCCGGCATGTTCTCGATTGGAAACAGGAATCCCGAAAGCCAGATCATGGGCGTCATGACGAAGAACATGGACGCCATCATGGCCTGCTGCTGCGTGCGCGCGAGCGTCGAGACGAGGAGCCCGACGGCGAGCGCAACCACGACGTAGAGGAGCGAGAGGCCGATGAGCTCGACCGGGGAGCCCCGTAGCGGAACGCGAAACCAGGCGACGGCCACCGTCGTCGTGACCAGGAGTTCGAGCAGGCCGACGATCACATACGGCGCGAGTTTCCCCAGGATGAGCGCACGCGGGTCGAGCGGCGTGACGATGAGCTGCTCCATCGTGCCGGTCTCGCGCTCGCGGACGATCGCCATCGACGAGAGCGTGAGCAGTACGACTGTGAGGACGAGCGCGAGCACGGCGGGCACCATGAACCAGCGCGAGCGCAGGTCCGGGTTGTACCAGACGCGCGGCTCGACGACGACGTTCCCCACACCGGGAAGCTCGCGATCCCCGAAGCGTGCCTCGGCTTCGTCCGCGATGATCTGCCCCGCGTACGCCATGCCCCGCATCGATGAGTTCGAGTCGGTTCCATCCGCGAGCACCTGGACCTCGGGCCGGCCGCCGCGCGCGAGATCGCGCCCGTAGCCCGCGGGAATGACGAGAGCCAGGTCGGCCCGCCCGCGGAGGAGCCAGTCGTCCACGGCCGGCGGACTGTCCTCGGCTCCGGCGATCCGGAAATACCCCGAGCCGGTGAAGCGCTCGATCAGGGCCCGGCTCGCCGGGCTTCGGTCCTGGTCCACGAGCACGAACGGGATGTCCTTGATGTCGGTCGTCGCGGCGTAGCCGAACGCGATCATCTGGAGAAACGGGGCGACGAGCAGGATGCGGAGGGCATCGCGGTTCCGCCGGAGTTGAGCGATCTCCTTTCGGAAGACGTGCCGGAGCTGGCGCGCAAACATCAGGTCTTCCTCCCCGCGAGGCGCAGCGACGCGAATCCGATCATGAGCGTCGCGAAAACGACGAGGGCGAGCAGGTCCCACGGGAACGCGGTTGCGGGAGCGCCCTTCAAGATCACGCCGCGCAGGATGCGTATGAAATAGCGCGCCGGGACGACGTGCGAGAGGAGCTGAAGAGGCAGAGGCATGGACCGGATCGGAAAGATGAACCCCGAAAGGAGCACGGTGGGGAGCATGGACGTGAGGCCGGCGAGCTGGAACGCATCCTGCTGGCGGTGGACGAGCGTCGAGATCAAAAGCCCGAATCCGAGCGCGCCCGCGAGGAAGAGGAGGCTCACGGCGTAGAGCTGGACGAGGCTCCCCTGGATCACGAGTCCGAACAGGACGCGGGCGGCGATCAGGACGATCGTCATCGCAAGAAGCGACACGACCAGGTACGGAACCGTCTTTCCGATCAGGATCTCGGTCGTTGCGAGCGGCGTGAGCCGGAGCTGCTCGAGTGTGCCGCGCTCCTTCTCGCGGACGACCGAGAGCGCGGTCGAGATCACGGCCGTGATCATCATGATGAACGCGATGAGACCCGGGAGGAGGAAGTAGGTCGAGGACAGCGCCGGGTTGAACCACACGCGGGTCGCGACCGCGATGCCGGGCGGATCGATCCCGCGGGCCGCGGCCGCCTCGACGTGCAGGCGCCCGTCGTAGTCGGCCGCGAGCGCGTTCACGTAGTTGAGGATCGTGGTCGCGGTGTTCGCGTCGGCACCGTCGAGCAGTGCCTGGACCCGCGCCTCCCGTCCCGCCCCGAGCGCACCGCCGAAGCCGGCCGGGAGGACGAGCGCAAGCCGCGCTTCGCCCCGGTCGAACGCGTGCTCGATCCCCGCGTCGTCGTCGAGCCACTGCACGACGTCGAAGTAGCCGGAGCCCGTGAACGCGCGGACGAACGCCCGGCTCTCGGCGGTTCGATCGCGGTCGACGACGATCGTCCGCACGTGGCGGACGTCCCAGTTCAGGGCGAAGCCGTAGAGGAGGAGCATCATGGTCGGAACGCCGAGCAGGATCCCGAGCGAGAGCGGATCGCGCAGGATCTGGTGCGTCTCCTTCCGCACGATGGCGAGGATGCGCTTCACGCGCGCACCTCGCTTTGCACGTCGGTCGACGACTCGATCGCATGAATGAACACGTCCTCGAGCGACGGGACGATCGGGCGGGCCTCGGCGGGACCGAGGCCGTGTTCCTCGAGGACGGCCAGGAGCGCGCGCGAGTCGCGTTCCCGGTCCGCCACCAGGACGTGGAGAGCGGTGCCGAACGCCGAGACTTCGAGCGCTTCCGCGCGCGTCTCGAGCAAGGCGAGCGCGCGCAGGAGATCGGGACAACGGATCTCGATCATGCTCCGCCCGCCGAGGAGCCCGCGCAGCTCCTGCGAGGTCCCGACGGCGATGACGCGCCCCGCGTGCATGAGCGAGAGCCGGTTACAGTACTCGGCCTCGTCCAGGTAGTGGGTCGTGACGAGCACCGTGACGCCGGATTCGGCGAGGTCGTCGATCAGCGCCCAGAAGCCGCGCCGCGAGAGCGGATCCACGCCGCCCGTGGGCTCGTCCAGGAACACGACGCGCGGCTCGTGGAGCACCGCACAGCCGAGCGCGAGGCGCTGTTTCCAGCCGCCCGGAAGGGTTCCCGTGAGCCGGTCCTCCTTGCCTTCGAGATCGGCCGTCTCGAGCGCGTACGCGCGCCGCTCCGCGAGCTTTGCACCCTCGAGCCCGTAGATGCCGCCGAAGAACTCGAGGTTTTCGCGCACCGTGAGGTCGTCGTAGAGAGAGAACCGCTGGCTCATGTATCCAATGCGGCGCTTCACCTGCTCGGGCTCCTTCGCCACGTCGAAACCGAGCACGCGCCCCGTTCCCGACGTCGGCTTGAGGAGCCCGCACAGCATCCGGATCGCGGTCGACTTGCCGGCGCCGTTCGAGCCCAGGAAGCCGAACACCTCGCCTTCGCGCACCGACAGCGTGACACGATCGACGGCGGTGAACGCGCCGAAGCGCTTCGTGAGCTCGTCGAGCTCGATCGCGTTCATGCGACGTCCGCCCGAATGCGGGACAGGAAGACATCCTCGAGCGAGGCCGGCACCTCGCGGAGGTCGAGGACCTCGATCTCCGCGGTGGCGAGCGCCGCACGCACCTGAGGGGCGCCGAGCGGCGGATCGAGACGGAAGTGGAGCCGCTCGCCGAAGGCCTCGAGATCGTGCACGCCGGGGAGTGCGGCGAGCGTCCGCTCGGCGGCGCGCCGGGGCGAGGCAATGAGCTCGTGCCAGCCGCCGCCCGCACCCGCGCGCATGGCGTCGGGAGCATCGACGCCCAGCACGCGCCCACGGGAGAAGAGCGCGATGCGCGTGCAGCGCTCGGCTTCGTCGAGATACGGGGTCGAGACGACGATCGTGATCTTGCGCATGCGGATCTCGGCGAGGAGCCGCCAGAAGTCGCGTCGCGAGACCGGATCGACACCGGTCGTCGGCTCGTCGAGGAGGAGAAGCTCGGGCGTGTGGACGAGCGTGCAGGCGAGCGCGAGCTTCTGCTTCATGCCTCCCGAGAGGCGGTCCGCGAGGCGCCTTCGAAACGGGGCGAGCCGCACGAGCTCGAGCATCTCGTCGCAACGCTTGCGGAGATCGCGCACGCCCTGGATCTCCGCAAAGAACTCGAGGTTCTCGTCCACGGTGAGGTCGCCGTAGAGGGAAAAGCGCTGCGCGAGGTAGCCCAGGCGGCGGGAGAGCGCGCGGCGGTCACGGCGCGGATCGAGCCCCAGCGTTTCGACGTGGCCGCCGTCCGGCGCGAGAAGGCCCGCGATCATCCGGAGCGTGCTCGTCTTGCCCGCCCCGTCCGGGCCGATGAATCCGAACATCTCACCGCGCCGGATCTCGAGGTCGACGCCGCGAACGGCCTCGACGGTGCCGAACGACCGCTCGAGTCCCGCGACGCGGAGGACGACGTCGCCGTTCGGCCCGGCGGGCCCTGGAGCGCGAGGCCCGGGGCTCATTCCGCGGTCGCCTGCGCGGGGCCCGAGTCGGTCACGATGCGCGCGGTCGCCGGCATGCCGGGCTTGAACGTGCCGTCCTTGTTCTCGAGCAGGATCTTGATCCGGTAGACGAGCTTCGCGCGCTCGTCCTCGGTCTGCACGTTGCGCGGCGTGAACTCCGCGGTGGGGGAGATGTACGTCACGCGTCCTTCGTGGGGCCGGTCGCCGCGCGCATCGGTCGTCACTTCCGCGCGGCTTCCGAGGCGAACGCGCGGAAGCTCGGTGCCGGTCACGAACGCGGTGAGCCAAGGACGGTCGAGGTCGCTCACGACGACCACGCCGCTCCCTGCGGTCAGGAGCTCGCCCGCCTCCGTGAGCCGCTCGGTGACGACTCCGGTGACCGGAGAGCGGATCGTGCAATCGCGCACGTTCTGCTCGAGCGCCTCGACGCGGGCGGTGGCGCGGGCGAGCGACGCCCGCGCGGCCGCGCGCTCCTCGGGACGCGAGCCGTGCTCGAGCCGTGCGAGCTGTTCCCGGGCCGCATCGAGCGCGGCGCGCGACATGTCCCGGCGGATCCGCGCGTCGTCGCGCGCTTTCTCGGAGCCGGTCTGGCTGTCGAGCAGCGACTGGGCGCGCGCGAAGTCGCTCGCGGCTCCATCGAAGTCCGCCTGACGCAGCGCGACTTCCGCGCGTGACGCCCGAACGTCCTCGATCCGGCTTCCGGCCAGGAGGAGGGAAAGGTTGGCGCGTGACACGTCGCGCTCGGCCTCGGCCTGCCGGCGCTGGAGATCGAGATCCACGGTGTCGAGCACCGCGAGCAACTGTCCGCGCTCCACGCGATCCCCTTCGTCGACCGCGCGGATCGCGACCGTGCCCGGCACTTTGGTCGCGACACGCACTTCGGTTGCTTCGATCTGGCCCGAGGCGCGAACCGTGCGCGCGTCGTCGCGCGCACAGCCCGCGCATGCGACGACGAGGAGAGCGGCGACGGGGAAATGGCGGAACTTCATGACGCTTCTCCTCATGCGAGTTCGGGACCGCGCACGGCCCCCGGGGCGAGACCACGCCTCAGGATTTCGTTCAGGAACGACACGAATTCGCCCGGGCTCTGCGCGAGAGCGGGCACGCCGACGGCGCGGGCACTTCGCGCCCGTGCCTCCTGCGAGACGAAGATGAAGCTCAGCGTCGCGACCGCGAGGAAATGGACGGACAGCGGCGGGACGTCGCGGAACGTCCCGTCGGCCACGCCACGCTCGACGACGCCGACGATCGGTCGGGTCGTCCGGAACAGGACCGCGAAGTCCTCCTCGCGCAGGTGGCCCCAGCCGTTCAGGACCTCGCGCAGGATGAACTGTGCCGCAAACGGACGGGCTTCGAGGAGTCCATGGATCGCATCGAGACACTGGGCGAGCGCCTGGTCGGGAGGAGAGGCGGGATCTGAAGCGCTCGACAGGGTCTCGGCCATGATCTCGAGGTGCTCGAGGAGGAGCCTCCGGTAGAGCTCCTGCTTGTTCGGGAAGTAGTAGTACAGGAGCGCCTTGTTGACCCCGGCGCGCCGGGCGAGCGCGTCCATCCGGGCCCCGTCGAATCCACGGGTCGCGAATTCGCGGGTCGCCGCTTCGACGATGCGGTCGCGGGCGCTGGGGGACAGGGGCTTCGGAAGCTTCTGGGCCTTCGGCATGTCCTCAGCTTGCGCGGGCCAGGCGCGTGGATCAAGCCCGTAATTAACCAGTTAGTTAAGATCATGCGAAGACTCGCCCGTCCGATGGGCAAGCCCTTGTCTTTTCGGGCCCTTCCGATTAGTGTGACCGCGTTTTCCGGGATTGCCCGACGGCCCCTCCCGGGGCGGGGATTCCCGGACCGGGACATCCCGCGCACGAACGCGCGAATCCCGCCCCCGAAATCCTCGGTTCCCAATCCAAGCCGGGACCATCTCGAAGGAGAGCTGTGATGATGAAGTCGCTTGCCCCGGGCAGGCTTCTCTCTCGTTTCTTCGCCGCCGCCGTGGCTGCCGCCGGCGCGCTCGTCGCCCTGGCCGGATCGGCCCGGGCGAGCGAGCTCGACCTCCAGATTCCGCCGATCAACACGACGTACGACCTGTTCGGAGTGCCCGTGACGGGCCTCACGATCATGTACGCCGGATTCGCGGTCTGCGTGCTCGGAGCCCTGTTCGGGCTCGCGCAGTACGCCGCGGTGAAGAAGCTCCCCGTACACCAGGCGATGGCCGACGTCTCGAACATCATCTACGAGACGTGCAAGACCTACCTGCTGCAGCAGGGCAAGCTTCTGATCGTGCTCGAGCTCTTCATCGGCGCCTGCATCGTCTACTACTTCGGCTTCATCCAGAAGTCGGGCCCCGGTGTGGTCGCCCTCATCCTCCTGTGGTCGGTTGTCGGCATTCTCGGCTCGTATGCCGTGGCCTGGTTCGGCGTGCGCATCAACACGTACGCGAACAGCCGGACGGCGTTCGCGGCCCTGGCCGGCAAGCCGACGCCGGTGTACGAGATTCCGCTCCAGTCGGGCATGTCGATCGGCGTGCTCCTCATCTGCGTCGAGCTCGCGGTCATGCTCACGATCCTCCTCATGGTGCCCGGCCAGTACGCGGGCGCGTGCTTCCTGGGCTTCGCGATCGGCGAGTCGCTCGGCGCCTCGGCGCTCCGCATCGCGGGCGGCATCTTCACGAAGATCGCCGACATCGGCTCGGATCTCATGAAGGTCGTGTTCAAGATCAAGGAGGACGACGCGCGGAACCCGGGCGTGATCGCCGACTGCACGGGCGACAACGCCGGCGACTCCGTGGGCCCGACCGCCGACGGCTTCGAGACCTACGGGGTCACGGGCGTGGCGCTCATCTCGTTCATCGCGCTCGCCGTGCTCCCCGACTTCAAGGCGGACTACCTGGTCTGGATCTTCACCATGCGCGTGCTCATGATCCTCACCTCGATCGTGAGCTACGGCGTGAACAAGCAGATCGCGCACAGCCAGAACGCGGGCAAAGAGCGCATCGACTTCGAGGCGCCGCTCACGAGCCTCGTGTGGATCACCTCGATCCTCTCGATCGTGGTCACGTTCGCGATCTCGAAGCTCATCCTCGGACATCTCGACGCGGTCGCGCCCGGCCTGTGGTGGAAGCTCTCGATCATCATCTCGTGCGGCACGCTCGCGGCGGCCGTGATTCCCGAGCTCACGAAGGTCTTCACGAGCTCGCACTCGCGCCACGTGAACGAGATCGTGAACGCATCGCGGGAGGGCGGCGCTTCGCTCACGATTCTCTCGGGGCTCGTGGCCGGCAACTTCTCGTGCTTCTGGAAGGGCCTCGCGATCGCCATCCTCATGGTCATCGGTTACTGGACGAGCCTCCAGGGTCTCTCGGCCACGATGTCGCACGAGGCCGTGTTCGCGTTCGGCCTGATCGCGTTCGGTCTCCTCGGCATGGGACCGGTGACGATCGCCGTCGATTCGTACGGTCCCGTGACCGACAACGCACAGTCCATCTTCGAGCTCTCGAACATCGAGACGAAGCCCGGGGCCTCGCAGGAGATCGAGAAGCAGTTTGGATTCGTGCCCGACTTCAAGAAGGGCAAGCTCCTGCTCGAGGAGAACGATGGTGCGGGCAACACGTTCAAGGCGACCGCGAAGCCCGTGCTGATCAGCACGGCCGTGATCGGCGCGACCACGATGATCTTCTCGATCATCCTCCTGCTCCAGGGGCACATGCCGGGCTTCTCGCTCGATCTTCTCGAGCCGCGCGTCCTGATCGGCCTCTTGATGGGCGGAGCCACTGTGTACTGGTTCTGCGGCGCTTCGATGCAGGCCGTGACGACGGGGGCCTATCGCGCGGTCGAGTTCATCAAGCGGAACATCCGGCTCGACCGCGAGACCGCCTCGATCGAGGACTCGAAGAAGGTGGTCGAGATCTGCACGCGCTACGCGCAGGCCGGCATGTTCAACATCTTCATCGTGATCTTCTGCCTCACGCTCGCGTATGCGTTCTTCGATCCGGTGTTCTTCGTCTCGTACCTCATCTCGATCGCTCTGTTCGGCCTGTTCCAGGCCATGTTCATGGCGAACGCCGGCGGCGCGTGGGACAACGCGAAGAAGGTGGTCGAAGTCGAGCTCCAGGAGAAGGGCACGGAGCTCCACGCGGCGACCGTCGTGGGCGACACGGTGGGGGATCCGTTCAAGGACACCTCCTCGGTCGCTCTCAATCCGATCATCAAGTTCACGACGCTCTTCGGCGTGCTCGCGGTCGAAATGGCGGTTGCGAACCCGTCGATCGCCCGGCCGGCCGGGATCGTCCTGTTCCTGGTCGCGCTGTTCTTCGTCTACCGTTCGTTCTACGGCATGCGGATCAGCTCGATGAGCGAGTCCCAGGCCGAGCGGAAGGCCGCGGCGTAGTCCGCAGGGACGCGATGACGCGATGACCCTCGAACAGCGGCTGACCGAGGACATGAAGGAAGCGATGCGGGCGAAGGAGGAACTTCGCCTCTCCGTCATCCGCATGCTGCGCGGCCAGATCCTGCTCGAGAAGAAGAAGGGGACGGGCGTGACCGACGTGCCGGACGACACGGTCATCGCCCTCGTCCGCGGTCATGCGAAGCGCCTGCGCGAGGCGATCGAGCAGGCCAAGGGCGCGGGAAGGAACGACCTCGCCGAACAGGCCGAGAAGGAGCTCGCGATCGCGAGCGCCTATCTTCCCGCCGAGCTTTCGGACGAGGAGCTCGATGCGATTGCTCGCGCGGCCGTGGCCGAGTCCGGAGCCACGGATGTCAAAGCCATGGGTGCCGTGATGAAGGTTGCGATGCCCCGCGTCGAAGGGCGCGCCGACGGCAAGCGCGTGCAGGAGGCAGTTCGGCGCGTCCTCGGGGCGTCCTGACCGCCAGGCGCGGAGGCCCGTCGATGGCGCGCTCCGACGTCGAGCAGTTCCTCGAAGCCGCCCCCGTCCCGCTCGGGCTTCCGGTCGGGGAAGTGGAGCGCAGGCTCGGTCCGGCCGCGCACGTGCTCGAGAAGGACGGCCACCCGATCGGATTCCAGTACCCGGATCGCGGCGTCTGGCTCGTCGCCGAGGACGGCGTCGTCGCGTCGATCTCGTTTCTCACGGGAACCGCGGATGAGGGCGGCGCGCGTTTCGACGGCGAGCTTCCGGGTGGGCTCCGCGTGACCGACACGCCGGCCCGCGTGCGCGAGCTCTACGGCGAGCCGGATCGTACGCAGGAGATCGCGCTTCCCCGCCCTCCACGGGCGAAACTTCTCCTCTCGTTCTACTCTTTGCGCGCGCCTGCCACGCTTACGTTCGCGGCCCGAAGCCAGGAGCCCGGACGCATCGAGCGCATTGTGCTCGCGCGCCGTCCTTCGTGAGGGCCCGTCCGTTTCTGGTGACGGGCCTCTTGTTTTCGGCGGCGGGAGATTTCGGAGGAGGACTCTGGGCGCTCCTCGATTGGAGGAATGCGGCGCGCTTCATGGCGGCGCGCGTGCCGGACTGGGATGCGCAGGGCCGTGCCGCGGCGCTCGGTCTTGCGGATGAGGCGCTCGGTCAGCTCTGGGCCAATCTCGGGACTGCGCTCATGGCGCTCGGTGCGGTTCAGGCCGTGGCCGCGCTCTGGGTCGCGCGGGAGCGGCCCGAGGGGGTAACGCTCGCACGTCTCGTGGGATGGGCGCTCATCGTCGCGGGCGGTCTCATGGCGACCGCGGGCGGGCAGATCTCCTCGCTCGTCACGGAAGCGACGCGCGGGCTCGTGATCCTCGCGCTCGCCGTCTGGACGCGTAACGAGGGCCGTTAGCGGCGGCGGGCGGCCTTCCGCTTCGCCTTGACCTTGTCCTTCCGTTTCTTCTGCTTGAGCTTCGCGCGCTTCCGATTGAGACGGGCCTTGAAACTCGTCATTGCGGACTCCCGGTGAGGGTGGAACGGCGCGGGCGGCCACCCGGCCGCCCGTCACAGGCCGCATCGTACGGTCTCGTGCCGGACGCGCCAACCCCATTCTTCGCTCGAGCAACCGGGGGTTTGACGGGCGAAAGCGCGGGCGCGATACTTTCCGCGTGATCTTTCTCTTCTTTGCCCTCTTCCTCCTTCTCGCACTCCCTGCCGGGAGGACCGATGCGCAGGTTTCGGTCGGCCAATCGCGCCCGAGTGACGCGGAGACCGAGATCCTTCGGACACGCGCCGAGAACACGCCCCGCGCGGCCGCGGGTTGGGCGCGCTACGCCGAAGCGCTGATCGCGCGGGAGAACGTCGAAGACCGCCTGCGCGCACAGAAGGCCCTCAAGCGCGCGGTCTCTCTCGAGCCCGACAACGTGGACTACCGACTCGCGCTCGCGGATCTCTATTACCGCCAGGGGTATCTCACGCTCGCGCGCCGTCAGCTCAACGCCGCCGTTCGCCGCTCGCCCGACGCCGCGCCCGTCTACACGCGTCTCGGTCGCATCGCGCTACGGGACTGGCTCAAATATCAGCGTCAGAACTCCCTCGAGGTCGCGCGACACTACTGGCAGGACGCTGCGCGACGTGCCCCCGGAGATCCCGAGCCGTGGCTTGGACTCGGCGTGATCTCGATCCTGAATCGCGACGCGGCCGGAGCCGTCGCCGCCGGACGCCAGGTTCTTGCGTCGGGCAAGGGGCTCACGCCTCAGAAGAAGGGGGAAGCGCTCCTCCTGCTCGGTGCGGGTTCCTACGGTCTCGGCTGGGCCGCTCGTTCCGACTCCGCGTTCGGAGCCGCCCTTCCGTATCTCGCGGGTCCGATCCGTGAGCACCTGCTCGACATCACTCCGGCCGCGACCGACGCCGATACCGCGTCTCTCAACCGCCTGTTCGACTCCGGGTCGCGCGAACGCTTTCTCGAGACGTTCTGGCGCAGCCGGGATCCGGACCTCACGACCGCGGTGAACGAAGTGCGCCTCGAGTTTCTCGCGCGCGCGACCGTCGCGTACTTCCTCTTCTACGACGCGCGGCGGCGGGACTGGGATGAGCGCGCCCGCTACCTCGTGCGCTACGGAATTCCGAACTACACGGAGTACAACCCGATCATTCCGACGGGGACACTCGGCATTTCGGCTGCGAATACGAACCGTCTCGTCTGGCACTACCCCGCGCTCGGATTCAACGTGTATCTGGAAGATCGATACCTGAACGAGTTCTACGACCTGCCGGTCATGATGACCTGGCAGGTGGATTTCTCGCCGGACCCCGACATGCTCAAGAAACGCGTCGCCGAGGGTCTCACGACGCAGGCCGGACGCGGCGTGTTCCGGACGACGCTGCCGGATCGCGCGCCTCTCCGCGGCACGCCGACGATCGCGCTCTTCCGGCGCGTCCAGGGATTCGATCCGCGGATCTCCGCCGCGCCCTACGAGCCGGCGCTGAGTGTCGGGGGAAGCGGCGGGCCCGGGCCCGGTGCGACGGCCACACCCGCGGTCGCCCGTCGGCCGGCCGCCCGCGTCGAGGCCTACCTCGCCGTCACGAGTGCCGAGTCCTCGGGGGACGTCGTGGCAGAGGCCGTCGTGTTCCAGGATTCCTCGTATCGCGAGGTGGCACGCGCGACGAGCCGGAACTACGTGTGGTGTCAGGACGACACGACGCGCGTTTTCCAGTTCAACTTCGATCTGCCGGTCGGCCAGTACGTGATCGGCATGGCCGCGCGCGACTCGGCGCGGAAGGGCGACGGCGCCTGGAAATCGCAGGTGCTCGTGTCGCCGTCGCTGCCTGGACGGCTCGAAGTCTCGGATCTCGAGCTCGCGTGCGGCATGGACCCCGGGCGACGTGACACTCCGTTCGCGAAGACCGAATACGCGGTCTATCCGAACCCGCTCCGCCAGGTGCCGCGTGATCAGTCCTTCGGCTTCTACTTCGAGATCTACAACCTGATCACGAACGACGAGAACCAGTCCCAGGTCTCGATCGAGTACACGATCAAGTCCACGAAGAAGGACAAGCGACCCTTCTTCGTCAAGTTCGTGGACCCGAAGAAGCGCGATCCGGTCCTCGAAGTGGCGCGCGTGAACGACGTCGCCGGGCGGGCGCGATACCAGTACGTGAGCGCGAGCCTCGCCGGCCAACCGGTCGGTCCCTATCGGATCGAGGTCAAGGTGACCGATCTGGCGAATACCTATTCGGTCACGCGCGCGATGGAGTTCGAGCTCGTGGACTGATTGCCGTTGAGGCAACTTGCCCCAGGGCAAGTTCGCTCGGCCCCTTGGTCCCTCGTACGGGCCGACCAACTCGCTCCAGAGCGAGTTGAACAACATGCCCCAGGGCATGTTCACCACCGCTATTCGCAGGGACAAAACGACTTAACTTTTCTCGGTCCCGCGGGGCAACTGGTTCCAGAGCGAGTTGAGGCAACTTGCCCCAGGGCAAGTTCGCTCGGCCCCTCGGTCCGGGGACCAACGGGTCCTCAGGTCCGGACGAGTCTCGGGATCTTCTGGAGAATGCCGATGAGCTCGGCGTGCAGCGCCCCGTTCGAGCCCGCGACTTCGAATCCGTCCCACGGCACGGGTCCGCCCGCGAAGTCGGTGACCCGGCCGCCGGCCTCCTCGACGATCAGGACGGCGGCAGCGATGTCCCACGGGTGGAGCTTCACTTCCCAGAAGAGGTCGAATCTCCCGCAGGCGAGGTAGGCGAGGTTGAGCGCGGCCGATCCATCGCGCCGGATTCCCTGGACGCGCGAGAGGAACGGGGCGAAGAAGCGGAGCGTCTCCTCGGGCTTCTCGTGGACGTCATAGGCGAACCCCGTCGCGGCGAGCGCACGTTCGAAACGCGACTCTGCCGTCACACGGATCGGAATCCCGTTGAGCGTGGCGCCGTGTCCCCGGCGGGCCGCGAAGCACTCGTCCCGCAACGGATCGTAGACGACGCCGAGCGTGCGAACACCGTCGACTTCGAGCGCGAGCGAGACCGCGAAGAACGGATAGTTGTGCGCGAAGTTCGTCGTTCCGTCGAGCGGATCGAGGACCCAGCGGAAGGGGGGCGCCGGACTCGCCGCACCCGCCGCGCCGCGCACGCCCCCCGCGGCGCTTCCTGCCGCACCACCTTCTTCGCCCAGGATCGCGTGTCCTGGAAAGCGCCGGGTCAGCTCGCCCACCAGGAACGCTTCGCTCCGGCGGTCGTACGCCGTGACGAGATCGATCCCGCCCTTGTAGTCGATGGCGCCCGGACGCCCGTAGCCCTCGCGCAGGATCTGTCCGGCCGCGCGCGCGATCGCAATCGCGTCCTCGTGCCAGGCCTCGAGGGGCGCGCCTTCGATCCGGCTCACGCGAACGCTCCGCGCGCCCGCGACGGACAGAACGAGTTGTACGCACAGAATCCGCACGCGCGATAGTCGGGCTTCGCCGCGAAGTCGCGCCGCCGGATGCCTGCCGCGGCGCGCGCGACCTGGGTGCTCGCCCGCTCGAGACTCTCGTCGGTGACGGGAGCGCGGCCGACGACCCCGGAGGCGATGTAGGACAGCTCGACGGCCGCCGGACGTCTTTCCTCCACGGCTTCGAAGGCAAGCGCGTAGATCTGGAGCTGAAGGCTCTCCTTCGCGCGCCGATCGGCCTCGCCCTTCTCCTGGACGGCGCTCGACTTGAAATCTACGATCACGACACCGACGCCGTCGCGCGCGTCCACGCGATCGAATCGGCCGCGCACTTCGTTCGTGCCGAGACGCATTCGAAACGGTCGCTCGACGAACGCGGGTGTAGACGGCGCCGCCTGCTCGCGCGCGAAGAACGCGCGAATCGCCTCCCGCCCTTGCTCGAGCCTCTGCTCCTCGTGCTCGCGCGTGATGAATCCCTCTCCCGTCCACGACCGCTCGAAGAGCGCGGTGAGAGTGACTTCGTCGACCGGCCAGCCGTTCTGCCGGTGCACGTAGTAATCGCGAATCGCGTTGTGAAGAGCAAGCCCGTAGCCCACCGAGTGATGGGGGAGGAGCGGCACCTTGAGCACGTGCGCGTACTTGTACTTGAGCGGACAGGTGAGCCAGTCGTCGATCTGCGAGTGCGAGAGGAGAAGCGTTTCGTCTTCCGGGATCGGCGCGAGCTCGAGCGGCGTCGCGTCCACGCGCGGGGCGTTCCGCCGCACCGCCTCGAGCGCCGAGCCCTTGAGCACGCCGGCCGCATCCGCCGCCTGCCGGTCGAGCGCCTCGAGCACGAACGGGGACGTCTTCCAGCGCCGCTTCCCGCCATGATCGGCCGAGGAGGAGAGCCACAGCTCGCGCATCGCGCGCGTCATTCCGACATAGAACAGGCGGCGCTCCTCCATCATATGGAAGTCGCCCGACGGGACTTCCTGGCGGATGAGCGCGTCCGGAAACGGCAGTGGATCCCCGCGCCGGAGCGTCGGGAAGTGACCGGCCTCGAGGCCGACCAGGAACACGACCGGAAACTCGAGTCCCTTCGCCTTGTGCACGGTGAGAACCTGCACGGCGTCCTCGTCGGGGTCGGGCTCGGCGCCGGGCGGATCCTCCCCGGCCTCGCGCAGGAGGTCGAGGTGGCGCACGAACTCGCGCACGTGATCCCGCACCGCGACCTTCGCGTAGCCGCGGATCTTGTCGAACAGCCGCGCGAGATTCTGGACCTTGAGATCCGCTTCGGCTCCGCCTTCCGCGGTGAGCCGTTCGAGATACCCCGACACCCCGAGGAACCGGTAGAGAGTCTCCCCGCTCGAATGACGGTGCGCAAACGGCCGGAGCTCGTCGAGATCGGCGATCAGCTTCCGGAACACCTCCCGGGCCGGCGCGGAGCAGGGCGCAGAAGACGAGGAAGACGCATCCTCGACCCGGCTCGCGAGCATCGCGCGCACGGTCTCCTCGAGCGCGCGGTGCCGCCGGTCCGCGCCGCCCGCAAGGCGCATGAGATCGAGCAGCGGGACCTCGTAGATCCCGGAGGCGGCGAGCATGTAGAACGCGCGACTGTCCGTGGGGTCGGCGAGCACCCGCAGGCCGTCGAGACACGCGACGACTTCCGGCCGGTCGAACAATCCGCTCGCTCCCGAATCGCGGAACGGGATTCCGCGCAGGTTGAGGGCGCGCGCGACCGGGTCGGCGGCGGCGCTGCGACGGACGAGCACGGCGCAGTCGCGGAAGCTCCAGCGACCCTCCTCGATCGCCTCGGCGATGCGAGCCGCGACGAAGTCGGCCTCGTTCGACGCGGTGTCGAACGACCGGTACTCGACGGCCGTGCCTTCGGGGTGTGGGCCGCTCGCACGCAGCCGCTTGTCCACGGCCGCCCGGACCTCGAGGCGCTCCGGATCGTTGTGCCGCACGAGCCGGTAGGCGGAATCGAGGATCGGGCGCGTCGAGCGATAGTTCTCCGTCAGGACGAACGTGCGCGCGCGCGGATACGCCGCCTTGAAGCCCAGGATGTTCGAGATCGCCGCCCCGCGGAACTTGTAAATGCTCTGATCGTCATCCCCGACGACCGTCAGGTTCGGGTTCGTGCCCGCAATCGCGCGCACCAGCTCGAACTGCGCGAAGTTCGTGTCCTGGAACTCGTCGACCAGAATCCACCGGTAGCGTCGCATGAGCTCCGAGCGCACCGCCGGATGCTCGCGGACCAGGCGGAGCGCCTGCGAGAGAAGTCCCGCGAAGTCGACGAGCCCGGCCCCCGCGAGGAGGTCGAGCCAGGCCCGGTAGCAGGCGGCGAGCTCGCGCATGAGGAGCGCCCGCTCGAGCGCGGCCTCGTCCGTCGGGGCCGTGCCTTCGAGGGCCACGAGCTCCTCGGCGTGGGCCGCATAACTCTCCGGTGAGATGTCCTCGTCGGACAGCCGGGCAAAGTGCGAGACGAGCTTTCGGAGATGGCGCGTCGGATCGCCGGCCGGGCGCAGGCGATCGATCGGCAGCTCGTAGAGATGCTCGCGCAGGAAAACGACGGCTTCGGCCGGCGTGAGCACGCGCGGCTCTCCCGGCAACCCGAGCAGGAGTCCGAACTCCGAGAGCAGGCGATGACCGAACGCGTGGAACGTGCAGAGCGTCGCGTCCGTGAAGCCGAACGGGACGAGCCGGTCGACGCGGTCTTCCATCTCCTGCGCGGCCTTCTCGGTGAACGTGAGCCCGAGGATCTCGGCAGGCCGCGCCTTTCGACTGTCGATGAGCCAGGCGATCCGTTGCGTGAGCACGCGCGTCTTTCCCGTGCCCGCGCCCGCGAGGATGAGCGCCTGTCCCTCGCCGTGCGTGACGGCGGCCACCTGCGCATCGTTGAGATCGAGGAGGACGTCGTCCTGCGTCGAGAGGGTCATGTCGCGGAAGCTAGCAGAGGGGTGGGACGCCTGCTACAGTGCCGCCCCATGAGCGCACGCCGGGACCGGTCCGCCCCGACCGCGCGGGTCGTTTCGATGACCGCCGTGCGCCCGGCCGCATGGACCGTCGTCCTCGTCGTTGCGGTGCTTGCATCGTGCGGATGCGGACCGGGCGACCGCGCCCGCGAGCCGCGTCCCGGCGGCACGCTCACGATGGCGCTGCGTGACTCGTTCGCGACGCTCGATCCCGCGGACGCGTGGGATCCGCTGGCGACACCGTTCCTGCATCTCCTCTACGACGGCCTCGTCGCATTCGACGACTCGGGCACCGTGCGTCCCGCCTGCGCGGGGCGCTGGGAGACGAGCGCCGACGGCCGCACGATCCGCTTCCATCTGCGCCCGGGACTCCGCTACGCGAGCGGCACGAGGATCGTGGCCGCGGACTTCAAGAACGGCCTCGAACGCCTGTTCCGCACGGGCTCGAAGCGCTCGGTCGGCGCACCGCAATTCGCCGCGATCGAAGGCGCGCTGCGCAGGGGCACGCGCGCCGGGTCCGAGCTCGGGATCGAGACGCCCGACGATCGCACGCTCGTTCTCCACCTCGCGTGGCCGGATCCGTTCCTGCTCGAGAAGCTCGCGCAGCCGCGCTACGCGATTCCGGTTCCGAGCGCGGCGGCCGGACGGTTGGGCGATTCCTACGGTGCGTTTCCGCAGACGAACGGTCCTTATCGCGTCGTGCGCGGAGGGGCAGGCAGCTTCGTGTTCCTCCGGAACCCGCACTACGCGGCGGCGAAGGGATCGTCCCTCTCCGGTGCGACGGACCGAACGCGGGAGCATGCCGTTCTGCGCGGGCTCCCGGACACGATCCGCGTGCTCACGGGGGTTTCGTCCCGGCGCGCGATGCTCGGGATCGAGAGCGGCCGGCTCGATCTCGTGTGGCCGATCCCGAAGGAATGGCGCGAGCGGCTCGTGCGCTCGCCGCGGCTTCTCACCGTGCGCGCCGCTCTCGATCCGCCGGTCACGTGGTACCTGGCTCTCAATGCGGAGCTCGCGCCCACCGCACGGCGCGATGCGAGGCGCGCCGTCGCCTTCGGTGTGAACCGGCAGGTCCTGTTCGAGGAGCTGGGCCCGGCGGTGCGCCCCTGGCGCGCGATCGACACTCAGGCGGCGGGAACCGGAGGCTCGCCGGGCTACGATCCGACGCAGTCGCGCGCCTTTCTGTCGGCGGCACGCTACGACGCGGGGATTCGTCTCCCGGTCACCGTTCCCCGGGGCTCGGCGCTTTCGGCCGCGCTCGAGGCGCTCGCGCCCGGGCTCGCGCGCGGCTCGATTCAGGTCGACGATCAGGCGCTTGCGCGGGGCGGCTGGGAGAGGGCTCTCGTCACGCGGCGGGGGATGGTGGCGACCATCGTTCCCTGGCAGCCGCCGTCCCGGGACGGGCTCGACGGACTCGCGTCGCTCCTCCTCAATCGGGGGCTCGGCTCAGGCTGGGCCGGGAATCTCGCCTGGTACCACCCCTCTGCGGGCCTCGACACGCTCCTGCTGCGGGGTCTCCGGGAACACGATCCCGTCGCCCGGCAGTCCGTCCGGGACCAGCTCGCGGCCCTTCTCGAGTCGGATCTGCCTCTCGTTCCGCTCGCCCGCGTGCAGGAGGAGGCAGTCCACGTTCCGGAATGGACCGACGTGCGATTCCATCCGCGCTATGGGCTCGATTTGCGTGCGCTCTGGCGGGCCGGGCGGGGCTCAAGCCGGTAGCCCTGCGACCCCGCCCTTGACAACAAATCGTTAAACACCTAGGATTTGCGCGGGTCGCAGGTACGCTCGATCGGCTCCCATCCAGGACAGGCACCCCGCGAATGCAGCCATTCGAACGCCTTCGGGCGAACCGGCGAAATGAGCCCTCGGTTTCGATCCGCTTTGCCCAAGACGTGCCTAGTCCTGGCGAGCTCGTTCGGCAGATCGCCCTCCAGTCCGAACGCGTGGATGAGCCCGCGGCCCCGCTTGCAGATCAACGGACACCCCGTTCTCGCGAGTACTCGCAGGAGATCCCGATGCCTTCGATTGTCCAACCGCGCCGGCGATTCGTATCGCTTTCCATCCTTGCCCTCGCGCTGACCGCCGCGCTGTCCGGCCCCCGATCTGCGGGCGCGGCTGAAATCGTTCGTGAGTTCTCGTTCTCGCCGTCCGAGGTTGCCACTCTCGGCGGCCCCGACGGGCTCCGGATCTCGATTCGAGGGGGAGTCCCGGCGGGGGCGCCGGGCGCGCCCGAATTGCCGACGGTTCCCGTGTGGGTCGACGTTCCCGCAGGCGATCGCGTGACGTCGATCACGGTCGAGGCGCGCGGCTACGTTCCGTTCGCCACGGCGCAGGGCCGCGTGCGTGCGGCGGCGGCCGTGTCGCCCGGATTCCCGCGCGTCGGAAGCGCTCCGGATGCTTCCATCTACGGCGCGAACGAGTGGTATCCGTCGAACGGCGGGCAGCGGGGCCCTGCCGGAAGGATGCGCGGGCTCAACCTCGCGTCCGCCGCGCTGTCGCCCGTGCGTGTCCGTCCCGCGACCGGGGACATCGAGGTCGCGACCAGCATCGTCGTGCGCGTCACGACCGAATACGATCCGGATGCCGCCGCGTTCGAGCAGCGCCGCGTCGTTCCCGAGTGGGAGACCTCGTTCCTCGAGGGAGTCCGGCATTCCGGACGCGGACTCGAATCGGTCCTTCCTTCGTATCCGCCCGCGGCGCGGCTCATGTCCGCCGCCGGTCTGCGCGGTGAATCGTCGCGCGCGTTCTCTCCGACGATCGTTCCGAGCGTCGAAGGAAGCCCCGTCCAGTACCTCATCATCACGAACAACGCGATGCAGGGCGAGCTCCAGCGCCTCGCCGACTGGCGCACGAAGGCGGGAATGCCGACGATCGTGCGCACGATCGAGTTCATCCAGACGAACTATCCCTACGGCTTCGATCTTCAGGACCGGCTGCGCCGCTTCATCCGTGAGTCGTACCTGCAGTGGGGCGTGACACACGTCCTCCTCGCCGGAGACACGGACGTCATTCCGCCGCGCTACGGCCGGACCACGTTCTTCGGCGGTGCCTACATTCCGACCGATCTCTACTACTCGGATCTCGACGGCAACTGGAACGCGGACGGCGACTCGCTGTTCGGCGAGGCCTTCACGGACGTCTCGAGCCCCGGTGACACGCTCAATCTCATGCCCGACGTGTACGTCGGGCGGGCGCCGATCGTGACCGTCCAGCAGGCGGACGTGTTCGTGGACAAGGTGCTCAAGTACGACCGCACGCCACTCGGCACCTATGAGAACCGGGCGCTGTTCGCGGCCGAAGTGCTGTTCCCGCAGGACTGGGTGCCCCCGCAGAGCATCTCCCTCGATGGCGCGGCGGATGCCGAGTCGGCCATCCAGCGGCTGCTCCTGAACAGCATGCACGTCGAGCGCCTGTACGAGAACTACACGGCTTACGACTCGGTGGACGCGAAGCAGCTCCTTCGGGCCACGCTCATCGACTCCTTGAACAACGGCTGGGGCATCTTCCACCACGTCGGTCACGGATTTCGGAACACGATGTCGGTCGGGGATGCCGCGCTCACGAATCCGGATGCCGACGCCCTGGTGAACGGTGACAGGCAGTGGCTTCTCTACTCGATCAACTGCACATCGAACGCGATCGACTTCGGGTCGATCGGCGAGGCCTTCATCCTCAATCCGAACGGCGGAGCGGTCGCGAACATCGGCTCGACCCGCGAGGACTTCCCGGTCACCGGGCGGAGTTACCAGGACGAGTTCTACGATCTCGCTTTCATCGACAAGGTTCCGACGCTCGGTGAGGCGTTCGCCGGGCAAAAGGTTCCGTTCGTCGGCCTTGCGTTCTACGACAACACGCATCGCTGGACGCAGTTCACGCTCACGCTCCTCGGGGACCCGGCAATGCAGCTCTACTGGCGGAAGCCGGTGTCGCTCACCGTGTCCGCCCCGTCGA
The DNA here is from genome assembly GCA_050733935.1 of Candidatus Eiseniibacteriota bacterium. Classification (GTDB taxonomy): domain Bacteria; phylum Eisenbacteria; class RBG-16-71-46; order RBG-16-71-46; family DASYSL01; genus JBOHUC01. The sequence goes on along the minus strand of JBOHUC010000122.1, from coordinate 8,397 downwards.
CGGTGCCGCTTTCGGACACGACCTTCACCGTCAACGTGCAGCGGCTCGGAAGCCCTCTCGCGAACGCCCGCGTCTGCCTCATGAAGGCCGGTGAGGAATACGAAGTCGCGTTCACGAACGGATCGGGGAACGCCGTTCTCCACGTCCGGCCCGAGACGGTCGGTGCCGCGTCGCTCACCGTCTACGGCCCGAGTGTGAGGCCGTTCGAGGGGACTGTGACGTTCACGGCCGGGATCGGACCGGTTCTCGTGTCGAAGGCCGTGAACTTGACGATCGACGACGACAACTTCGGCGGCACGCAGGGCGCCGGGGACGGCGATGCCGACGCCGGCGAGCGGATCGATCTCCTGCTTCCGGTCTCGAACATCGGCGGTTTCTCGACCGTCGTGGGCGTGGACGGAACGCTCTCGACGACCGATCCGCGGGCGACGATTCTCACGCCGGCCGCCTCCTACGGATCGATCCCGGCGGCAGCGACGTCGAACGGCACGCCGTATCGCATTCAGCTCGCCGAGAACACGCCGGACGGCACCGAGATCCTGTTCCATCTCGATCTGGTCTCGGGCTCGAACCACTGGACGGAGGACTTCCGCGTTCCCGTCCGCGCTCCCGATCTGGTTCACGTCGGGAACGCGATCACGGACAACGGCACCGGCGGCACGGTGGGGAACGGCAACGGCCGGCTCGACATCGGAGAGACCGTCGACCTCCGGATCACGCTCCGAAACGTCACGACGGGAGTTGCCCGCGCCGTGACCGCCACGCTGTCGAGCTCGACCCCGGGCATCTCGATCACGAACGGGAATGCGAGCTTCAGCGACGTCAACCCGAACACGAGCGCGACCTCGACGGCGTTCCGTATCTCGAACGCTTCGGCCCCGAACCCGATCTTCACGCTCACGGTTTCGGACGCGTACGGCGTGCGCTACGTCCAGCAGATGGACATGATCATCCCGAACGGCGTCATCGGACTCGTGGGCACCGGGGCGGCGACCTCGATCACCCTCGTGTGGAAGAAGACCTCGAGCGACGATCTCCTGGGCTACAACATCCTGCGTTCGATCAATCTCGGCGGACCGTTTGCGAAGGTGAACGTCGTCCCGACCGACCGCACCGCCCTCTACGTGGACGAGAGCCTGCCGCCCTTGACCCGTTTTTACTACCAGATCACCGCCGTGGACTCGTCGGGCAACGAGTCGCTGCCGTCGGCCGTCGCCTCGGCCTCGACGAACCCGCCGCTTGCCGCCGGATTCCCGATTCCGACCGAGCGCAGCATGCCGTCTTCGCCCGCGATCCAGAACATCGACCGCTCGCCCGACTCGTCGTACGAGATCGTGGTCGGCTCGAACGTTTTGTACGCGTGGCACGCGGATGGCACTCCGGTGCTCGATGCGGACGGAACCGAGCGGACTTCGGGCGACTTCACGACTGCCGGCTCGTACTACGCGGCGGGCGCGACGATCGCGGACCTGGACGGGAATGGAACCTGGGAGATCATCGCGCCGGCGTGGGAGTCGAAGACGCTCCATGTCTTCCGCGCCGACGGCTCGAACTTCCCGGGCTTCCCGAAGACGGTGCTCTCGAACATGTGGTCCTCGGCGGCCGTGGGGAACATCGACGCCGATCCCCAGCTCGAGATCGTGTTCGCGTCGAACGACAACCGCTTCTATGCGTTCAACTACGACGGAACGGAAGTGTTGGACGGCGACGCGAACGGTTCGACAATCGGTGTGTTCAAGCTGCTCGGCGGCTCGTTCAACTACGGAAGCCCGGCGCTCGCGGATCTGGACGGTGACGGCCAGCTCGACATCATTTATGCGGGAACCGACAACTTCATCCACGCCTGGCGCGGAAACGGCACGAACCTTCCCGGCTTCCCGTACAACATGTTCGCGGGGTCGACGTGTTCGCCGGCGGTCGGGGACATCGACAACGACGGCCTGCTCGAGATCGCTGTGACCGCGAACAACGGAAGGCTGTTCGTCGTCCAGCAGAACGGCACGAACCAGCCCGGCTTCCCGGTGACCGGCGCGGCGCCGTACACGGCGACCTCGCGGATGCCGTCGCCCGCGCTCGCGGACATGGAGGGACTGGGCGAAAAGGACATCGTGCTCAACACCGAGAACGGGTTCGTCAAGGTGTTCCGCCCGAACGGCACACAGCTCGCGCAGTGGACGAACGTGCGCTACTCGTACACCACCAAGGCGTCGGAGTCGTCGAGCATCGTCGCGGACATCGACGGCGACGGTCAGAACGAGGTCGTGTGTGGCGGCGAGGACGCGAACCTGTACGCGTTCGACAACGACGGGACGCTCATGGCCGGCTTCCCGATCCACCTGAACGGCGAGATCCGCGGCACGCCGCTCGTCTGGGACATCGATCACGACGGGCTGACCGAGATCGTTCTCTCGTGCTGGGACAAGAACCTCTACGTCTGGGATTACCCGGGCGAGTTCAGTCCGTTCGCAGCGCCGGCGTGGGCGATGTGGCGGCACGACCAGTTCCGTCAGGGCCGCCTCGCGGCCCCGATCGTGGTCGCGGTGGGTTCGGTCGCGTTCGGCGCCGAGAACGGGGCCCCGTCGGGCCTCGCGCTCACGTTCACGCTTCCGGGGCAGCCCGAGGTTGCCGGACGCTACGACATCTATCGCGCGACCGGCCCGGGCGAGACGGGAACGACGGTGTCCGTCCTCCCGCCCGATTTCGCGCGCGTGAATGCCGAGCCCCTCGACGGCGCGTCGGGTGATTTCATCACCTGGACCGACGCGTCGGCTCTGCCGGGCACGACCTATCGCTACCTGCTCGTTCGGCGCCAGGAGCGGCCGGGCGACGCGTTCCTCGCGTTCGGGCCGTTCGCCGCGATGGCGACGAACGAGGCTCCCGCGCTTGCGTTCCTGGCTCAGAACTATCCGAACCCGGTACGCGCCGGGCGGCTCACGACGTTCGCCTACGGGGTGCCCGCCGGAGCGGGTGAAACGATTCACACGACGCTCAGGCTCTACGACGTGCGCGGACGCGCGGTGCGCACGATCGTCGACGGAATCGTGCCGCCCGGTCGCTACCAGGCGACGTGGGACGGGACGGATGCCGGCGGCGCCCGTGTTGCTCCCGGCGTGTACTTCTACGAGTTCGTCGCCGGACCGCACCGCATCATGAAGAAAGCGCTCCTGATCGGCGACTAATCGACCGGCGAGCGGCCACGTTCGGCCCGGGCGGGGAGAGGGCTCCCTGTCCGGGCCGTTCCGCGTTATGATGCCGCGCGACCCCACGCTCGGAGGAAACCCGTGTCCAGTCCGTCCACCCCGTCTTCCCCCCACGCCTCCGCGCGTCCGGTGCGCGTGCGCTTCGCGCCGAGTCCGACCGGATCCCTTCACATTGGCGGCGCGCGGACCGCACTCTTCAACTGGCTGTTCGCCCGTCGGCACGGCGGCGTGTTCCTTTTGCGAAGCGAGGACACGGATCTGGCGCGCTCGACGCGGGAGGCGGAGAAGCTCGTCCTGGGCGATCTCGAGTGGCTCGGGCTCTCCTGGGAGGAGGGCCCGGACCGCGGCGGACCGGCTGGCCCGTACCGGCAGAGCGAGCGCACCGCGCTCTACCGGAAGCGCGCCGAGGAGCTCCTCGCGGCCGGGAAGGCGTTCTACTGCTACTGCACGGACGAGGAGCTCGAAGCGCACCGGAAGGCCATGCAGCAGGCGGGCAAGCCGCCGCACTACGCGGGCACGTGCAGGAACCTGACCGAAGCCGAGCGGAACGAACGCCGGGCGGCGGGGAAGGCCGAGGCCATCCGCTTCCGCGTCCCCGGGACGATCGTGCGCTTCCACGACCACGTCCGAAAGGACATGGAGTTCGGCGGGGACGTGGTTGGCGATTTCGTGATCCTGCGCGCGAACGGCCTTCCCACGTACAACTTCGCGTGCGTGGTGGACGATGCGGACATGGCGATCTCGCACGTGATCCGCGCGGAGGAGCACCTGTCGAACACGCCGCGGCAGATCATGCTCTACGAGGCGCTCGGCCTCTCCGTGCCCGAGTTCGCGCACGTGCCGCTCATCCTGAACTCGGACCGGACCAAGATGAGCAAACGGAGCGGCGAGGAGGCGACGTTCGTCTCCGAGTTCCGCGCGCGTGGCTATCTGCCCGAGGCGTTGCTCAACTTCGTCGTGCTCCTCGGTTGGTCGTGGGACGGGGAGCAGGAGATCTTCACGCTGCCCGAGTTGATCGAGAAGTTCTCGCTCGAGCGGGTCGGGACGACCGGTGCCGTGTTCAACACGGAAAAGCTCGAGTGGATGAACGGCCAGTACCTGAAGGCGATGCCGCTGGCCCATCGCGTGGCGCGCGTGCGCGCGTACCTGAAGGAGACCGGGCGCGAGCCGGACCCGACGGTCGTGGGCGACGTGGATCGCTTCCTCACAAAGGCCGTTCACGCGGTAGGGGACCGGATGAAAACGCTCGCCGACGTCGAGGGGTACGCCGGGTTCGCGTTCAGGGACCCGGTCGAGATCGCCGAGGACGCGAAGGCCGAGCTCGTCCGCCGGCCGGACAGCGACTACCGTCTGACCGAGCTTGCCGATACGGTCGAGAAGGTGGAGCCGTTCGACGCGGAGGCACTCGAGGCCGCCGTACGGGCGCTCGCCGAGCGGCTCTCGGTCAAGCCTGGCGACTTGTTCTTTCCGGCCCGGGTCGTCCTCACCGGACGGCGCGTGGCTCCCGGGATCTTCGAGGTGATGCTGCTTCTCGGCCGGGAGCGCACGGTCGCGCGCCTGCGCGCGGGCGCGCTCCTGTGGCGCCAGGAGCAGGCCGCGATTCGGCAGTCCTCGTAGTCGGTCGTCGGAGTCGAATCGGTGCTCGGAAGGGACCGGCAAACGGGGCGCGCGCCGGTTGACACCCGCGGCCGGCCCGCCTAGACTCCGTCCATCCGGCGCTTCGACTGCGACTGCGCATGTCATTGCGCCGCTTCTGTTTCTGCTTTTCTGCCCGGTGGTGTAACGGTAGCACGACTGGCTCTGGACCAGTTAGTCGAGGTTCGAATCCTTGCCGGGCAGCCAAATGAAGACGGCCGGAGGAGCGTTCTCCTCCGGCCGTTCGTTCGAGGCGGGGGCGGCCGCCTCCTCACCGCGTTCGCCCCTCCGCGATCCCGTGACGGGATCAGCGATACAGCGACTTGATCCGGCCGATGGTCGAGGCCGTGGCCGGTGTCACGCCGAGCGCCACGACTTCGAACACGAAATCGTTGAAGTCGTTGTCGGTCGGCGAGCAGCACGCCGCGGGATTCGCTCCGCTGTCGAGATCCTCGAAGCACACGACCCACGTGTTCGGATGCCCCGTGAAGGCCGACACGTCGAACACGAGCGCCTGCACGTCGCCACCGACCGGATCGTGGAGGGCGCCGGCGCCGGATGGTCCCGCGTCGTTGTACAGACGGTTCGTGAAGAAGAGCTCGGGTTCCGGAGCGTTGATCGCGCCGTTCGGACCGTTCGGGTTCATGTAGAAGCCGAACCGGGTGGGCACGACGAACGTGAGCAGCACGGCCGCGCCCGAGCCCGACGGGCCGCTGAACACGACGCCGTCGTCGGTCCCGTCGATCGTGGGCGCCGACCCCGTCTCCTTGTACCAGCCCACCAGGTTGTTGTTCGCGTTGCCGGCAACTTCGCGGATGAGGAGCGCGTCGAACTGCAGGTCCTCCCAGCCGAACGGATCGGGATCGCCCGGGTCGTGGCCGATGTAGTCGGTCAGGACGTTGACGTTTCCCGCGCCATAGCGCGCGTCTAGGATGTTTTGCAGGCTGTTCGCGGGCGGGTCCCAGGAGGTGCCGAACACCACGTTGACCTGGGCGGCGACGGGGCTTGACGCGAGCAGGGCGATGATGCCGATGCCAAGAGCGAAACGATGGTTGGACATGACGATGACGTACCTCCCCGATACGAGCAGGCGAGTTTCCAATCCGACTGAATGGCTTCGAATGAGGGCGGGTAGGGGACGCTCGGACGTCCGTGAACGATGCGATTACCGATCAATTCGAGCCCGAAAAGCTTACGCTTTCGGGCGTTTGGCCGTCAAGCCCCGAGGAGCCTCGGGGGTCCCTCACGGCGAGAGAGGAAGCGGACGTGCTCCTTCGGTCCGGGGATCGAGGCCCAGGCGGACCGGATGCGTCGACTCGGATCCCGGAAGGAAGTAGATCGTGGCTCCGCGAAGACGGACCGAATCGAGATCCGCTTCGCTGAGTTGATGGACGAAGCGCACGCCGCGCTCCTCCACGGCGCCCGCGTGATCGCCGAGACGCATGCGAAGCTGTGGGAGCCAGTCCTGTGCCACGACGATCGCGGGCGTCGGGAGAGTGCGCGACGCTTCGAGAATGCGCGCTCCGTAGTCCATTCCGGCGAGCCGTCGCGCCCGGTCCACGGGCACCGGGCCACGAAGATCGACGACCACGCTGCGGCCGCCCGCCCGGATCGCGCGCGTCCACCTGCTCGCGAATTCGGTTTCGGGGAGCGGATCATCGGTTTTCCCCGGCGCGTACGCCGTGAGCACCCAGGGGGAGAGGACGAGCGCGAACGCCGCAACTTGAAGGCCACGTCGGGTCGATGGAGGGACGAGCCCGAGGAGGAGAAGCGCGAACGGAACCGCGGGAAGAAGATAGGCGGGCTTGTACGGGAGCCGAAGGTACGCGACAACGAAGAGCACGAGCCCGAGCCCGCATGCGGCCATGACTCCGCGCGCCGGGCGCGCGATGTCGGTAACTTGCGCTCCGCCCGGTCTGCGCGCGAGAAGGGCCAGCACGAGCGCCACGCCGATTCCCGCCGTCCCGATCCAGCCCCAGAGGTCCACCGTCGCCTTCTTGAGAAGGAGCGCGGGCGAAGGGTATCCGAGGTCGTAGAAGCGAAGGAACGCGGGGCCGTATTCCAGCCACAACGGAAGATAGAACGCGCCTCCCAGCGCGATCGCGGCGATCGCGCACGCGAGAAGGGATCGCGCCCGCGGGCCGCTCACGGCTGGCGCGCCGCCCACCGCGGTGTCCGGGCGCCCCATGGCGAGAAGGACGAGCGCGGGCCCCAGGAAGAGGGTCGAGGTGAGGCGGGCGCCGATCGCAATCCCGAGCGCCACGCCGGCCGCCCATCCGAGACCGCGTGCCGCAAAGAGAAGGCCGAGCACGCCGAAGCACAGACCCCACGCGTAATCGAGCGTGCTCGTGCTCACGATGAGAAAGGCGGGCACACTCGTAAAGGCCAGCGCCGCGAGCAGCGGTTGCGCGACGCCCACACGGCGGGCGAGCAGTGCGAATGCACCCGTTCCCAGCGCTGCGACAAGCGCCGTGAGCCCGTTCAATACCCAGGGATTCTGCGCCCACGGGCTGCGGCCCCAGACGAGCGCGATCGCAAGCTCGAACGCGGGATTTCCCGGGAAGCGCGAAGCGAGGATCCGCCCGGTCTCCGACATCGCGGCCGCGACCGAGGCCTCGCGCCATGCATCGGAGTCCCATCCGTATCCCGCGCCGAGCCAGGGAAGGCGGACGAGGAGCGCGTACACGCTCGAAAGCGCGAACAGTGCACGATCCGAGGGCACGGACCGGGAGCCGTTCGCGCGCGTCATGCGCGGCATGCTAGCACGCCCGTTCGTGCGTGGTGTAGGGTCGCGCCATGGCGAATTCCCTCCGCGACGCGAGCGTGCCCGGACATCGTGCCGACGCACTCGCACTCACACTCGCACTCGTGCTGGCGCCCCTCTCGATCACGGGCTGCTCGACGTCCCCCGAAGACTCGGGGACCCGCGACGTCTTCGTTCCGGCGAACGGGCTCAGTCTCGAGCGCGTGCTCACGGGACTCCATGATCCGGTCTACCTCACCGCTCCCGCCGGCGATCCGCGGCTTTTCATCGTCGAGCAGGTGGGCACCGTGCGTATCGCCGTGGACGGGAAGCTCCTCCCCACGCCGTTTCTGGATTTGCGTGATCGCGTGCGCACCGGCACCGAGCGTGGGCTCCTCTCGCTCGCGTTCCACCCGCGTTACGGGGAGAACGGATACTTCTTCGTCAACTACACGGACAAGGGAGGAGACACCCGGGTCGAGCGCTACAGCGTGACGGCGGACTCGAACGTTGCCGACCCCGCGAGTGCCAAGCTCATCCTCGGTGTCGAGCAGCCGTACTCGAATCACAACGGAGGCCACGTCCTCTTCGGTCCGGATGGGATGTTCTACATCGGGATGGGCGACGGTGGCGCCGCGAATGACCCGCACGATCACGGCCAGGATCTGGGGACGCTGCTCGGCGACCTCCTGCGCATCGACGTGGACCACGGAGACCCGTACGCGATTCCGCCCGGCAATCCGTACATCGGCCGCACCGGCGTGCGCCCGGAGATCTGGGCCTCGGGTCTTCGCAACCCGTGGCGCATCGCGTTCGACG
>JBOHUC010000121.1:0-7639 GCA_050733935.1 Candidatus Eiseniibacteriota bacterium | reverse complement strand
CGTGCCCATTCCGAGATAGGCCGCCGCGACGAGGAGGCGGAAGTCGACGCCCGGGACGGCACGCGCGACCCGCGGCACCATGAGCGCCGAGCCCACGATCGAAAGTCCCCAGTGGACCCACGCAAGCCCCATCGAGAAGAACGCCATCCCGACCACCGCACCGCGCGGGCTGCGCGCGGTGCGCGCGAGCCAGGCAAGCGCGCGATCCGCGGCCGGCGAGACGGCGACCAGGTAGCCCGAGAAGATGATGAGCGTCATCTGCATGCCGAACGCGAGGAGCTCCCAGAATCCATTGCCCCACGCGCGCACGACGTCGAGCGGAGTCGTTCCGGTGAAAGCGATCGCGAACGCGAACGCGACGAACGTGAGGAGGATGACGATCGTGAACGACGAGGGGATCCAGCGCTCGCTCCAGCGCGTGAGCGCGAGCGCGGCGCTCGACAGGCGGTTCATGGCGGCGCACGGTAGCCCCGGCCCGGCACCGCGTCAATGCCGGGGGTGTGCTATCCTCCGGCACCCGACTTGCCGGGGCAGAGTGCGTGACTGATTCGCGTCACTCCACCGATGTGGGGTCCACATGCACCGCGCGACCTTGAGGGCAGCTCTTCTGATCGCACTTCTCGCAACGCACGCAGAGATTGCGCACGCCCAGATCTTCACGAACAAGGAAGTCGGCAAGAAAAACGCTGCCCTCGTGGACAGCCTCAAGCACAGCGAATACCCCTACGCGCTCCCCATCTGGGGGGACAAGGCCACGAAACGGGGGTTCAGCCTTCCCTACTCCGCGGGCCTGAGCCTGCAGTACTTCGGACAGCGCTCGGACATCCTGGTCGAGAACCTGATGGTCGGGTTCAACAACGGACCGATGTACGACCTCGACGGCATCGTCCGGTTCGACGAAACGATCTCCAGGAGTGATGGGATCTCCTTCAGACCCGACATCTGGCTGTTCCCGTTCCTCAACATCTACGCAATCCTGGGGCGTTCGGCCGCCTCGACGGAGGTGAACTACGGAATCTGGCTCCCGGATTCGACGGGCCACGAACAGCAGATCGCCGCACTCAATACCAAGGTCGAGTTCAACGCCACGACGTTCGGGTTCGGCATCACACCCACGATGGGCGTCGGCGGCGGCTGGATTGCGCTCGACATGAATTTCACGTGGACCGACGTTCCGCAGCTCAACGAACCGGCGAGCGCGTTCGTGTTCGACCCGCGCATCGGCAAGGCGTTTCGACTCGGCTCAAACCCGGACCGGAACATCAACACGTGGGTGGGCGGTTTCCGGCTCAAGATCAACACCGGCACGACGGGGTCGATTCCGTTGAGCGACGCCCTGCCGATCGATCAGTGGCAGGCCACCGTGAACGAAGGAATGGACAAGATCGCGACACGCGACGCGGAGGTCGAGGCCTGGTGGAACAGCCTCTCGCCCGCCGAGCAGGCCAACCCCGTGAACCGGGCGAGGTACGACGCTTCGAAAGCCGCACTCGCGCGCGCCGGCGAAGTCCTCGACGCGGCGAACCGCGCTGTGAGCAACGCGGCTTCGTCCACCGTGCAGTACTCGATCGACAAACGTCCCGAGGACATGTGGAACTTCATGGTCGGGGCCCAGTATCAGCACAACAAGAGCTGGATGCTTCGTGCCGAAGTCGGCTTCCTCACCTCGCGCACGCACGTCATTGCGGGTTTGCAGTACCGCTTCGGGCTCTAGAAGCGGTTCCGCCGTCTCACGCTCAGGGGGACGACGGCTTCTTCCCGAGATAGATTCGGCCGGTTCCCGTCAGCACGCGCGAGTAGATCGCGTCGGGCGAACCGGCGAGCCTCATGTCCGTGAGACCGTGCGTATAGCGAGCCGCGATCGAGAGTATCTTGAAGCGCCACTCGACCTCGGCCGAGATCCCCAGATCCACGTCGGGCAACTGGCCACCGATGTCCCGCTCGAGCGTGTAGCTCGTGCCGGCCGGCGACACAACGTCGTAGCGGTCCGTGGCTCCCGTCACGATTCCGAACGACGGGCCCGTTCCCACGCGAATGCCCTCCTCGCGATCGGGCGCCCACTTGAGGAGCACCGGAATCTCGACGTAGCCCAGGCTCCGCTCCATCGTTCCGCCCGTCGTCTGTGCATCGAAGTCCGGATCTCCGGTGAGGACGGGTGCGAGATTGCCGGCGCCACGTCCAGCAATCGGAAGAACAGCCCCGCCCAGATGAAAGTGCTCGGAGAACCTCCAGTCGGCGAACAGGCCGAACACCGCGTCGTTCACCCGCTCCGCGTTCTCGAATCCATCGAGCGTCGAGAAGTTCATGCCCACCTCGAAGCCCATGTTGAAGTTCTTCGAGGCAAGCTTTTCGCCAAAGAGATAACCGAGCAGCACCTGTCCGCTCGCCGGTGCGCTCGAGAGAGAAAGCGCGATCGCGGCGATGGCCGGAGACAAGTTCGTCGCGCGCATGGCCGCGAGACTAGCATCCCGCACGGCGGCGGTCGCGGCCGATCCTCGTGTGCTATCCTCCGACTTCGATGAGCACCGCGCCCGTGGTCCGCGTCACCTCTCTTTCGAAATCCTTCGACTCGTTTCAGGCGGTTTCGGACGTCTCGTTCGAGGTCCTCCCGGGCGAGGTGTTCGCGCTGCTCGGTCCGAACGGCGCGGGCAAGACGACCATGATCCGAATGCTCATGGACATCACGCGTCCCGACTCCGGCATGGTCGAGGTACTCGGCCGGAAGCCGGACAGCTGGCTCAAGGCGAAGATCGGCTACCTGCCGGAGGAGCGCGGCCTCTACAAGCGCTCACGCGTCGGCGAGCTCCTCGAGTACTACGCGCGTCTCAAGGGACACGAGGCCGCGGAAGCCACACGCCTCTCGCGCGCGTTGCTCGAGCGTCTCGAGCTCGCCACGTGGGAGAAACGGCGCGTGAACGAGCTGTCGAAGGGCATGCAGCAGAAGGTGCAGTTCATGACGGCACTCATCGGCGACCCGGCGCTCCTCATCCTCGACGAGCCGTTCACCGGGCTCGATCCCGTGAACACGCGCCTGTTCGAGGACGTGATCGCCGAGCGCCGGGCGGCCGGAGCCACGATCCTTCTCTCGACCCACCAGATGAACAAGGTCGAGGAGCTGTGCGACCGCGCGCTCATGATCCACCGCGGCCGGCGCGTCCTGTACGGACCCATCCGCCAGATCATGCGCGAGAACTCGGACGACTCGGTCGTCGTGCGGACGAACGCCGACCTGACGCGCGCACCCGGCGTCGAGCGGATCGAGCGCGAGAACGGAGCGATGCGCGTGCACTTCTCGAGAGGAACGGGCCCGCACGAGCTCCTCGCGTGGCTCGCCGCGTCGCAGGCCGAGGTCGAGGAGTTTCGGCACATGGTGACCCCGCTCGAGGAGATCTTCGTGCGGACGGTCGAAGCGGCCGGCGGGACGGCCCGCTCCCCTGGAGAGGACGCGTGAAGCCCGACTGGAGACGCGTTCGCACGATCGCGCTTCGTGAGTTCCTGACCACGGTCCGGCGCAAGGGCTTCATCCTCACGCTCTTTCTCATGCCGCTCTACGGCATGTTCGCGACGTTCATGGGAGCGTTGCCGACGCTCCTCGCCAAGCGCTCGACCGAAACTCGTGTGGTGGCGGTCGTCGATCCCTCCGGCGTCCTCGGGGCTGCGCCCGGGCAGGAGATCCCGATGTCTCCGGACTCGACCGGCAAGTCGGAGTACGCCGCGCGGTTCTACGCGACGTTCGACGAAGCCGCGCACGCATTCGAGAAGGGCGACGTGCGGGCGGTCATGCGTCTCGCGCCGGATTACCTCACGACCGGGAACATGGCGCAGTTCCGGAGGCCGGGGGGTCTCTTCACCGCGCGGCGTGTCGGACCGCCGTACGCCGAGTTCCTGCGCCGAAGGCTCCTCGCCGGACGTGCGGAGCCGACTGTGCTCGAGCGCGTTCTGGTTCCCGTGGCCGACAGCGTGTACGTGCGCACTCCTTCGGGCGACTTCGAGCCCGAGAACCTCGCGAAGCGTTTGCTTGGCTTCCTCGTGCCGCTCGGCTTCGGCTTCATCCTCGCAGTCGGGATCTTCACGGCCGGAAGCTATTTGCTGCAGGGCCTCGGCGAGGAGAAGGAGTCGCGCATCCTCGAGTCGATCCTCGCCCTCGTCACGCCGGACGAGCTCATGATCGGAAAGCTCCTCGGGCTCGGCTCGGCGGCGCTGTTGCTGCTCGTGGCATGGGGTGGCCTCGGCATGATCACGCTCACCGCGCAGGCGCCGTTCTTCCACGTCGCGCCGTCCACGATCGTGCTCGGGCTCGTCCTGTTCCTGCTCGGGTATCTCTTCTTCGGGACGTTCATGCTGGGCGTGGGCTCGCTCGTCTCGACCTATCAGGAGGCGAACCAGCTCGCCGCGATGATCAGCCTTTCGGCCATGCTCCCCTTCTTCATGATCAGCGCGATCATCGACCAGCCGCACGGCGCGCTCGCCGTGGCGCTTTCGCTCTTCCCGTGGACCGCACCCGTGACCATGATGCTTCGACTCCCCGCGGGCGGCGTTCCGGTGTGGCAGATCGCGGTCTCGCTCGGGCTTCTCGTGGCGAGCATCTGGTTCCTGCTCGGGTTTGCGGCGCGCCTCTTCCGCATCGGCCTCCTTCTCTACGGCAAGACGCCGAACCTTCCCGAGATCATGCGCTGGGCCCGCTCGGCCCGGGCTTGAGCGCGGCCCCACCGCGTCATCCCTGGCAGGTGTTCGCCGTCGTCGCGGCGGGCACGTTCATGGCGACGCTCGACAGCAGCATCGTGAACGTGGCACTCCCGACGCTTGCGCGCACGTTTCACGCGCCTGTGACCGCGATCGAGTGGGTGTCGCTCGCCTATCTCCTCTCGCTCACGCTCCTGTTGCTGCCGTTCGGCCGGCTTGCGGATGCGCTCGGCCGGCGGCGGGTCTATCTCGCGGGAGTCGTTCTCTTTACGATCGGGTCCGGATTGTGCGCGGCCGCGCCGTCGCTTGCGCTCCTCATCGCAGCGCGCGTCGTCCAGGGCGTTGGCGCGGCAATGGTCTCGGCGAACGGGATCGCGATCGTCACCGCGTCCTTTCCGGCGGAAATCCGCGGACGCGCGCTCGGCTGGATCGGGGCCACGGTCGGCATCGGGCTCACGGTGGGACCTCCGCTCGGGGGGTGGCTCATCGAGCTCGGCTCGTGGCGCACGATCTTCCTGGTCAATCTCCCGATCGGAGTCGTGCTCACGGCCGCGGGCGTTTCGCTTCTTCCGCGGGACGAGCGGGCGGCCGAAGGGGGCACGGCCGCCGCGCGGCGCGAACCGCTCGTCAACTTCGGTGCGTTTCGAAACCCGGTGTTCGCCTCGTCGACCGCGACTCTCTTTCTCGCTTTCGTCTCGCTATTCGCCGCTGTCTTCCTGGTTCCGTTCTATCTCGAGCGTGTCGCCGGGCAGACACCGGGTGAAGTGGGCCGTGTGCTCGTCGTGATTCCACTTCTTCTCTCGCTCGTCTCGCCGGTGTCAGGAGCGCTCTCCGACCGGCTCGGTTCGCGCGCGCTCGCGACGTTCGGGCTCTTGCTCACGGGCGCGGGGCTTCTCTTGCTTGCTGCTTTCATCGGGCGTGAGCCAGGACATTCGCCGGGACTCGTCGCGGTGCTCGGAAGTCTCTTCGTGGTCGGGCTCGGGCAGGGCCTGTTCCAGCCGCCGAATTCGAGTGCCGCGATGGGCGCGGTGCCGGCAACCCGCCTCGGATTCGCGGGCGGACTTCTCGCGACCATGCGCAATCTCGGCATGCTGTGCGGGATCGGGCTTGCGGCGGCCATCTACGAAGGAAGGGAGCTTGCGCACATCGGGCGCGTCGGCGGTGGAGCGATCGAGACGACACGGGCGGCCGCAGCGCTTGGCGTGCGCGATGCGCTCCTCGTCGCCGCGGCGATTGCCGTCCTGGCTTCGTTCGTCGCGCTCGCGCGCGGTTCGGAGCGCCGGCGCGAAGACACCCTCGATGCCTCCCGGGTCGCCCGTTGACGGAGCTCTCGCGACACCGGCGCGTGCCTTCGTATGCCACGTTTGCGCTTTCCGTGTTGGCTCTCGTGCTCTTCCACGGAACGGCGTGTGCGCAGAACGGGACCTTTGGACTCTCCGGGCTCCTGTACTTTCCACCTGAGGAGGATGCGTTCCTCTCCCCCATCCTCGCTGCGGATCGCGGTGCCCTTCATCTCGAGGCCCGTTACAACTACGAGGACTTGCGCACCGGCTCGATGTTCGTCGGTCGCAATTTCGCAATCGGCGACGAGCTCGTGCTCACGGCGACGCCGATGCTCGGCCTCGTGATCGGCCAGACGGACGGCATTGCGCCCGGGCTCGAGCTCGATCTCGCCTGGCGCAGTCTCGAGCTCTATTCGGAATCCGAGTACGTCGTTCGTCTCGACGATGTCGACGAGGACTTCTTCTACCAGTGGCTCGAGGCAACGGTCGCGCCGGCTTCGTGGATCCGGTTTGGACTCGTCACCCAGCGGACGCGGACGATCGAAACCGGCCTCGACCTCGAACGCGGGCTGCTTCTCGAAAGCACGTATCGCTCGCTGTCCGTCGGCGTCGACTGGTTCAATCCCGATCGTGAGGACGATCAGTACTTCGTGCTCTCGGCCGGATACGAGTTCTAGGAGTCTCCAGAGCGCGGCGGGCAGTGGAAGCCGTGCGCCTCACGCGAGCCCGAACTTGCTCCGAAAGCGATCGAGGACCTCGAGCAACGGCGGGTCGAGCCGCGCTCTCCCCGCCTGCGCGATCTCTGCGGGAATCCCGTAGTACGCCTCGGCCACCGAACCCGTGATGCATGCGAGCGTGTCCGCATCGCCGCCGAGCGAGATGGCGTTTCGGATCGCATCCTCGTAGCCCGTCGATTCGAGGAAGGCCCGGAGCGCCTGGGGGACGCTTCCCGAACACGTCACGTCGAATTCGTACGTCACGCGGATTTCATCGAGGGGCGTGCTCAGGTCGTAGTGGAACTCCGATTCGAGCAGCCGTCGGATCTCGTTCCGCTCGAGGCCGCGTCGAGCGTGGAACACCGCCGCCGCCGTCGCCTGGGCGCCTCGAATTCCCTCGGGGTGGTTGTGCGTGACCGCCGCGCATCGCGTGGACCAGTCCAGGACCTCCTCGAGCTTCCCGAAGGCGAATCCCACGGGACTCACTCGCATGGCCGATCCGTTGCCGAAACTGTTGTAGGGCACGTGACTCTTCTCGCCCGCCCATGTGTGAAACATGCCGCCGTACCCACGGCCGGGATAGGCGTCGTAGTAGTCGTGAAACAGGTCGGTCAGATCTCCGCGGGTCAGAATCCACTCGGCCACCGCGACCGTGAGGACGGAATCGTCCGTGAAGGTCGATTCGGGGACGAAGAGAGGAAATTCTTTGGTCTTGGTCCGGGCCCATTCATGGACCGACCCGACGATGTCTCCAATGATGGCGCCGAGCATGGGGAAGGAGATTAGCGCCGGAACCCTCGGGGCTTCCACTCAAACGGAGTGTGGGAGGGGGGCTTGAGTCAAGAGGTGTGTAAACGACCTCAGGCGGCGGCCCTCTGATTCTGCTTCGCGACCTTCACTCCATCCTCGAACACGACGCCACGATGGACCGCGCTGGCCAGGTGCGGCGCATCGATC
>JBOHUC010000120.1:0-31289 GCA_050733935.1 Candidatus Eiseniibacteriota bacterium | reverse complement strand
GTCGCGGTCCCCGCGATCGCGGCCGCCGCGTGGCCGGTCGCCACGGTCGCGGTCCCCGCGATCCCCGCTCGACTCGCGGTTGCCGGTCGACTCGCGGTCGCGCTCCCAGGGACGCTCGCGCCGCTCGATGTCGCTCGAGTGCGCGGGCGACGCCGGCGCCATGCCGAACTCGCCGCCACGAAACGCCGTCCGCTCGTCGAAGTGTCCGTGACCGCCGCCGGCTCCCGCGCTGCCCGCGCCCGGCGCAGGCGGAGGGGGACCGAACCCGGGGAGAAACGTCGCGCGCACGCGGTAGGGCCGGAAGGCCGTTCCCATGAGCCCGGAGGATCCTTCCTCGAGCTTCCGCACTTCGACCTGGTCCGTGGTCGCACCCAATCGGGCAAGCGCGTCCTGGACGGCTTCCTCGAGAGTCTTTCCGGTTCCGACAGCGCTGTTCACGTTGCCTCCCAGGCCTGTGTGCGTGGCGCGGAGTGCGCTAAGCCGCCCGCGCGGCAGGCTGCCTGTCGCCTTGCGCGATGTGCCAGGACTGCAGGGCAGTCAGGAGATTGATGACGGTCCAATACAGCACGAGACCCGATGGCAGATTGTAGAACAGGAACAGGAACACCACGTTCATCAACATCATGGTGTTCACCTGCTTGGGATCCATGGGCGTCATCTTCATCTGGAGGAGCATGGATCCGAGCATGAGGATCGGCAGCACACGGACCGGGATCGGCCCGAGCTGGAACAGCAAATCGGGCGCGGACAGATCGTTGATCCAGCCGACGAACCCTGCCTGCCTCAAATCGATCGAATAGCCGAGCACGTGATAGAGGGCGAGGAAGAACGGCATCTGGATCACCATCGGCAGGCATCCCGCCAGCGGATTGATCTTGTTCTCCTTGTAGAGCCCCATGATCGCTTCGTTGAGCTTCTGCGGATCCTTCTCGTGGCGCTTGCGAATGCGCTCCACCTCGGGCTGAATCTTCTGCATCGAGCGCATGGACTTCATGCTCGTCGCCTGAAGCGGATGCGTCACGATCTTCGCCACCGTGGAGAGCAGGATGATTGCCACGCCCCAGTTGTGAATGAGCGAGTGGAACAACTTCATGATCCAGACGAGCGCTGCGGAGAAGGGCTTGAACGCGTTGAACAGGAAGGCGTGCGGCGGCTCGAGATCCATTCCGAGCCGTCCCACGCGCCAGTAGTCGAGCGGTCCCGCGTACAGGACGTACGAGTGCGCGCGCCCGGCGGCGGGCAGCGGAACGGTGATCGTGCCCTGGACCTGGTCGTGCGTCTCGGGCAGCGTGCCGGGTGCGAGCGACGCCCGCGTCGCGGTGCCCTTCACGTCGTCGGCGACGAGCCCGAGCAGGAAGTACTTGCTGTGAAGCGCGAGCCAGCCGATCGCGCCGTCCGCGGACTTCGGCTCCTTCTTGAGCGAGCCCGCCATGTGGCGCTTGTTGTCCTTGCCGACCTTCGCCGTGACGCCGAGGTTGTTGAGGTCTTCGCTGTGCGTGCGCTCGGTGACGAGCGGCCAGGAGCGCATGAGGATGCGGTAGTCGCGCAGGTCCCCGGTCGTCGGAAGCCCGGTCATCGCGACCGTGTAGGGCATCCGGTAGTCCGTTTCTTCGAAGCGGAACGTCTGATCGATCTTGAAGCCCGTCGTATCGCGCGCGCTGAACGTGAGGACCGCGACGCGGCCGCTCGCATCGAGGCTCTCGGCCCACGCGTAGGGCACGTCCTCCATCGAGAGCGGACGATCGTCCGTCCCGAGGTCGAGACCGAGCGCCGGGCTGTCGGCGAGGGTCGCGATCCCGCTGTTCCCGTCCTTGTACTTCTTGAGGGCGACCGAGAGGAGCCGCGCACCGCGCGCGCGGAAGCGCGCCGTATAGAGCGGCTGCTCGATCGTGAGAATCGTGTCGGGCGATGCGGTGACGATCCACCCGGAGGCCGCTTGTCCCGAAGCGCCTGCGGCCATGCCGGCGACCGTGCCCGCGGCGGTGCCCGCACCAGCGCCGATTCCGGGTGCGGTCCCGCCGGGTCCGCTGACCGCGCCGGTGCCGCCGGCCCCTGACTGAAGCTCGGTCGCGCCGGGACCGCCCAGCGTGTCCCCGGGGGCGACCGCCGTGCTCGCGGGCTTGCGATCCGTCGGCCTCGGAATCCATCCGAGCTTCTGGAACACCCACTGCGAGCCGAACAGAACAATGAACGACAGAACGATCGCGAGCAGCGTGCGTCGATCCAAGCTCAGACTTCCTTTCGCTTCGGAGCAGCCGGAACGAGATCCACGCCGTGCCCGCCCCATGGATGACAACGGGCCACGCGGCGTGCCGACAGAAGCAGGCCCCTCGCGACTCCGTGCAGAAGGACCGCCTCCTCCGCGTAAGCGGAGCACGAAGGCAGATAGCGACAGGCGGGAGGCAGAAGCGGAGACGCGAATCGCCGATACAGGCGGATCGCCCCCAGAACCACGGTCTTCAACGTTGGAGGACTCCCAGTTGCCGCCAGAGCTCGGCGACGTCGTCGGTCAGTTCCTCGAAGTCTATGGTCGCCGCGGTCGGCAGCGCAATCAGCACCAGGGAAGCCCCGGTCGGCGGGACACCGGGCCACAGCCCGCGGATGATCGAGCGCAGCCTTCGCTTCGCGCGATTCCGAACGACGGCCGAGCCGACCTTGCGGCTCGCGACGACTCCCGCCCGGGACGGCTCTCCGGGAACGGCGAGCATGTAGGCGACCGCATGATTTCCCCGCCGATGCCGCCCTTCACGGTAGGCGCGCTGATACTCCCAGGTGCGCGCAAGGCGGTTCGAGCGGCCAAAGCGCGTCCCCAACCCCGGCCCGCCCGGCGGACCGGGAGGATCCGTTCGACGCTCCATCGGCTGTGAGATCCCGGGGAAACGGCGCGAAGCCCGGCGGCTACGAGGAACTGACGGTCAGACGCTTTCGGCCCTGGGCGCGGCGGCGGTTCAGGACCTTCCGTCCGTTCGCCGTCTTCATGCGGGCGCGAAAACCGTGCACCTTCTTGCGGCGACGGTTGTGGGGTTGATACGTGCGCTTCAAGGCGAACCTCCGGACACGTGCAGGTGGCGAAAAACCAAGACTCGCAATGTAATGGGGGCGCCGCCGGGGGTCAAGCCGGTTATCCGGCGCCGGGATCGGCCCGCGAGGATGAACTGGTTTCAAAAACCAGTTGACATAACGTGTTTCACCCGGGTCCTGATCCGGCCACCTGTCGTCTAATTCTAGTTCCTATATAGGATTACAGCAGCAGACCCGGACCGTCGAACTCGCTCCAGAGCGAGTTCCCCGATTCTGGCCTCGGCCTTCGCTCGCCCTGGGGCAAGTTGGAGTCCGAACCCGACCCCCAGGCTGTCCCTCAAAACCCCGAAGATGACCCGGCTGCGCCTTGACGGACTGCTGGTCGGGGTCCAGCGTGTTGGGGACCGAGGCGCGCCGCCCGTGCCCGCCCGATGAATCCTCTAAGTCGTTAGATGGAGGGCATTTGCCGTGTCGACCCCCGCCGATGAGCTGACCAAAAGCCCGGTCCTCTACTCGGTTCACGATCATCCCGGAACGATCAAAGGCCATTACCCGTTCTGGGATTCGTACCACCGCCCGTACCTCGTCGAAGGAGTGCGCCTTCTGCCGCCCGAGCACTTCGACTACAAGCCGAAGCCCGAGATGCTGACCGCGCGGCAGCACATTCTCCACATCGCCGAGACCGAGGCCTGGTGGGTCCATCACATGGTCGATGGCGAGCCCTTCCGGGATTTCACGCTCCGTCACGCGGATCCCGCGCAGGGCTGGACCGACAACTACGAAGCGCGCGACCACAACCAGCTCCTGTTCGTGCTCGAGGAGTTCCATCGTCCCACGCAGCGCTGGTTCGGGGCGCCGACCAAGGAACTCTCGAAAGTCATCCACTACCGCCGGAAGAACGGGGAAGAGATGCAGCACTCCCTCCACTGGATCCTCGACCACGTCCTCGAGCACGAGCTGCATCATCGCGCGCAGCTCTTCCTGTATCTCCGCATGATCGGCATCACGCCGCCTTCCGTCTGATGAACGCGCCCCGGACCCCCCGCCTGGGCCGCTTCCTCACGCCCCGTTTCGCGAAACTTCTCGTCGCTCTCGGCGCTGTCCTGTCGGTTCCCGGATGTAGCGATGACGACGATCCGTCGGGATCGGGGATCCCGCCCCGTCGCTACACGGTCGCGGTTCTCGAAGATTCGATCGGCAATCCGCCCGTGGTCGGCGCGAACGTCGAGGCGAACACGAGTGCCGAGATTTATTCGGTCGCCACGGACGCGTCTGGCGTCTCGATCGTGACCGTTCCGGGCAACGTGCCACTTCCGGATTCGACTGTCCTCACGATCGATCACGTGACCATCCTGCCGCACGCGATCGTCGTGGACGGTGAGGCCGGGGCCGAGGTCTCAGCATCGCCCCTCTGCACGCCGGCGCAGGGACGGGTGATGACGAAGATTCCGCGGCTTCATCGGCTCGGCGACGGTATCGCGGATCCGGGGTCGGGTGTGTCGTTCCAGATTCCGGTGGAAGAGGCGGAGATCGAGATCCAGTTCAATCTCACTGCGGGACAGATTCCGGACGAAATGCCCTCTTACCGGATTCAGGCGCGCGGAATCCAGGCACCTGTCAACGTGCTCCTGAACGGGATTTCGGTGGCGCAGCTCGCAGCGGCGCCCGACGATCGCCTGCGGCTCTATGCCGGGGTCCTGACCGGAGTGCCGAGTTCGGCGTTCCTCCTGGGGCCCAATTCGCTTCGGCTCGAAGCGTCCGTGGTTCCGTCCGCTCCCACGAACGTGGACGACTTCGAAATCTGCGCCCTGGTCGTCTATCGCCAGTAATTACTCGACGAGCTCTTCCGGGCGGATGTTCACGTTCTCCGGGTGCACGGCCTCGACGATCGTGACGTAGCCGTTCTGCCCGCGCGACACACCCTCCTGATTCGCGAGATCGATCCGCCGCTCCTCGATCGTCGGCATGCCCGACGCCTCGCGCAGGACCTTCACCACCGGGGCGGTCACGTCCTCCGCGTTCGGATAGATCGAGAGCGCGAGCTCGCCGCTCGAAAGCCGCACGAGCGTTCCCGGCGGGTAGATGCCGACCGTCTGAATGAACACCTTGAGCAGCGTTGCGTCGAAGCGCTCGGGGATCTTCGTCGTCATGTAATGCAGCGCTTCGTACGGCGTGAACGGATGCTTCTGGTACGAGCGATGCGCGGTCATCGCGTCGAAGCAGTCGCAGATCGCGACGATGCGGCTCATCAGATTCTGCTCGCGGGGGCGCTTGATGCGCGGATAACCCGAGAGATCGATGTTGAGGTGATGCTCGTACGCGACCGCGATCGCGCGCATCGCAAGCGGCGAGAGGCCGTGCAAACGCGTGATGATCTTCACGCCCTCGATCGGATGACTCTGCATGAGCGCCCACTCTTCGGGCGAGAGCCGGCCGGGCTTCGCGAGCACTTCGTTCGGGATCACGACCTTGCCGATGTCGTGGAACAAGCCGGACACGCCGAGCTGCGAGAGCTGCTGCTTCGTGAGTCCGAGACGATGCCCGACGGCGATCGAGAGGATCGCGACGTTCACGCAGTGCTGATACGTGTACTCGTCGTAGTCCTTGAGCGTGGTCATGCCGAGGAGCGACAGCTCCTGCGACAGAATGAGGTCCACGATCGACTGGACCGCGCGCTTCGCCTGCCTCAAGTCCACCTGCTTCCCACGACGCGCGGAGAGCATCACGTTCTTGGTCGACTGAATCGCGCGGAAGAACGTCTTCTTCGCGACCATCCGGCGTCCCTGCGTCTCGGTGTCGGTCGGGTCCGTCGGTGGAAGCGCGAGCTCCTTCTGCGGAAGGACGTGCGTCACGCCCTGCGTATCGCAGTCGGCGACGATGCGGTCGAAGTCGGGCGGCGTCTGCGGAGACTCGCCGAGGAAGATGCGCGTGAACGTCTGGAGCTCGCTGCGCTCGATGCCCTGCGTGAAGCGCAGGCCGCCGACCTTCCGCTTGGCGAGCTCGTCCACGATGAACTGGTGTGATGCATAGCCCACGACGTCGACGCGCAGGCGTTGATCGTTGATGTAGAGGCAGTCGCCGACGACCTGGAGCACGAAGTCCGAGCCCATCGAAAGGAGCTGCTGCATCGACTCCATCAGGTTCTGGAGCGATTGCATGTACGCGACGTTGCGCGCGTCGTAGAGGCGCGCCGTCTTCCAGAACACGGACAGGTTTGCGGCCAGCGCACGACCGGCGACGGTGACGCGCGAAGCGTGCGCCTCGTCGCTGTCGTCCCGCCCCGGGTCGCGCGCGGAATCGCGTCCCGGATCGCGTCCGAGCTCGCGCGGAGCGCTTCCGCCGAGGTCGCGGGCGTTCGGTTCGAATGCGGCGTGACTCACCGGAGCCTCCTCATGCCGCCAGGTCCTGGCTGGTCTCGAGCGCCCGCCGGCACGCGGCGCGAATCGCGGGAATCAGACTGCGCGAATGCTTCTGAAGAACGGCCTGCCCCTCCGGCGTGCGCATGCGCGACAGCGCCCACGCGGCAAGCTCCCGGCGCGCCTTGAGATCTCCGCCGCCGCCGAGGCGCCAGAGACCGAGCCACGCGTCGAGCGTCGCGAGGACGGTCGGGCCGCCCACGTCGACGAGCGTGTCGAAGTACGCACGGCGCTCGACCTGCGACTGCTCGGCGAAGCGCGGGCCTCCAAGGACGGCGAGCAACCGCTCGGAAAGCGCGCGGTCCTCGCTCGCAGCTCCGTAGGACTCGCGCACGGCATGGAGGGCGGCCGCGCGCACCTGCGGGTCGTCGTCGTCGAGCGCACGCAGGAGATACGCGCGCGTGAGCGCATTGCCGCTCGCGGAAAGGGCGGAGATCGCCTCCTTGCGCACGCGGGCTTCGATGTGCGACGTGGCCGCCGCGAGGGCCTGTTCGGCTTCGGGCGTGCCGACGCGCGCCAGCACCTGGACGAGGAGTCGCGCGGCGTGCGGGGGCGCAAGATCGACGCGCGAGCGCACGGCGGGGAGATCCTGCTTCGCGAGCTCGACCAGCGCCTCCTGCAGATACACGTGGAGGGAGTGGAGATCGACGTCCACGATCAGATCGCACACCGGATCGATCGCGCGCGGGCCCAGGTGAACCAGGAACTCGGGGAGGAGCGAGGCGTCCGCTTCGGGATGGCGCGAGAGCCCGGCGACTGCCTGCGTCGTGAGGTCGCGCGCATCCGGGAGGAAGCCCGACGGATCGTGACCGCGGCTCGCGGACAGTGTCTTCAGAGTCGCGGCGATCTCGACCGCGTGCTTGAGATCGGCTTCCTGCACGACCACGATCAGGAGATCGGCGAACGCGCGCGCGAGATCCGCGAACGCCTCGGGCGCCGATTCGTCCTCGGCGACCTCGGTGAGGATCTCGAGCACGACGTCGTGGAGCGATCGGGAGTGTTCGCGGTGGATCTCCTCCGCGAGCGCCTCGATCTCCTGCGACGTGAGATGGAGGAAGTCGTTCGAGCAGCGATTCTCGACGCGCGCGACCGGGACGAGCTCGTTCCAGTCGTCGGCGCGGTGCCCGGATCCGCCGTCGTCCGTCCAGCCGTGATGCTCGGTCCACGGGACGCCGGTCGTCTCGTCGATCGGTTCCGCGGTCGACTCCGGCCAGGACATCTCGGCGCCATCCGTGATGTCGAGCGCCATCGCTCCCTGCTGCTCCTGCAGGTCGTCGATCGCGAGATAGGCGTACGTGATGTGCGAGAACTCCTGCTCCCACAGGAGCGTGACCAGGTCGTCCTCGAGCGAGCCGAGCTCCATCGCGTGCGCCATGACGGCGAGGAAGTCCTCGAGCTGATCCGGAGGCAGGCCCTCCTGGAACACGAGCTCGGTAATGCCGTCCTTCGCGAAGCGGAACGCCAGGGACTCCCGCTTGTTGGGATTGTGATAGATGCTCTGGTTCAGGAACAGGATGTCGAACTGCTGGATCGTGAGGTGGATGTCTCCGAGCGTCTCGAGCGTCTCGTTGAAGGCGATCGAGCACTCGCCGAGGATCCGCTGGAGGAGCGGATTGTTCGCCGGGTACATCCGCTTGGCCTTGAGCGCGCGCATCATGACGCGCATGAGGTCGCGCAGCTTGTTCAGGTTCTGCTGTTCGCGGAGCTCGAGCTGAACCAGGTCCATGCCGGGCTCGAGCGGCGTGCCCGCGACCGTGCCTCCGGAGATCGGTTCATCCCCGAACGAATCGCTGCCGTCCTCGGTTCCGGCCGGCTGACCGAAACCGTTGATCGGTGTGTTGGGCAGCTTCGACGGCTTGGCGCGAGCCGGGGTTTCCGAAATGGGTTCCCCGGGCGGGCCAGGCCTCGAGCGCTCGAATGGAGTGCGATCGTCGGGCATGCTCCCTCCGGCTCCGTTATCGGAGGGCGCGTCGCGCTTCTGCAGGGAAACTCAAGGCTGGGGCGAACTTGCGCGGGCAATCGGGGCTCGCGGAACCCACCGGGCCCGCTCGCGGAATCCGCGGGGGCGTACAGTCCCGCCCGCGCAACTGGATGCGGCGGAACGGCTAGGCGGCTTCTGCTCCATCCGGGTCTCCCCGACTTGACGGGGTCCGCCGTCAGGACTACCGTCCGGTCACATCGATCCGGGTGCCCCGCAGGGGTGAAAAGGGAAGGGGGTGAGACTCCCCCACGATCCCGTCACTGTGTTGGGCGAGCCGCGATCCCACGATGCCACTGACCCCAAGGGTTGGGAAGGCGGGACCGGCGCTCGAGCCCTAAGTCAGGAGACCTGCCTGGATCGCGTTCCCGTGGCTCTTCGCGCGAAGGGGCTGGGTTTCTTTCGCCTTCCGGAGTCCGGGGGGCGTTTTCGTTTGCCCCCGCTCTCCAGCCCCGCCTCTTCCCGCTTCGCCACTCCTTCGGAACCGCGTGAGGCGGAGACCTCCGTCATGTCCGTTCGCATGGTCTTTATTGCGCTCTCGCTCTCGCTCGGGCTCGGCACCGGGGCCGCGAGCGCCGCCGAACCTCCTGCCAGCGCGCTGGTGCCGGCCGATTCCACGGTTTCCGCGCAAGCGGCACAAGCCGCGCAAGCCGACACGGTCGTCGAGCTTCCTGCGATCGAAGTGAGCGAAGCGCGCTCGACCGATGCGCCGCTCCTCCGCCTCACTCCCGGCTTCGCGCGCTCCTACGACCTCACGTACGCACACGGCCGGTTCCGCACCGCGAGCGACGTGCTGGCCGGCAACGTCGGCGTGCACGTCCGCCAGTTCGGCGGTCTCGGTGCCTTTAGCGCCGTCTCGATTCGAGGCTCCTCGGCCTCGCAGGTCGCCGTCTACCTGGACGGCGTGCCGCTCAATCAAGCGCAATACGGAGTCGTGAACGCGAGCGATCTGCCGATCGAAGCGCTGGGCTCGATCGAGGTCTACCGGGGCACGGCACCGCTCGCGTTCGACTCGCCGGGCGGCGGCGTCGTGCAGCTCGTCACGCGCCGGCAACCGGGAGTCTGGGGCCGCGTGTCCGCCGGAGCCGGCGCGTTCGGCACGCGACGGAGCGACGCGTCGGGAGGCGTCACGCGCGGTCGAACGTCCGTCCTCGCGGTCGCGCAGTGGCTCGAGAGCGAAGGGGATTTCGCCTACTACGACGACAACGGAACGTCGGCGAATTCGAACGACGACGAATGGGCCGTGCGCGTGAACAACGCGTTTCGCTCGCTCGCGCTCACCGGACGCATCACGCAGGGTGTGGGGCCGGCCGAGCTCGCGCTCACGCACGACCATCTCGACAAGGATCAGGGATCCCCCGGCACCGGTGCCAACACGGCCCTCGACGCGAGCTTCGCGACCGATCGCTCGGTGACGAGCCTCTCGGCGCGATCGCTCACGACCCGGTTTGCCCCCGGAGCGCTCCTCTACGCGGTGCGCCATCGCGATCGCTTCGCCGATCCCGCGCGCGAGCTCACGGGGATGCGGGTCGCGACCGATGATCACACGTCCAAAGACGGGCTCCGTCTCGACGCCTCGCACGCGCTGCCCCTGGGACACGCGCTCTTCGCGGCCGCCGAAGGGCGACTCGAGCGTTACGAGCCGGCGCTCACGCTGCCCGAGCCGCGCGACCTCGCCGGTTCCGATCGCGAGTGGCTCATGCTCGGGCTCGAGGATCGCTGGTCGCTCGCCGGCGGACGGGTCGGAGTGACGGGGCAGATCCGGCGCGAGTCCACGTTCGACGATTTCCCGGCAGGGCCCGCGTATCCGGGCGCGCTTCCGTCCCCGGCGGTGAGCCGCACGACGCGCTTCACGCGCTGGAGCCTGGGCGCGCGCGGCGACGTGGTGCGCGGCGCAGTCGCGGGCGGCGCGGAGGCTTCGCTTGCGTTGCGCGCATCGGTCTCCCGGCTCGGGCGCGTGCCGTCGCTCGAGGAGCTGTTCGGCAACCGGGGCGGTGTGCACGGGAATCCCGCGGCGCGCCCGGAGGAAATCGAAACGCGCGACGTCGGGCTCGTGGGGAGCTGGGAACGCAGGGTGAGTGCGCCCGGCAGTGCCGCCCGGTGGGCGCCCCGATGGATCGAGGGCCAGGCCGCGATCTACCGCTCCGACGCGAACGATCTCCTCGTCTACATGCAGAACACGAATTCGTACTCGGTCGCGATGAACATTTCGGCTGCGCGCCTCGAGGGCTTCGAGCTCGGGCTCCGGGCCGCATGGGAGTTCGGGCTTTCCGCCGATCTCGAGTACACGCGCCAGTGGACCCGCGACGAAGGCGACGTGGCGTACTGGTACGGACGCGAGCTGCCCGGCCGGCCGGCTCACGAAGTCGCCGCGCGCACCCTCTATGCGAGCCCGGAAACCCCGTTTCGCCCGTTCGCCGAGCTCCACCACATCGGCGCGCATTTCATGGACCGCGCCAATCTCCAGCGCATCCCTGCGCGCACGTTGATCGACCTCGGCATCACCGGCGCGTTCGCGCGATACGGGCTCGAGGCGACGATCGAGTGCCGCAACCTCACCGATTCCCACGTCCAGGATTTCGGCGGCTACCCGCTTCCCGGCCGCGCCTTCTACGCCAGCATCCGCTTCCTCCTCGATCGAAAGGATGGCAAGTCATGAAAGCCTTGTTCGTGATCGCCGCCGTGCTCGCCCTCTTCCACGCGCAGGCCGCGGACGCGGCGCAAACCCAGGCGCTCGTCTACTCGACGGACTTCGGGAGCGGGGTGATCGGGAGCGTCGATCTCGACCCGCCCCGCACCGGTCACTCGAATCGCGCAAGCGTCTGCGCCGACGCCGCACTCCGATGCCATCAGGGCCTTCTGTACGTGGTCGAGCGCTTCGGGTGCGACAACATTCGCATCCTGGATCCGGCGGCGAACTTCGCGGTTGTTCAACAGTTCAGCGTCGGGAACGGATCGAATCCGCAGGACATCATCGTGGTCTCGCCCACCAAGGCCTACGTGTCGCGCTACGAGACGGCGGAGCTCTGGATCGTGAACCCCGTGACCGGGGTGAAAACCGGCGAGGTCTCGCTCGCCGGGTTCGCGGACGCCGACGGCATTCCCGAGATGGCGCAGATGGCGCTCCGGAACGGCCGGCTGTTCGTCGCGGTCCAACGGCTCGATCGCGACGCGTTCTTCACGCCCACCGATTCGAGCCAGGTCGTGGTCATCGATGCGGCAACCGACCTCCTCGTAGACGCCGATCTCGTGGCGCCCGGCGTGCAGGGAATCCTGCTTCCGTTCCAGAACCCCGTGACCGAGATCGTCACGGACGGAAACGGCGATCTCCTCGTCGGCTGCACCGGATTCTTCGGCTCGGCCGACGGCGGCGTCGTGCGGCTCGATCCGATCGCGCTTGCGGTGCGCGGCGTCGAAATCGACGAAGCGGAGCTCGGCGGCGACCTGAACGACGTGGTGGTCGGCCCCGGGGACCGGGGCTTTGCGGTCATCAGCGATGCCTCGTTCAACACGCTGTGCGTCGCCTACGACCGGACGGATGGAACGCTCGACGCGCCGGTGTTCGCAACGTCGGGCTTCAATCTCGCCGACGCCGAAATGAACGATCGCAACGAGCTCTGGCTCTCGGACCGTTCGCCCGGGGGTCCCGGGATGCGCGTGTTCGACGCCGTGACGCTCCAGCAGCTCACGCAATCTCCGATCGGCCTCGGCCTCCCGCCGCAGAGCCTCGACTTCGACGACGTGCGTCCGGTCGCGGTCGGCGATCCGCCCGTCGGATCGCGCGGCGTGTCCGTCGTGGCGCTCCTCGGGATCTCACCGAATCCCTCGTTCGGCGAGGCGTCGGTGCGCGTTCGTGTGAGCGGTGCCGCCGCGCAGCCGGCCTTCGAGGCCGATCCTTCCGGCGGCGAGATCCGGCTCGTCGTGCATGTTGCAACGGGCCGGCGCGTGCGCGAGATCCGCCGGCCGGTCGACGGCCCAGGAGACTATGTTCTGCGTTGGAACGGAGATGACGATAACGGCCGTGCCACCGCCCCGGGCGTCTATCCCTTCCGCGTGCTGTTCGGGGGCGAGCAGGTCACCGGACGGCTGGTCCGCGGCCCGCGGGCCCGTCTATAATGATGGGGCTCGGCGATCGTTCCACGGCATTTGTGGATCCGACCTGCACACGGGAGTGCTCGCATGCATCTGTCTGACAACCGTGACCCGCGTCCGGCCGCCCTCGCCGCCCTCACGCTCTCGGTCTTACTGTTCGCGTTCGCAGGCTTCGCGCACGCTCAGCCGTGCGTGCCCGGCACGCTCACCTGGGTGCCGCGCGGCTCGTACGCGGGACTCGAATTCACGCAGCTCGTTTCGCCGCCGGGGAACCCGTGCGTGATCGCCTGGACCGCGCTCAACAACGGCGGGCTCGGCGTCTCGACGGACTGCGGGGCGCAATACGCCAACCTGCTCCTGACCAACGCCCACGAAGTCACCGCCAGCTCGACGAACACGGGGTACGTCGCCGCCGGTCCGCTCGGCGTCGTCAAGACCGTGGACACGGGCGGACTCTGGTTCCAGATCAACGACGGGCTGCCTCCTTCTCCGGACGCGCGCTCGGTCTTCATTCATGTCGCCCATCCCGAGTCCGTCTTCACCGGCCTCTACAACGGAGGCGTGTTCATCGGCGGGCCGAGCGTGGACTCGCTCATCCAGTGGACGCCGATCAACGAGGGGCTCACCGATTTGCGGGTGCGGGCGCTCGCGCGCGTGCGCGGCGGCTCGTTCATGCTGGCCGCGACCGACGGCGGGATCTGGCGACGCACGAATCACGTGTGGTCGCTCGTCGCTCCGGGCGCGATCGCGAACTCGTTCGTGATCGACTCGGCGGACTCGAACCGGTGCTACGCGGCCTGCGAGAGCGGAGTCTTCCGGAGCACGAACCAGGGAGTGTCGTGGTCGCCGTCAACGACCGGCATTCCGTTCGGCACGCCGGTCAACGACATCGCCCGCCGCACCGAGGGCGTGAACGTGCTCTACATCGGGACGCGCGGCCAGGGCGTGTTCGAGAGCACCGACTACGGGGCGACGTGGCACCGCTTCGGCCCTCCGACTCCGGGCGACAACGACGTGCGCGCGGTGCTCGCCGTCGTGGGGCTCGACAACGTTCCAGGCCAGGTCGGCGTGTTCGCGGGAACGCGCGCCAATGGACTGTTCCTGGCCGAGTACTGCACCCCCGCGCTGCAGTCGACCTGGGGGCGCCTCAAGGATCAATACCGGGAGTAGACGCGCCCGATCAATCGATCTCGATTCTCGCGTAGGTCACCTCGCCCGCACGGACCCGAACCTCGTCCGTCGCGGGCGAATCCGCATGTCCCGGCGCGCTCACCCACACGCGATACGTGCCGGGAGGGAGGTCGAGGCGGAGGGCCGGGGCTCCCGCTGTCTGAGCGACCGGAAAGCCCGTGTTGCCGAGCACCTGGATGACGGCTCCGACGAGCACGTCTCCGCCGAGCGCTGCACGCGCGTCCACGGCCAGGTGACCGAGCGAAGCACTCGGCGGAGCGGACCCGCCCTGCGTGGCCCAGGTTGTGAGCGTGTCCCCGAGGATGAGGACCTGGGACAGCGTCGTGTCCTGCGCCATGTCCTGGGGCCAGGTGAGTCCCGGGAGGAACCCCGCCTTCTCGATCCGCGCCGTGTACGTCCCTTCGACGAGCCCGACGAGCGAGAACTGTCCGAGGAACGACGTGGACGACGTGGCGCCGGAGGTCGGCCCGTCCACGATCGTGACCGTCGCCGCGTTGATGGGCGGGCCGCCGCCCGTGTTCTCGAATACGAATCCGTTCATGTTCGGGCGCGCGCGTGGAGCCGCGAACGTGAGCACTCCCGGCCGGAGCGTGAATCCGTACGGGCCGTCCCAGACGTAGCCCGAGCGCGCGAGCGAGAGCGAGTAGCTCCCCGACGCGGCGTTGACGACCACGATCGGGTCCTTGCCCTCGCCCGTCTGGACGAGCGTGCCTCCCGGGTCGGGAGCGAACGACGCGACCGCATCCCCGAGCGGCACGCTCGTGCTCTTGAGCGCAAAGAGGCCGAACAGACCCTGCGTGTCGTTCCACGCGGGAGCGCCACGCGCGGCGAGGATCGAGTCCACCTGGACGCGCGTGAAGAGCGGAACGAGCGCGCCGACCACGTTCTCGTTCACGGTGAAGTCGTACGTGATGGTCGTGACCCGACCGGGGAACTCCGCGCGCAGTCGATGCTTCCCCTCGGGGACGCCCTGAAGGATGAAGACGCCCTCCGCATCAGTCGTGACCGCGACGACCTGTGCGGCCGTCTCGACACGAACGGTGGCGCCCTCGATCGGGGTGAGAGGGCTCGAGGTGGGATCCGAGACCTCGCCCGCGACCACGTACACGATCGGAATCGGAACCTCGGTCGCGCCACCCCCGCAGCCCGACGAGAGCGCGGCGGCAACGCCGGCGATACCGGCGACGAGGACCGCGGCTCCGATGCGACCGCGCCACACCCTGCGGCGCTCCTCGCCACAGTGGGTCGCCACGCCTTTGTCCGACATCGGCAAAGAAGTGCGGGTTCGAAAGGCCGCGTAAAAACGGGCCGTTTCAGACGTCGAGGGACACTCTCTCAACTCGCTCATTCGTGCTGGCTTAGAACCTCGGTCAGGGTCCTGTGAAACCACTCCGGGCGGCCCCGGGAAATGGCACGCCGCTTGATAAAGCTTACCTGCGCCGGCCGCCTGACTGAAGCACGAGCCATGCAATACCTTGGCGGGTGAGCGGGGGCTCCACGACCAAACCGGTCGTGTGGTCAGGCCGGCTGGTTCGAGTCCCGCGCGGTTGCGGAGCCGTTGTGGGCCTCGAACCGGCCTCCGAAAGGAACCGGGCGGCGGCGAAAGCCGCCGAAAAACCGACAAACGCAAGCACGAGCGAGCCGACTGCGAGGGCGCAGGCGGCTCGTTTCGTTTTCGGCCGCCGCGAGGTGAAGCAAGAGGAGAAGTCGTCCGCGGGCTCAATCGTCGAACAGCGCCGCCTTCTCGAGGTGATTCGGGACGCGCGCTTCGAACCCGTGGCGCTCGCGGAGGAGGCGGGCGATCTCCTCGGCCGCTTCGGGCTCCCCGTGCGTCACGAACGTGCGGCGGGGCTTGCGCGCGCTGAACGTCCCGCTCCACTGGAGGAGCTCGCTCCGATCCGCGTGCGCGGACAGCGAGTCGATCTTGTCGATGCGCGCGTTGACCTCGACCACCTCGCCGAGCATCCGCACCTGCCGCGCGCCGTCGACGAGCGAGCGGCCACGCGTTCCCGGGGCCTGGAAGCCCACGAACAGGACGACGTTCCGCTCGTCCGGCAGCCGGTTCTTGAGGTGATGGAGGATCCGCCCGCCGGTCGCCATGCCGCTCGCCGAGATGATGATGCGCGGTCCCTTCATCGCATTGAGGCGCTTCGACTCCTCGACCGTCCGGACGAGCTCGAGTTCGCCGAACATGTGCACGCACCCGGCGCCATGTCCGGACGTGTGCTCGACACGCTGATCCTCGACGTAGCGGCAGTACACCTCGGTTGCATCGATCGCCATCGGGCTGTCGAGATGGACGGGGAGCCGCGGCAGGTCTCCGGCTTTCATCCCACGCCTGAGATGGAGCAGCACTTCCTGCGTGCGCCCGACCGCGAACGCGGGAATGAGCAGCACGCCGCGCCTCTCGACGACGTATTCGATGAGCTCCTTGATGTGCGGGCGCGGATCCTTGTCGGAGTGATCGCGGTTACCGTACGTCGATTCGATCACGAGATAGTCCGCGCCGCTCTTCATCGCCTCGGGGTCGCGCATGAGCGCATCGCCGTAGCGTCCGAGATCGCCCGAGAACACGATCGTCCGTGAGTCTCCGTTCCGGCGCACGGTGAGCTCCACGATGCACGAGCCGAGAATGTGTCCCGCAGGATGGAACCGGAGGGTCACGCTCTCCGAGAGCGACTGCGACTCGCCGTAGCGCGTCGTGCGAAACAGGCGGACCGCGCGCTCTGCGTCCTCCACCGAGTAGAGCGGGAGCGCGGGCTTGTGCTTCGAGAAGCCCTTCCGGTTCGCGTAGTCGGCCTCCTCCTCCTGCAGGTGCGCACTGTCCTTGAGCATGAAGTCGGAGAGATCGCGCGTGGCGGGAGTGGTCCACACGGGCCCGCGGAAGCCGTCGCGCGCCAGGCGCGGGAGATAGCCCGTGTGATCGATGTGCGCGTGGGTGAGCACGACGTGATCGATCGCCCCGGCCTCGATCGGAAGCGGCTCCCAGTTCCGGAGGCGTAGCTCCTTCAATCCCTGGAACAATCCGCAATCCACGAGCACCTGCGTCGAACCGGCCCGCACCAGGTACTTCGATCCCGTGACCGTGCGCGCCGCGCCGAGGAACTGGAGCTCGTAACCGTCCAAGTCTTTCGCCAAGCCTCACCGTCCTTGCGATAGGATGGCGCCATGGCTCCGCTTCCATCCGTGGATCTCGATCGCGACCTGCACGCATTCCTCGCGCAGGGGATGGACGCGCCGCGTGAGGACGATGCATTCAACGCCCTCGCGCTTCGGATCTTCGCCTGGCAGTTCGATGCGCTGCCGCCGTATCGCGCGTACTGCCAGAGGCGGAGCGCGCTTCCCCAGCGGCTTCGCCACTGGACCGAGATTCCCGCCGTCCCCGTGGCCGCGTTCAAAGACACGCGTCTCCAGTGCGAGGAGGAGGGCGCGGCCGGCGAGCCCGCGCGCATCTTCCGCACCTCCGGCACGACCGCCGGACGGCGTCCCGGCGAACACTACATGACACCGGCCGCGCTTGCACTCTACGAAGCTTCTCTCCTTCCCATGTTTCGCGCGTGCGTTCTCCCGGAGACGAAGCCGGGCGCGCGGGCCGCACTCGAGCCGATCGTGCTCGGCCCGGAGGCGGCCGACGCCCCACATTCCTCGCTCTGGCACATGGTGGAAGTCGCGGGGCGCGAGCTCTTCGCCCATGCGCCACGCCACTGCATGCGGGACGGTGTGCTCGATGGGACCGCTGCGCGGACTGCGCTCTCGGGAGCCGCGCGATCGAAGCGCGCGGCGTGTGTCATCACGACCGATCTCGCGCTCGATGGCTTTCTCGCCGCCGCCGAAGCGGACGAATGGCGGGTCGCGTTGCCGCAGGGGTCGCGCATCGTCCACACGGGCGGATCGAAGGGGCGGACGCGCGCGATCGACGTCGCCGAGCTCTACGCGCGCGCCGAACGGGTGCTCGGGATCGACGCCTCATGGTGCGTGAACGAGTACGGCATGACCGAGCTTGCATCGCAGTTCTACGACGACTCGATCCGTCGCGCGACCGGCGTGGATGCGAAGGCCGGTGATCCCGGCGCGCCCGTCGCCGAAGCGCTGCCGCGGATCAAGCATGGACCGCCGTGGGTGCGCGTGCTGGTCGTCGACGTCCACACGCTGATTCCCGTGTCGCCGGGAGAGCCGGGGCTCCTCCGGATCGTCGATCTCGCGAATCGCGGGTCGGTGATCTCGCTTCTGACCGAGGACGTCGGGGTCGCGGAGCGCGAAGGCGATCCGACCGCGTTCCGCCTGCTCGGCCGCGCCGCGGGAAGCGAGCCGCGCGGATGCTCGCTCGACTTCGAAGAGGTTCCGGCGTCATGAGCCTCGCACACGATCCGATCCTGGCCCCGCCACCTGCGGCGCCTGCACCGGCGGCGCCGAATCCGGCCGCGCCGCCGTTGAGTGCGATCGGCGCCGAGCGCGTCCACGGACTTTGGAAGGAGCTCTTCGAAGCGCGCACGCAGCTCGATCACCGGCTCGTGGCGGATCTCCTTCCCGCACTCGTCGGGGCGCTCCGGCGTCTGGCGGCGCCGAACGGCAGCTATCGCGTGCGTCTCGTCGAAGGCCTCGTGCGCGCGACCGGATGGGCTCCCGGAGCAATCGAGGAAGGGCTCGCGCGCTTCACGCGCGCGTACACGGAAAATGGTTTGAGGGCTGCGATCGTGCGCGCGGTCGGATCGCTCGAGACGCTCGACCGCCGCGGCCAGCGTCGTGCGATGGCCCCGCGCGGTACGCTCCTCGTCACCGCGTCGACGATTCCGTGGGCCGGCATCGAGTCGCTCACGTGGGCGCTGCTTGCCCGCTCGACCTGCCTCGTGCGCGTCTCGGCCGGGGATCCGGTCACGGTGCCGCTCTTTCTCGAAGCGCTCGCCGAGGAGTATCCCCCGCTCGCGCGCACCGCCGCCGCCGTGCACTGGCCGTCGGACGACGCGGAGGCGCACCGTGCCGCGCTCGCGTATCCCGAAATCGTCGTCGTGTACGGATCGGACGAAACGGTCCGCGCGTGGCATGCCTTGGCACAGGAACGCGCCCGGCCGCCGCGCCTCATCGAGCACGGACACCGGATGTCGGTTGCGCTCATCGCGCGCGGCTCGCTCGCGCCCGGGGTTGCGGACCAGGTTGCCGATGCGCTCGTGCGCGAGGCTGCGCTCTACGATCGCGAAGGGTGCCTGTCGCCGAGCATCGCGTATCTCGAAGCGACGGGGGCCATCAAGCCCGAGGATTTCGCGGAGCGCTGCGCGCGTGCCCAGCAGCGCTGGGCCGAACGCTGGCCCGTGCGCCGGATGAGCGACGGACACGCCTCGTTCGTGCATCAGGCGCGGGGCGCGTGCGAGATGACCGGTGGGCAGGTGTGGGCGCCGCTCGACACCGACTGGACGGTCGCGCTCGATCGGCGCACGCCACCTCCCGCTCCCGTGCCCGGACGTTTCCTCTGGCTCCATACGTTTCCGGATCTCGAGAAGCTGCGCGCGCGGCTCCTCGAGTGGGGAGACGCGCTTTCGACGATCGGGACTTCGGGATGGAAAGCGCGCGATGCCGAGCTCCAGACGATCGTCGGTCCGACGGGCGCCACCCGACTGTGTTCGCTCGCGACCATGCAGGATCCGTCGCTCGACCGGTTCCACGACGGGCGCTCGGAGCTCGCCGACCTGATCCGCATCCGCGACTGGGAGCCTGCGTGATGGCTGCCGGTGGCGCCGGAGTCGCTGGCCCGCTCCCGCCCGTCGCGGAGCATCACGTGATCGCCGAGACGACGTGCCTGCGCTGCGGGCAGGCGGCTCCAGGCCCGCTGCGCGCCGCGATCTGGGAAGAGGAAGAGAAAGGCCGGCTCGGCGCGCATCCGGTCTCGCTCTGCGCGGCGTGTCATGAGGCGTTCTTCGCGGGCGCGTTCTCGCGCGTCGACCTCGCGCGCTGGTATCACGAGGCGCGCGGGACGCGGCCGCACGGCTGGATCGGGCGCATCGACCGCGACGCCCTGCTCGACGGGACATGCCTTCGGTGCGGCGTCCTTCTGCCGCTCGGTCCGGAGAACGAATCCGCGCGATCGGTGGCCGCGCTCGGGGCGGCGATGGGCGCCGAGAGTACGATCGAGTGCCGAAGCTGCCACGCGATGAACCGCTTGCGACTCAGAAGTGGAGTCCTGACGAGCGCCGAGATCGTCCCGTGAGTCGGCGTGCCGGGGCGGACCGTTGGCGCACAGAAAACCCTTTACTCGATCGTCACGGACTCCTAGCCTTCGGGTGCTTCAAGCCACGCCTCCCGGCGTAAGGCCCAACGAAGCTGCCGCGACTGCGTACGCCCTCCCCTCTAAACCGGCTCAGTCGCTTCCCCTGGTCGCTTCGATCGAATCGTCATAGAGCGTCCGCCCTCGCGCCATCGCTTCCACGAAGCGCCTTCCGCAAGCGCCCTCGCTCGGCCGATCTCCTCCTCCGCTCGTCACCCGTGCTGCTCCCTCGGATCGGCTTCCCGCGCAGTCCCCATTTGCGATCCGGAGGGATCGGCAATGAAGCGCATGTTTTTCCTCGCGGCTCTTATCATGACAGCCCTGGTATTCGTCCCCGTCGCGGGGGCGGATGTCCCTTCCACCATGAGCTATCAGGGTGTGCTCACGGACGACGTGGGCAATCTCGTGCCCGATGGCACGTACGACCTGACCTTCAGCATCTTCGACGTCAGCGTGGCGGGTGCTGCACTCTACACTGAAACGCATCCGGCCGTTCTCGTCACGAAGGGCGGATTCAGCGTGATCATCGGTGAAATCACGCCGATCACGCTCCCGTTCGACGTCCAATACTGGCTCGAAGTTCAGGTGAACCTGGACCCGCCGCTGGTGCCACGGGTCAAGCTCGCATCCTCCCCCTACGGGCTCTCGCTCCGGCTTCCCTTCGTGGGCACGACGGGGGTTGCGAATCCCGACGCGGGAATTGCGATCACGAACACGGGAACGGGACGAGCCCTCTCGGGCACCAGCAACAGCACACTCCCGAATGCTGCCGCGATCCATGGAGTGATCTCGAGCACGGCCCCCGGCGGCTTCTCGGCGGCGGTCCGCGGCCTGAATGCCGGAACGGGGGGAAACGGCATCGGGGTATTCGGTTCCCAGGCGGGGACTGGCTGGGGCGTGTACGGGACGACACCAACGGGAGTCGGCGTCCTCGGCGAGGCAGGAGCGGGCCAGGGAGTCTTCGGACTCACCTCTACCGGCATCGGAGTCCGTGCGGCGGCCACCGGGGCGGGTGTCGGCATTCAGTCCGTGACGAACGACGGCAACGCGCTCAATGCGACGACCACCGGCGGCATCGGGGTGAACGCACTGAGCGGCACGGACAAGGCAGTCTTCGGTCAGACGAACTCGACGCTGGGCAACGCGTACGCCATCCACGGGCTCGTGAGCTCGACCACTCCTGGCGGATCCTCGGCCGGCGTCCGGGGGGAGAACAACGGCACAGGGGGCAGCGGGATCGGCGTCTACGGCTCGCAGGACGGAACCGGCTGGGGCGTCCGCGGAACGACTCCCGGAGGTCTTGGCGTCTACGGGTCGGGCGGTACCGGAACCGGCGTGCGCGGGGATGCCTCGAGCGGGGACGGGGTGGTTGGCGCGAGTTCTACGGGCATAGGCGTGGTTGGTACGACCGCGAGCACGGCCGGGAGCGCGTTTGCCATTCACGGGATCGTGACGAGCACGTCGCCGGGTGGTTTCTCGACGGCCGTTCGGGGCCAGAACAACGGAACCGGAGGGACCGGGATCGGGGTCTGGGGTTCGCAGAACGGGACCGGCTGGGGTGTCTACGGCACGGTCGGCGGAGCGGGACTGGCCGGGAACTTCGTTGGCAATGTGAACGTCTCCGGCACGCTGACCAAGGGGGCGGGCGCGTTCAAGATCGACCACCCGGTCGATCCCGAGAACAAGTACCTCTACCACTCGTTCGTCGAGTCCCCCGACATGAAGAACATTTACGATGGGGTTGCGATCCTCGACGCGAACGGCGAGGTGACGGTGCGGATGCCGGACTGGTTCGAGGCCTTGAATCGCGACTTCCGCTACCAGCTCACGGCCGTCGGCGCTCCCGCCCCCGGGCTCCACATCGCGGAGAAGCTCGAGGGCAGCCGGTTCACGATCGCCGGCGGCACCCCCGGGCTCGAGGTGTCCTGGCAGGTGACCGGCATCCGGCAGGACGCCACCGCGAACGCGCACCGCATCCCGACTGAGGAAGCGAAGGCGGTCGCGGATCGCGGGCTCTATCTCGATCCTCAGGCGTTCGGGCAGCCGAAGGAGAAGGGCATCGCGTACGCCCAGCAGCGGCGCATGCTCGAACAGGCCCCGGTGCCTGCCGTCGAGCCGACGGCGATGGCGACGAGCGGACGGAGGTGATCGACATGACGCACAGAAGAATCGTCGTCAGTCTCCTCAGCGCAGCCGGGGCGATCGCCCTGCTCTCGACTCTCGCCGGCGCGACGTTGCTCAAGGGCAGCGTGCTCGGAAACGGCGCGATGCCCGCGGAAGGCGCGACCGGCGGCGGACGCATTCTCTATGGCACCGTGGGCCAGGCTGCGGTCGGCGCAAGCGGCAGCTCGGTCTGGATCCTGTGTCACGGCTACTGGTGCTTCGGCGGCGTGCGGGTCATTTCGGTCGACGGGCCACCCGAGCTCGTGAACGTGCCGAAGGCGCTCGCGTTCGGGCTCCCGATGCCGAATCCCGCGCCGCGCGGCGTGAGCTTCTCACTCGCCCTGCCCGAAGCCGCAACAGTGGACCTCGCGATCTACGACGTGCAGGGCCGGCTCGTTCAGCGGGCGGTCGGCGACATGGAAGCGGGCTGGCACACACTGCGCTGGGACGGCACGGACAACGCGGGGCGCACGACCAGCACGGGCGTGTACTTCGCTCGGCTTCGGGTCGACGAGAAGATTCTCCCGACGCGGCAGATCATTCGCGTGCCGTAACCCGCGTAGAGGGGATCACACGCGGGACTTTCGCTTTCGCTCTCCCGGCTCGTCGGGCTCGATGTGCACGAGCACTTCCTGAACCTCCGGCCACCGCGTTCGCACGACCCGTTCGACGCGGTGGCCGATCTGGTGCGCCTCGGCGATCGGGAGCATCGGATCGACGAGGATGTGGAGATCCACGAGCACCTCGTCGGGCACGCCGCGCGAGCGCACTTCGTGGCACTCGCGCACGCCCGCGACCCGCTCGGCCTCCTCGACCAGATTCTCGGCCGGAATGAGGGCAGCATCCGCGAGCGTGGGCAGCGTGCGCTGGACGATCTGCCAGCCGGCATAGGCGATCACCGCCGCGATCACGAGTGCCGACGCCCCGTCCACGACCGTCCAGCCGAAGCGCGCCGAGACGAACGAGAGCAAGACGAGAAGCGTCGCCCACACGTCGCTCCCCGTGTGCACGGAGTCGGCGAGCAGGACCTCGCTCCCCAAGCGCTTTCCCTGCACCCGCTCGTAGCGGCTCACGAACAGGTTCACGAACAGCGTTCCGATCGCGACCGCGTAGATCGCCGGCGACTGCTCGATTGTGTGGCTGCCCTTGAAGCGATCGAGCGCGGTCATCAGGATTTCGTAGCAGGCGAAAAAGAGAAACGCGGAGATCGCAAGCGCGGCCATGGCCTCGAACTTCCGGTGCCCGTACGGATGGCCGGGATCCGGCGGCCGATGCGCGACCCAGATCCCGACGATCGCGACGACGTTCGACGAACTGTCGAGCAGCGAGTGAAGGCCGTCCGCCCACAGAGCCACCGAGCCCGACGCGTGTCCGAACACGAGCTTCAGGATCGCGACGATCAGGTTGAGGACGAGCGTGATCGCGAGCACGCGCAGGATCGCGCGCTGCCGGAGAGCCGTGGATTCCTGCGGGGGAAGGGCGTGGGTCATGGCTGTCGCCGGAGGCCCGGCCTGGGGACGAGGCCCGGAGAGCCTCGAGTGCTCGTCACCCCTACGGAACGAGGACGATCTTTCCGAACTGCTCCCGCCGTTCCATCGCCTCGTGCGCGGCCCGCGCTTCGGCGAGCGGCAGCACGCGATCGACGACCGGGCGGAGCTTGCGAGCGGCGATGTGGCTCAGCACTTCGTCGAACTCCGCGATGCGTCCCATGTAGGAGCCGAGGATCGAGAGGTGCTTGGCGAACAACATGCGGAGGTCGGTGCGCCCGTTGAAGCCACTCGTCGCGCCGCAGGTGACGAGCCGGCCGTTCCGGCCGAGGGCGGCGATCGACTTCTCCCACGTCGCTTCGCCCGTGTGCTCGACCACGACGTCCACCCCACGCTTGCCGGTCAGGCGACGCGTTTCAGCCGCGAAGTCGTCGCGCTCGTAGTTCACGACCATGTCGGCGCCGAGCTCCTTCGCGCGCTCGAGCTTGGCATCCGTCGAGGCGGTCGCGATCACGGTCGCGCCGAGCATCTTCGCGATCTGAATCGCGGCGATGCCGACTCCGCTCCCCGCGGCGAGCACGAGCACCGTCTCTCCGGGACGCAAACCGACGCGCCCGACCAGCATGTGCCAGGCGGTCAGGAACACGAGCGGCATCGACGCCGCCTCCTCGAACGTGAGATGCGACGGCTTCGGAAACGCGTTGCGCGCCGGGGACGCCACGAGCTCCGCGTATCCCCCCTGCTTGCGAAGGCCGAACTGGTCGTAGACGAGGCAGAGATTGTCGTCCCCTTCGAGACAGAACGCGCAATGGCCGCATCCCGCCCCGGGCGCGAGCATCACGGCGTCGCCCGGCTTCACGTGCCGGACGAGCGCCCCCACCTCCTCGACCACGCCCGCGATGTCGTTGCCCAGTATGTGCGGCATCTCGATCTGGTAGGGCAGGCCACGGCGCGTCCAGATGTCGAGGTGATTGACCGAGCACGCGCGCACCCGCACGAGCACCTGATCGGGGCCGATCGCGGGATCCGGAAGGTCGTTTCGTTCTTCGAGGACTTCGGGGCCGCCGTGTTTCTCGAAGGCGACTCCCCTCACCCGAGTCTCCGGGGCGGGGCGTCGCTTCTCACGCGGTCGAGAATGTCGCGTACCAGGTGCGCGAGTTTCTCCGGCGAGAACGGCTTGGGCAGGAATTCGATGACGGGCGGCGGCGTGTCGTCTTCGGGCTCGGGCTCGGCCTCTGCTTCCGCGCGCTCGGCCTCGGGAGGCTCGCTCTGGCCCTCGGTACCGGCCGCGCTCACGCCTTCGCGCGCGGGCGCCATTCCCGCGGTCCGCTCGAGGAGGCCGGCTTCGATTTCCTCCGTGAATCCGCTCGTGATCAGGATCGGCGTGTGCGGCCAGCGCTCGCGCATCTCGTCCATGATCTGGAAGCCGCCGCCCTTCGGCATGATCGCGTCCGTGATGACGAGATCCACGCCGTGATGACGCTCGATCTGGCGAATCGCTTCGTGTCCGCCCGAGGCCGTGAGCACTTCGTAGCCGAGACCGGAGAGCATCGCGAGCATGAGATCGCGCAGCGCTTCCGAATCCTCGGCAATGAGAACGCATTCCTTGCCGCGTGCGCGCGGCCAGTCCTGCTTCGGCGGCTCGAGTGGAAACTCCTGCGATTCGAATTCGGGGCTGTCGGCCATGCAATCTCCGCCTGACTCGATTCCTCGCTGCCCGGTCTTGGCCGGCCCGAGGACGCATGCTAGGGTACGGCGCCTCTGCCGCAGTCGCCCCGGACTCTAGCACAGTCGCCCCTCCGGACGCCCCGGCCGGGGCATCCAGGAGAACGCATGGCTGTTCCCCGCCGCATCCTGACGGTCCTCGTCCGCTCCATGACCGTGTTCGAGACGGGGGACCGCAAGGTCCCGGAGGCTCAGAACTCGCTCAACGCGCTGCTCGTCTATCCGGTCCCCGGACAGGCCGAGGTCTTCGCCACGACCGGGCTCATTCCCGGCGTCGAAGACAACAAGCTCAAGCGCTTCAATCCTCCGCTTCTTCTGCTCAAGGAGGTCGTGCAGGGGCCGACCGACATCCAGTTCGCGCTCACCGATCGCGACGATCGAAATGCGCTCGTGAGTTTCTTGCGTCGCGTGGCCGGCACCGTGACCGGGTCGGCCGGGGCGATTCTCTCGAGTGAGCTTCCCGGCGTGTTCCGGGCGGCGTTTCGCGAAGCGGCCGCGAGCGGGCAGCTCGCGATCGGCGGCGCGAAGGAGGACAAGGTCGATGTCGTCGCCGTCGGACAGATCCATCTGCGCGACGCGGACAAGGTGAAGGGGCCGGTGACGGTGGATCTCACGGCTCCGCGCGAGCTCAAGCGTGCCGCGAAGACCGCGGTCAAGAAGGGCGCGCCGAACGGCAGCCTCGACCTCGAAATCCTCTGGGACGCCGACTGAACAGCGCGCATCTCCCGCACATCCTCGACGCCCGTGATGCGACGTCGTTCCTCGCCGGCCACGCGCCCGGCGCCGCGCATCTGCCCGCGGACGCATGGGACGCCCGCGCCGCCGAGATGCCGCCGAGCGAAGAAGTCTTTGTTGTCGTCGGGAGCGATCGCGTGGAGACGGATCAGCTCGTCGCACGCCTCGGCGAGCGCGGATTCACCGGTGCGCGCGGCGCGCCGGACGCGCTCCTCCTCGATCGAACGGAACGGGGCCCCGCTCGCGCCTTCCTGTGGCGGCCGTCCGCCTGGCTCCTCGAGTGTCTGCCGCACCTTCCGCGCACGGGGCGTGCGCTCGACGTTGCGACCGGAAGCGGACGGAACGCGGTGGCGCTCGCGCTCCATGGCGTGAGCGTGTGGGGAATCGATCTTCTGCCCGACGCGCTCGAGCGCGCACGCCGGCTGACCGAAGGCGCGTCGTCGATCGCCGTCGCGGGCCCGTGTGCGTTCGCGGTCGTGGACGCGACGCTGTCGCTCCCGTTTCGGGACCGGAGTCTCGATGTCGTCATGGGATTTCGGTATCTCGATCGCGCGCTCTTTCCGAGGCTCGCGGCGCTTCTCGTCCCCGGAGGCTTTCTCGTCTGGGAGACCTTCACGGTCGAGCAACGGCGCTTCGGCCCGCCGCATCGCGACGAATACCTCCTCGAGCGGGACGAGCTTGCCGAACTCTGCCGGTCGGCCGGGCTCGAACTGGTGCGCCATCACGAGAGCGCGGAACCCCCCGGCCCCGCCCTGGCCGCGGTCCTGGCGCGCCGCTTTTGAGCTTGGGTCCGGACCCGCGAGCGGTTAACTTGAAGCACCTCCCCCCGCCCAGGCATGTGCGAAAGCATCCGCCGGAGCCCGGTTCCGTTCCATGACTCGTTCCTCAGGTCCGCCGGACGATCGTCTGTCCGCCCCCGCTCCTGCCGATGGGCAGCGAGCCCTCGATCGCATGGCCGCGGACCTTGCTGCGCTGCAACGCAGGAGCGAAGCGTTGCGCGCGCGCGACGAGTACTTCGATCAGATGCAGGCACCGTTGTGGGCCGTCGACGCGGAAGACCGGACGATTGACGTCAATCCGGCCCTCCTCGCCGCACTCGGCTACACGCGCGAGGAGATGATCGGTCAAAGCCCCGGGAAGTTCCTGACGGCGGAATCGAGGGAGAAGTACCGGGCGCAGTCGATTCTGCGGCTCGCCGGAATGGCGGACACGTTCGAGGTCACGTTCATCACGAAGGACGGAAGCCACCGAACGCTCCTGGTGAATGGATCGCCCGTGTTCCGCGACGGCGATTACATCGGAAAGATCGCGGTCTTTCGCGACATGAGCGCGTGGCGCGCGCACGTTCGGCACGAGCTCGCCACACCGCTCAATTCGATCCTGGGGTTTTCGGGATTGCTGCTGCGCGGCAGCCCCGGGTCTCTGACCGAAGAGCAACGAAAGCAGCTCGAGCTCATCCAGGGCTCCGCGCAGAAAATGCTCGAGCTGCTCGACCGGCGGCTCGGAGAAGCGGCGTCTCCCGGGGGGTCGGCCGTGCGCCCCTGAGGGGGCGCCGACCTCGGCAAGGACGGCGGCACGAACAAGGCACATAAGAGCCCGCCCGAGCGTTCCACATTCGAACGCACGGCCGGACGTGTAGCGGCGTCAAACGTTTACATTCGAGGAGCCCCCGAGAACGAGCCACTTGGCTGTTGACCCTCGGAGAGGGGTTCGTCAGCCTCGAAACTCGAAATCGGGGGAGCGCAGGGAACGCGGCGCGGGGAGGACGCTCCGGTGAAGGTGCTCATCGTCGACGACAACGATCAGAGCCTCTATCTGCTTCGCACCGTTCTCGAACATGCCGGCCACGAAGTCTGGCCCGCATCGGACGGCGCCGAAGCGCTCGCGCTTGCAGGAAAGAACCAGCCCGACGCTCTGATCTCCGACATCCTCATGCCTCGCCTCGACGGCTTCGCGCTCTGTCGCGCCGTGCGCCAGAGCGAGCGGCTCTCGAACCTGCCCGTGATTCTCTATTCCGCCACCTACACCGACGCGAAGGATCGCGAGCTCGGCCTCGCGGTCGGGGCGGATCGGTTTCTCGAGAAGCCGATGGAGCCGGAAGATCTGCTGAGAGAGCTCGAGAGCGCGGTCGAGGAGCGGAAGAGCGGCCGCCCGCGCCACGCGGACGCCGCCCTCGAGGAGCGCACGTTCCTGCGCGAGTACAACGAGCGGCTCGTGCGCAAGCTCGAGGACAAGATGCTC
The DNA here is from genome assembly GCA_050733935.1 of Candidatus Eiseniibacteriota bacterium. Taxonomy (GTDB): domain Bacteria; phylum Eisenbacteria; class RBG-16-71-46; order RBG-16-71-46; family DASYSL01; genus JBOHUC01. The sequence goes on along the minus strand of JBOHUC010000120.1, from coordinate 2,984 downwards.
GATCTCGAGCGCGCGTATCGCGAGCTGTCCGATTCCGAGCGGCGCTATCACGAACTCTTCGACGTGGCGTCGGACGTGATCTTCAGGCTCTCGTCGACCGGCGAAGTGACACTCGTGAACCGCCGGATCCAGGAAATCCTGGGACTCCATCCGGCCGAGACGATGAACCGCTCCTTCACCTCGCTCGTCGCACCGTCCCAGCGCACGCGCGCGCAGGAGGCGCTCCAGCAGGCGCTCGACGGGCAGCGGCTCACGATCGATCTCGACTTCCTGAGCTCGGACGGGCGGACGATTCCCATGCACGTCATGGCCGTGCCCCTGTGGCAGGGGCAGCGTCCCTCGGGAATCATGGGCATCGCCCGCGACATGAGCGAGCGCGCGAAGCTCGAAGCGACGCGCCTGGACGATGCCCGCCGGCGCGGGACCGACGAAGGATTTCGCGAGATGGTGGACGAGATCGAAGGCCCGCTCGCCGGCGTGCTGGCCGGATTCCGCGAGCTCATGAACCGCCCAGGAATCGACGGCGACATCCACGGCCGCGTGACCGCGCTCGAGTCCCAGTGCCGGAAGCTCTCCGAGCTCTTGCGCCGCGGGCCTTCCCGCGTGGGGTCGCCTGACGCCTGATCCGCGCATCCCCGGGCCGCCCCAGGTCCGGGCGGTTTCTCTCACCCGCTCGTTCGGGGATGTGCGCGCGCTCGAGGACCTCTCCCTCGAAGTCCATGCCGGCGAGCTGTTCGGCTTCCTCGGCCCGAACGGGGCCGGCAAGACGACCGCTCTCCGCCTCTTCGCGGGCCTTCTCACGCCGACCTCGGGGGAAGCGTTCATTGGCGGTCACTCCATGACCCGCGAGCCGCTCGAGGCGAAGGAGTCGGTGGGGTTCGTCCCGGACACGCCGTTTCTCTACGAGAAGCTCACCGGGCGGGAGTTCCTCGCGTTCATGGCGGGGCTCTTCGGCGTGCCGAAGGAGGAGGCGGCCGGGCGAGCCGCGGCCCTCCTCCGCCTGCTCGAGCTCGAGGCGGTCGCAGACCGCCTCATGGAGACGTACTCCCACGGCATGCGGCAGAAGGCGGCCCTCGCGGGCGCCCTCGTTCATGACCCGCCGGTGGTCCTGCTCGACGAGCCGACCGTGGGCCTCGACCCGCGGAGCGCCCGCACGATCCAGGATCTCCTTCGCGCCCTGGCCGCCCAGGGCAAGACCGTCTTTCTCTCGACGCACCTCCTCGAAGTCGCCGAGAAGCTTTGCGACCGGGTCGGGATCCTCCACCAGGGACGGCTGCTCGTGATCGGGACCCTGGCCGAAATCCGGGAGCAGGCCCGGTCTCAGGCCTCGCTCGAGGAGATCTTCCTCGCCCTTACGGGCGGGGCTTCGGACGAGAGTCTGCGGGCCTTCCTCGATCAGCTCCGACCTGGGTTCGACATGGCGCAATGAAACCGGGATAAAGACGAAACCCGCTAAAGCACGGAATTGACAGAGGCGGGACCGGATGCTAATCTCCCCCCGCTTGTAAAGCTTCCCTGGAATTCTTTTGCTTGGATCGGTTTCGGGCCGCTTCCTCAATCAGCGAACCTACCGACTTCAGTCTCGGGACCGGACAGGGAGAAGCTGCATCAAACGCGGGCTTTTTCGCTCGCGTCGCTCTTCATTGAGCAAATGCGCTCGACATCGCACCCCCGGCCCATGTCGCGCCCATATGAAACGTGCGCTCACGCGCCCGGCTCGCCATTCAGGCTGCTGGTATCGCAAGGAGGTGATGGACGCACCGAGAGGCCAGGACACGAGTCATTCCGTCCGGGTTTCTCCAGCTGGGTGTTTGCGTCTGCGCAATGCATGCGTCTGCCCATGACTCGGGGCGAGCTCGCATCCGGGCCGGCTTCGAGGAGGTGACCGATGAGAATGAGAAGCTACTTTGCTCTGATGGCGGTGGTCGCCGCGCTGGCGTTGCCGGCGAAGGTCCATGCCGATCAGTTCCTGGCGGATTTCCGGGGGTTTGACTACGAGTCTCCGAACGGAGGCGCGGGCTTCGGAGATGTCGGGGACGGATACAACTCGCTCGGCCTCGTGCTGGCGGTGAATCCGGCGCTCCTGACCGCCGACTTCGTGAACAACGAGTACACGTATCTGTTCAGGGATCTCACCGCGACCGGATCCGACTTCGCCGCGCCGTTCCTGTTCATCTTCTATACGAACGGGCGCTTCCGCATCTTCGAGGATCCGATTGCGGGCGGAACGGCTCACAACTACGGCATCAACCCGCCGAACGCGACCGCGCCTTCCACGTTCACGGACGGCACGCTCATTCTCGGCGGGGTCGTGAGCAATTTCGTTCTGACGCTCGATACGACGAACAACAACGGGTCCTTCAACGGCGACATCACGTTCGACGAAGGCACCCAGAGCGGGTCGATTCCTCCCGCCCAGCTGAACGGCTGGACGTTCGCCGGCCTGACGAGTGGCGGCGGCACGGGAGCGCCCGAGGGTTACGTGCACCAGGTGGACGGCGAGATCCGCGTCCCCGACGTCGTTCCCGCGCGTCCGGTCTCCTGGGGCAATGTGAAGAATCTCTACCGTCATTAGGAACGAACGAGGTCGGGCGATCCCCCCATCGCTGGCATGCGCCCGATCGAAGGAGGACGGCAAATGACCCGAAGACTACTCAGGCTCGCCTTGATGGCCGCGCTGTTCGTCGTCGCGGTCCCGGCTTCCTCGTTCGCCCAGACGGGAACGATCGTGGACTGGGGTCCTGACAGCTACGCGTACGAGACGGCCTACAATTCGGCGGCGTTCATTTCGTCGCCGGGCAGCATCCTTTCCATCGTCGGCATCGTGAACGACTTCGCGGGTCCGCTTTCGGTCCTCGAGCCCGTTCCGGCCGGCACGGAGTACACCTTCTACATCGAGAACCTGGCTTCCGCGGGTACGGTGATCACCCCCGGCGGGTTCGCGAACACGTACCAGACGATCTACAGCGGCGACCCGGCCCGGG
>JBOHUC010000119.1:0-7220 GCA_050733935.1 Candidatus Eiseniibacteriota bacterium | reverse complement strand
AGGCAATGGTGCATGCCGTACGTGAAGTACACGTACGCGTGTCCCGCAGGACCGAACATGACGCGATTGCGCGCGGTCGGCCCGCGGTAGGCGTGGCTGGCTTCGTCGTCCTGGCCGAGATAGGCCTCGACCTCGACGATCGTTCCCGCGAGCGGACCGCCCGGGCCGCGCCAGCGGAGCTCGTGCCCCAGGAGCTCGTGCGCGACGACGAGCGTCGGACGCGCGTAGAAGCTCCGCGGGAGGACGCCCATGGCTCAGCGCTTCCGGGCCAGCAGCACGAGCTGCGGGCTTCCGTCGCCGAACTCCGAGCCGTCGAAATCGCCGAACACGCGTCGCACCTCGAAGCCGTGCGCCTCGACCAGGCGCTCGAGCTCGAAGCGCTCGAACCAGCGGAGACTCAGGTTGAGGGTCTCGCGCCGCACGGTCCCGTCCGGCGTCACCGTGTCGAGCCAGTAGCGCACTTCGGTGACCTGGCGCGCACGATCGAACGTCTGCTGGAAGAACGCTTCCGTCCGCGATCCGGGAAGCCCGGCCGCCTCGCCTTCGAGCGGCGAGGGCTCGGCGCGCAGGACGCCGGTCGGGCGATAGGGATCGAATCGGAAGAGCGAGATCCAGAGGTGTCCGCCCCGGACGAGCGCACCCGCCGCGCCCGCGATCACGCGGTCCTGATCCCCCCGGTCCTCGAAGTGGGAAAGCGTGTTGAACGGAAGGAGCGCGAGGCGAAAGCGCGCGCGGGTTCCGAGGCGGAGGCGCCTCAGATCCTGGCGCAGGAGCGTGAGACGGCGCCGGGCCGCCAAAGTCTCGGTCGAGGCGCGCGTCCGCGCGGCGTCGAGCATCGCCCGCGCGTTGTCGACCCCCGTGACCCGGTGTCCGCGGCGCGCGAGCGGGATCGCGACCCGCCCCGCCCCCACGCCGAGCTCGAGGATCGGTCCGCCGGTCCGCTTCGCGATCTCGAGGATCATCGGAAGATCCGCTTCGAGCTTTCCCATCCACCGGACGAAAAGCCCGTCGTAGAGCGAGACGTCACGGACCATGCGACTCAAGCGCGCACGCCCTCCTGCGCGAGCACCGCGAGGACCTCGCTCCGGATCTCCGCCAGGCGCGCTTCGGTCTTCGCCTCGAAGCGGAGCACGAGCACGGGCTGCGTGTTCGACGCGCGCACGAGCGCCCAGCCGTCACCGAACTTGACGCGCGCGCCGTCGATCGTGATCACGTCGTGGTCGGCCGCGAAGTGCCTCGTCACGCGCTCGACGATCTCGAACTTCTCCTCGTCGGTCGTGTCGACCCGGATCTCGGGGGTGGCGAAGTAATGCGGCACGGAGTCGGCGAGGGCCCCGAGCGTCTCGCCCGAGTCGGCGACGTAGCGGAGCAGGCGGAGCGACACGTAGATGCCGTCGTCGAAGCCGAAGTATTCGTCCTGGAAGAAGATGTGTCCCGAGAGCTCGCCCGCCAGCGGCGCGCGCTCCTCCTTCATGCGCGCCTTCATGACGGAATGCCCGGTGCGCCCCATGACGGGCCGGCCGCCGTGCGCCAGGATGTCCTCCTCGAGCCCCTGCGAGCATTTGACGTCGAACACGATCGGGGCCCCCGGATGCTTCGCGAGCACCTCGCGCGCGAGGAGGGCGAGGATCGTGTCGCCCCACACGATGCGCCCGCGCTCGTCGACCGCGCCCACGCGGTCCGCGTCCCCGTCGTAGCCGATCCCGAGATCGGCGCCCGTCTCCTTCACGCGCCGGATCAGATCCTGCAGGTTCGCCTCGACCGTCGGGTCGGGCTGGTGATTCGGATACGTGCCGTCGGGCTCGGTGAAGAGCTCGATCACCTCGGCGCCGACGCGGCGAAAGACGTCGGGGGCCACGGGACCCGCGCAGCCGTTCCCCGCGTCGATCACGACCTTGAGGTTGCGCTTCGGCTTCACCTTCGAGGCCAGCATGTCCATGTACGCCTTCTCGGTCGGCGTCTCGCGCGTCTCGCCCCTCTCCCCCGCGGCCCCGGCCGTGCCGCGCAGATCGAAGTCGCGGGTCTCGATCATCTTCCGCAGGAGCTGGATCTGCTCGCCGTGAATCGAGGCGAGGCCCAGGTTCATCTTGAAGCCGTTGTACTCGCTTGGATTGTGTGAGCCGGTGACCTGAACGCCGGCGTCGGTCGAGAGATGGACGATCGACCAGTAGAGCCCGGGCGTCGGCAGCACGCCGGCGCGCAGGATGACGCAGCCGGTTTCGAGAAGTCCCTTCTCGAGCGCTGCGGCGAGGCGGGGCGAGCTCGGCCGGAAGTCGCGCCCCAGCGCGACCGTGCGTCCCCCCTGCCGGCGCACGTAGGTTCCGAACGCCCGCCCGAGATCGGTGACGACGGGATCGGTGAGGTCGGTCTCGTGCAGGCCGCGCACGTCGTATTCGCGGAAGATCTGCGTGTTCATCCCGGTCCTACTCCTTCCATTTGAGATATGCGTCGATGAACGGATCGAGGTCGCCGTCCAGCACGCGGTTCACGTCCGACGTCTCGGCGCTGGTGCGCGTGTCCTTCACCATCGTGTACGGCTGCAGCACGTAGGAGCGGATCTGGCTTCCGAAGTCGATGTCCTTCTTGGGCTCGGTGAGGCCGGCGATGCGTGCCTTCTCGATTTCCTGGAGGTGCACGTACACGCGGGAGCGGAGCATCTTGAGCGCGAACTCGCGGTTCTTGTGCTGGCTCCGCTCGGCCTGGGACTGCACGACGATCCCCGTCGGAAGGTGCGTGATGCGCACGGCCGACTCGGTCTTGTTCACGTGCTGCCCGCCGGCGCCGGACGCGCGGAACGTGTCCACGCGCAGGTCGTCGTCCTTGAGGTCGACCGTGATCGTGTCGTCGACCTGCGGAAACACGAAAACGGAGGCGAACGACGTGTGGCGGCGCTTGGCGGCGTCGAACGGCGAGATGCGGACGAGCCGGTGCACGCCCGACTCGGAGCGCAGGAAGCCGTACGCGTGGTCGGCGTTGATCTCGATCGTGGCGTCCTTGAGCCCGGCTTCCTCCCCGGGCTGCAGATCGAGCACCGTGTACGGCCAGCCGCGGCGCTCGCAGAAGCGCGTGTACATGCGGAACAACATCTGCGCCCAGTCCTGCGATTCCGTGCCGCCGGCCCCGGGATGGATCGTGACGTTTGCGCCGAGATGGTCGTTGTCGCCCGAGAGGAGACTCTCGAGCTCGAGGTCCTGCACCTTTTGCTCGAGCACGTCGAGCTCCTTGCCGACGGCCTCGAGCGTGGCGGCATCGGCCTCGCCGTGCGCGAGCTCGAACAGGTCCTTGAGATCGCGATGGGCTCGCGACGGCTCGTCGTAGCCGGCCACGACGCGGCGCGCGGCCTTCAGCGAGGCGATCGTTTTCTGTGCGTCGTCCGGCCGATCCCAGAATCCCGGCTCGCCCATGGTCTCTTCGAGGCGCGCCACCTCCTCACGTCGCGATTCGACGTCAAAGATAGCCTCGAAGCTGATCGAGCGTCTCTCCGACTTTCGCGATGCGGCGGTCGAGCTCCTGGGGATTCGCGGCCTGCGTCATGGTCCTCTCGTGGTTCCTCGGTTCGGGGGTTCGTGGGTTCGTCGCTTCGAGGGAGAGCGGGGTTCGCGGCTACCGTAGCGGAATCCCCGGCTTGCGATCAAGGGGGGGAGGGCCCTGGCGGAAGGACTCCATCCAGATGCCGCCGCTCAGGAACGTCTGCACGCCCCGCTTCCACCTCTTCTCCGAAGTGCGAATGAGCGGCTCGTGGCCGGCCCCGAACTCGATCCAGGTCTTCCTCGCTTCGACCCGTTCGAACACACGCCGCGCCTCGCGCGCCGACGCGCGCGGGTCTTCGAGTCCATGCAGAAAGAGCGCGCGCCCATGAACGCCGCTCGCGTAGCGCACGGGGTTGTGGCCGAACGCCCAGAATCCATTCTGGACACCTCCCCACAGCGTGAGCAGCTCCGCGGCCGGAAAGGACGGCACGCCCATCGCGGCGAATCGATTGCGGATCGTGTGCAGCGTTTCGTCGTAGATGCCCTCGACGATCACGGCAGCCGCCGGAACTCGATTGACGGCGAGCGCCCGGAAGATCGAGACGGCGCCCATCGACTGCCCGTAGAGCACGATCGTTCCGTGCGGCTCTGCCTTGCGCGCGAACTCGACGGCCGCTTCGACATCCGCGCTCTCGTGGTAGCCGATCGACGTCTTCCGGCCGGCGGAGCCGCCGTGTCCCCTCTGATCGACGAGCAGAGTCGAGTATCCCATCTCGCCGAACGCGCGGGCCTCTTCGAGCATCGTCGACTTGCGCCCGGCGTACCCGTGGAACAGGACGACGACTCCCCGGGATTCGTGGACGGGAATCCACCACGCCTCGAGGTCGACGCTGTCGCGCGTCGTGAGGTGACGCGTCTCGAACGGAAGTCCGAGCGCGGCCGGCGTACGCTCGTTCCTGGGCTTCGGGATCGTGACGCCCGTGATGAGCACGCCGAGCTTGCGCCACGTCGTGAGCTCTTCGGGCGGAACGGTGCGCGTCCCTGCGTCCGTGAAGTGGAGCATCCGCCAGGCGTGACGGAAGGCGACCGCGTTTGCGACCAGGATCGCAAGAGCCAGGACGATCGCGACCCGCGTGCGTCGTGAGGCGCCGGCGGTCATGCGGAGTCCGGCGATTGTGGCGAGCGCGACGGGTGCGTCCGCGAGCGCGTGTCGCGCCACAGACGATCCGCAAGCACACGGGACCTGGCTTCGAGCTCTGCGGGCGTTCCGTCGTTTTCAATCACGAAGTCTGCGTAGGCCGCGCGCGCCTCGTTCGGCAGCTGGCGGGCGACGATATCCCGCGCCTCTTCTTCGGTCCGGCCGCGATCGCGCACGAGCCGTTCCACCTGCGAGGCCGGCGAGGCGAGCACGGCCACGACCACGTCGCACCACGCGCCGATGTCCCATTCGACCAGGAGGGCCGCGTCGAGGATGACGAGGCTGTCGAAGCTTTCGTCCTCGTGGAGATTGAGCCGCTGCCACACGAGTGCCAGGAGCGGCGGGTGCACGATCGCATTGAGGGCCGCGAGCGAGTCCGGCGAGGCGAACGCAAGCGGACCGAGCACACTCCTCTGCACCTCCCCCGCGTCGTCAATGATCTCGAACCCGAATTCCTTCGCGAGCGCGTGCTTGATTTCCGGACGCTCGAGGACTTCGTGGCCCATGCGATCGCCGTCGAGCACGACGGACTCGCCTCCGCCCGCAAGGATCCGGACAAACGTGCTCTTCCCGCTTGCGACACCTCCGGTCACGCCCACGACGGTGGGCCCGGCGTGCGGCTGCTCACGCCGCGCGCGCGCGCCGCTCACGCGTGCACCTCGAACCAGTTGTCGCCCACGCCGATCTGGACCTCGAGGGGCACCGCGAGCTCGATCGCGTGCGTCATCGCGTCCGTCACCGTTTCCTGCACGGCCTCGACTTCGCCGGGCGGACACTCGAGCAGGAGCTCGTCGTGCACCTGGAGAAGGAGCCGCGCCTCGAGCCCGCGCTCCTCGAGTGCGCGCGCGAGGCGGATCATCGCGACCTTGATCAAGTCGGCGGCCGATCCCTGAAGCGGCGTGTTGATCGCGGCACGCTCGGCGTTCGAGCGCAGGCGGCCGTCGCCCGATCCGAGATCAGGGAGCCAGCGCCTCCGCCCGAGCACTGTCTCGACGTAGCCCTTCTCTCGCGCATCGGAGACCACGCCCTTGAGGAACCGGTCCACGCCCGCGTGCGTCGTGTAGTAGTCGGAGATGAACGCCTGCGCCTCCCCCACCGGGATGCCGAGCTGGGCGGCGAGCGACCGCGCCCCCATCCCGTACATGACGCCGAAGTTCACGACCTTCGCCATGGCGCGCTGCTCCGGGGCGGCCTTCGAGCCCTCCGCCAGATGGAACACGCGTCGCGCGGTCGTCGCGTGCACGTCCTCGCCCCGGCGGAACGCTTCGAGCAGCGCCGGATCCTGCGAGAGGTGCGCCATGATGCGGAGCTCGATCTGCGAGTAATCGGCCGAGATCATCTTCCAACCCGCGCGCGCCACGAACGCGCGGCGGACTTCGCGGCCGAGTGCCGTGCGGAACGGAATGTTCTGCAGGTTCGGATCGGACGACGACAGGCGCCCGGTCGCCGCGACCGTCTGGTGGAACGACGTGTGGACGCGACCGGTGCGCGGATTCACGAGCGCCGGGAGCGCGTCGACGTACGTCGACTTGAGCTTCGCGAGCTGGCGATACTGGAGCACGAGGCGCGGGAGCTCGTGGCTTTCCGCGAGCCGCTCGAGCACGTCGCTGTCGGTCGACCAGCCGGTCTTCGTCTTCCGTCCGCCCGCGAGGCCGAGCCGCCCGAACAGGATCTCGCCGAGCTGCTGGGTGGACTGAATGTTGAACGTGAACCCGGCCACGTTGTAGATGCGCTTCTCGAGGCCCGCGATCTCCTCCCCCAGCCGCTTCGACATGATGCCCAGGAACGTGCCGTCCACGCGCACGCCCTCCCACTCCATGTCGGCGAGCACGTCCGAAAGCGGGATCTCGACGTCCTTGAACAGCGGACCGAGGCCGCGCTCGACGAGCAGCGGAAGCAGACGCCCGGCCAGGAGCCACGTCGTGTGCACGTCCTCGCCGCAGTACGCCGCCACGGACTCGATGTCCACGTCGGCCATCGTGATCTGCTCTTTGCCGCGCTTCCCAATGAGCGCGGTCGTCGGGATCTTCGCCACGCCGAGATGCGTGCGCGCGAGGAAATCGAGGTTGTGCGGAGTTTCCGGACTGAGCAGGTACGACGCGACCATCGTGTCCACGGCGAGGCCGAGGACCGGCAGTCCCGCCACGCGCAGGACGAGCTGGTCGTATTTGAAGTGCTGCCCGATCTTGGGCACCGCGGGATTCGCGAGCAGCGCCGCGAGCGCCTGCTCGAACGCCGCGCGCGGCAGATTCGTCCCGCGCCGGTGGCCGAGCGGGACGTAGACCGGGGCCTCGCCCCAGGAGAATCCCGCCCCCACGAGATCGGCGCGCAGCGGATCCTCGGCCGTCGTCTCGGTGTCGAGCACGAACCCCGAGGGGGCGGCCGAGAGAGCGCGCACGAGGCCGTCGAGTTCCTCGACCTGGCTCACGATCCGGACCGGCGGGCCGAACGCGGGCGGCAGATCGCCGGGCGCGATCGCGCCCGCGGGCAGGCGGGAACCCGGCGCCACGGCCGGCGTCTCGAAACCGAGCCCGAGCTGCCCGGTCTCGAAC
>JBOHUC010000118.1:0-1959 GCA_050733935.1 Candidatus Eiseniibacteriota bacterium | reverse complement strand
GGCTTCGATGGTCGGGCTCCCGAGGGCGGAGTGGGTCGGGCGGGGTGGGTCGGCCCGGCCGGTCGGACAGTAGCGGCGGGTCGCCGCCCTGACAAGAACGTGCGCCGATCCCCGTCGGATCCCGCCCCCAAAGACGAAGCGCCCCGGTCGCAGGGACCGGGGCGCCGCCTTGAAGGCGCCTGCACGAAGCGCGGCGAACGCGCCGCGCCGCGTCAGTTCACGACTTCGAAATCGGCATCCACCGCGCCGTCGCCCGGCTTCTTGCCCGGGCGCGGACCCGGACCGGCTTGGCCCTCCGCCTCGCCGGCCGCACTCCCTGGAGCGCCCGCTCCCGCACCCGCGGTCTCCGCGGACTGGTAGAGCACCTGGGCGGCTTCGTTCCACAGCGCCTCGAGGTCGTCGCTCGCCGACTTCACTTCGGCGTCGTCCGTTCCCTTGAGCGCTTCCTTCACGCGGCCCATCCCGGCCTCGAGCTTCGCCTTGAGGTCGGGCGGAATCTTCTCGCCGTGCTCCTTCAGGTTCTTCTCGGTCTCGTAGACGCGCTGGTCGGCGCGATTTCGGACCTCGATCGCCTCGCGGCGCGCGCGGTCGGCGGTCGCATTCTGCTCCGCGTCGCGCACCATCCGCTTGATCTCGTCCTCCTTGAGCCCGCTCGACGCCTCGATCCGGATCGACTGCTCCTTCCCGGTCGCCTTGTCCTTCGCGGACACGTGGAGAATGCCATTCGCGTCGATGTCGAACGTCACCTCGATCTGCGGCAGGCCGCGCGGGGCCGGCGGAATGCCGTCCAGGTGGAACTTGCCGAGCGAGCGATTGTCGCGCGCGAGCTCGCGCTCGCCCTGGAGGATGTGGATCTCGACCGTGGTCTGATTGTCGGTCGGGGTCGAGAAGACCTCGCTCCGCTTGGTCGGGATCGTCGTGTTGCGCTCGATTTGCTTGTGGAACACGCCTCCGAGCGTCTCGACGCCGAGCGAAAGCGGGGTGACGTCGAGCAGCACGACGTCGCGCACTTCACCGGCGAGCACGCCGCCCTGGATCGCAGCCCCGACCGCCACGACCTCGTCCGGGTTCACGCCCTTGTGGGGCTCCTGCCCGAACAGGCCCTTCACGAGCTCCTGGACCTTCGGAATGCGCGTCGAGCCGCCGACCAGCACGACCTCGTCGATGTCCGACGGATTGATCCCGGCGTCCGCGAGCGCCTGCTTGCAGGGCCCGACCGTCCGCTGGATCAGGTCGTCCACGAGCTGCTCGAACTTCGCCCGCGTGATCGAGAGGTTCATGTGCTTCGGGCCCGAGGCGTCGGCCGTGATGAACGGCAGGTTGACCTCGGTCTGGGCGACGGTCGAAAGCTCGCACTTCGCCTTCTCGGCCGCTTCCTTGAGGCGCTGCAGGGCCATCGGATCCTTCCTCAGGTCGATGCCCTCGTTCTTCTTGAACTCGTCGGCGAGCCAGTCGATCAGACGCTGGTCGAAGTCGTCGCCGCCCAGGTGCGTGTCCCCGTTCGTCGAGCGGACCTCGAACACACCGTCCCCGAGCTCGAGGATCGAGATGTCGAACGTGCCGCCACCCAGGTCGTAGACGGCGATCTTCTCTTCCTTCTTCTTGTCGAGGCCGTACGCGAGCGCGGCGGCCGTGGGCTCGTTGATGATGCGCTTCACGTCGAGGCCCGCGATGCGGCCGGCATCCTTGGTCGCCTGCCGCTGCGAGTCATTGAAGTACGCAGGCACGGTCACGACCGCCTCCGTGACCTTCTCCCCGAGATAGTCCTCCGCCGTCTGCTTCATCTTCTGCAGGATCATCGCGGATATCTCGGGAGGCGTAAACGTCCGGTCTTCGATCTCCACGGCGGCTTCGCCGTTCTTTCCCTCCTTGACGCGGTAGGGAACGTTCTTCGCCTCCTCCGCGACCTCCGAGAAGCGGCGGCCCATGAAGCGCTTGATCGAGTAAACGGTGTTGCGC
>JBOHUC010000117.1:0-4845 GCA_050733935.1 Candidatus Eiseniibacteriota bacterium | reverse complement strand
CCCGCGGGGCCCGCCGCGCCCGCCGCGCCCGCGCCGGACGTGGCGAGGCGTTCGAGCACGGCCCCCTTGCACGTTCCGCAGCGGCCGCAGCCCTCGCCTTCGGGACTGCCGAACAGCGGCACGAGCCCCGCCCCTTCGAACCGGGAGTCGTTCGCGTACGCGGGAAGTCGCGCGAGCCCGTGGCGATCGAGGATGCGGCGGATATAGAAGAGGAGTCCGTCCGAGGCGATCGCCACCTCGCCTCCCGTCGCGCGGACGGCTTCGACGAAGCCCGGAAACGCGCGGTCGATCGTGAAGCGCCCGGTGAACGCTTCGGCCGCCGCTTCGTCGACGACCGAAAGCTCGCACTCGCGCCGCAGGACCTCGCGTCCGCCGGCCCGGCCCTCGCGCCAGTCGTCGATCACGCCCTCCCACGCCGCGCGATCGGTCGTGAACTGGCGGAAGAAACGGTTGCCGACGTCTTCGACGGCGACCGTGCCGTCGAAATCGCACAGGTAGAGCCGGGCCGCGCTCGCGGCCGCCGGACGCTCGGTCATCGGACGGCGGTTCGGAGGCCGGTTAGCGGGCGGTCAGCCGGACGAGCTCGCCCGGACTCTTGGCCCGGGAGAGCAGATCGATCGCGCGGGCGAGCTGCTTGTCGGCTTCGATCGCGACCTTGAACGCCGATTCGTCGCCGCGCGCTCCGCCCATGCGGCGCGCGAGCTCGCGGCGCATCCCGCGCTCGAGATACGGGCGCTGCGCGGCGAGCTCGGCCGGCGTCGCGGTGACCTTCGATTCCGCGAGCAGGCTCTCGAACTCCTGCCACATGGCGGGGCTCACGCTCTGCGGCGGAGCGCTTCCGCGGTGCTGCGACGCGTAGCGGCCCGCGTACTTGAAGAACAATCCCTGGCGCTCGATCTCGCGCGCGAGCGTTTCGAGCGTGTCGGACACGACGATCTCGTCGGGCAGGATCCCGCCGCCGCCGTAGACGATGCGTCCCGCCCGCGTCTTGAACTTGGGCCGGTTCGCGGAATCGGCCGGCGTCCCTTCATGGCCCACGGCCGGGGATTCGAGTTCCTGTTCGTCGACGGCCTCGCCTGCGTCGTCCTCGTCTTCGCCGTCCTCGTCGCGGGTCGCGAGGCGGTTCCACGACTCGCGGTGGATCGAGCGTCCGCTCGGCGTGTAGTAGCGCGCGGTGGTGAGCTTGAGGGCCGCGTCCTTGCCCTTGAGCTCGATCAGACTCTGCACCGATCCCTTCCCGAAGGACGTCGTTCCGACGACGAGACCGCGATCGAGATCCTGGATCGCGCCCGCGACGATCTCCGAGGCCGAGGCGCTCCCGCCGTTGATCAGGACGACGAGCGGCTGCTGCGTGTGCGCGCGCCCGCCTTCGCTGACGACGCGCGTGTTCGAGCCCGGCGCACGACCCTTGGTCTCGACCACCGTATTGCCCTTCGGGACGAACGCCTCGGTGACGTCGACCGCCTGGTTCAGGAGCCCGCCGGGATTGTCCCTGAGATCGAGCACGAAGCCGCGTGCACCCGCCTTCTCGAGGCGCGCGATCGCGGCCTGCACTTCCTCTCCCGTCGTCTCGGAGAACGTCGAGACGCGCATGTACCCGATGCCCGGTGCGACCTCGAAGGCATACGGCACGCTCTTCACGTTGATCGTCTCGCGCGTGATCGTGTAGTCGTGCTCGGGCGCGCCGTCGCGCGCGACCGTGATCGTCACGGGCGTGCCCTCCGGGCCACGGAGCTTCCGCACCGCCTCCTCGCTCGTGAACCCGCGCGTCGACGCGCCGTCGATCTTCACGATCACGTCGCCGCTCTGGATGCCGAGCGAGTACGCAGGCGTCCCCTCGAGCGGCGAGATCACGGTCGGGTAGTTGTCACGGATCGAGATCACGATGCCGAGCCCGCCAAAATGTCCCTGCGTGAGCGATTTGAGATCGCCGAACTGCGCCTTGTCGAGGTACTGACTGAACGGATCGAGACGCCGCATCATGCCGTTGATCGCGCCCTTCACGAGCTTGTCCGATTCGACGGGATCGACGTAGTTGCGCTCGATCTTGTCGAGCACTTCGACGAACGTGTCGAGGTTCCGGTAGCCGTATTCCTGCGTGGCGGGGCTCTTCCCGACCAGGAATCCGGCCCCGAACAGGGCGACGAGCAGGGCCGCGAGGCCTAGATGTTGGGGGCGCATGGGCCGAAGGATATCACAGTTTCAGGCCCATCCGAGGGCGGGCGCGAGCCCGTGAATCACGAGGTCCGTCACCGTGTGCGCAACCATCGCGGACTCGATGCCGTGACTCCGATAGAGCTCGCCGCACGCGATCCCGACCGCACCGTTGAAGAGGAACACGCTCGCGATCGTGAGCGGGCCGAGCGGCAATCCGAGGACATTCGCGTTCCCGAAATGAAGCGCTGCGAACACGAGGGCCGCGACTGCGTTCGCGATTCCGTAGGCGACGCGCGCGTGCGCGGGCTCGACCGGCGCGCGTCGTGCGAGCCAGAAGAATCCACGATAGAGCGCGGTCAGGAGGAAGAGGCGGAGCAGCGTTTCTTCTCCGATGCCCGCACCGAACGATCCCAGGATTCCCGCGAGCGTGGACGGATGCTCGGGCACCGGTCGTCCGAGGCGCGCGAGCTCCTGCTCGAGCTCGGGACCGAAGAGCGCGTTGCCGGCGAGGATGAGCGCGCCCAGCGCAAGACCGATCCACGTGCCGCGCACGAGCGCGCTGCGAACACGCGCATGATCGGACGCGTCGCGCTCGAACGCGGTCGCGAGGAGCGGCGCGCCAAGCCCCACGCGGCGTCCGAGCCTGAGCCCCAAGGCCGCGGCGGGGAACATGATCACGGCGGCGTTCACGAGCGCGAGAGCGATGTGCGCGGTGAGGCCCCTGTCGCTCGGCGGCATGACCGATTGAGCGAGCAGTTCGCGCGTGTAGGGAACGGCGAGAAGGGCGGCGATCAGATTGAGGGCGGCGAGAACGCCCCAGACCTTGAGATCGGTTCGCGAATCCTCAGCCACCCCCGCTCCCCGCTTCGACCCGGGCGCGGAGCCGCTCGAACGACGCGCGCACCTCGCGCGCGATCTCCGCTTCGGAGAGGGTCGCGTCGATCACCGCGTAGCGCTCGGGCCGGGCGTCGGCGAGCCTTCGGTAGAGTCGCCGCACGCGCTCGTGGAACTCGGGCGGCTCGGTCTCGAAGCGATCCGGCGCCGAACGCGCGGGCGCGTGCACGCGCTCGAGCGCGCGCTCGACCGGCAGATCGAACAGCACCGTGAGTCCCGGAGCGAGCCCGCCGGTCGCGAGGTGGTTGAGGTACTCGAGGGTCGAGAGCTCGACGCCCGACCCGCCTCCCTGATAGGCGAGCGTCGAGTCCGTGAAGCGATCACACAGAACGACGAGGCCCTGCTCGAGCGCGGGCACGAGGATGGTGGCGACGTGCTGACGCCGGTCGGCCACCATGAGCAGCGCCTCGGTCAAAGGATCGAGCGGCCCTTCGCGCTTGCGAGCGAGAATGAGCTCGCGCAGCGCTGCGCCTTCGCTCGTGCCGCCCGGCTCCCGGGTGGTCAGGCACTCGACGCCTTCCGCGCGCAGCGAATCCGCGAGCAGCCGGATCTGCGTGCTCTTCCCCGAACCCTCGATCCCTTCGAAGGCGACGAACAGGCCGTTCACGCGAGCCTCACAGACCGGATCTCCCCCGCCCGATCAGACGCGCGACTTGTCCCGCTTCCGGCGCTTCGGCTTCGACATCCGGGGCGCGGAGTTCGCCGCGACCTTCTCGGCCTTGAGGACCTGCGCCTTGACGCGAACCTTCGCCCACGCTCGCGCGCGCCCGGGCTGTCCGTTCTTGGAGGCGGCGACACGCGCGGAGCCGGAGCCGGCGCCGGCCGCCGTCTCGTTTCCGGTCGCGGTCACGAGCGGCTTCACGCGTCCGTTCTTCGCCTGCGCGCGGCCCGCCTTCCGGATTCCGTACTGGCGGATGTAGGCCTCGACCATCTCGCGCGCGATGTCGTCCGGATACTGGACCGGAGGCGACTTCTTGAAGTACGCGGACGGAGCGATGAGCGCGCCCGAGAGGCCGTGGTCGAGCGCGAGCTTCGCGCAGCGCACGGCGTCGATCACCACACCGGCCGAGTTCGGCGAATCCCACACCTCGAGCTTGAGCTCGAGATTGAGCGGCACGTTGCCGAACGTCGTGCCCTCCATCCGGATGTGGCACCACTTCCGGTCCTTGAGCCAGGGCACGTAGTCCGACGGGCCGACATGGACGTCGCCCTCGGCGAGCTTGTAGGGCATGAGGCTCGTGACCGCGTTCGTCTTCGAGATCTTCTTGGACTCGAGGCGCTCGCGCTCGAGCATGTTGAGGAAGTCCGTGTTGCCGCCGAAGTTGAGCTGGTACGTGCGGTCGATCTGCACGCCGCGGTCGATGAACAACCGCGTGAGCACGCGGTGCGTGATCGTGGCGCCGACCTGCGACTTGATGTCGTCACCGATGACCGGCAGCCCCTTCTTCTCGAAACGGCGCTGCCAGTACGGCTCCTTCGCGATGAACACGGGGATGCAGTTCACGAACGCGCAGCCGGCTTCCAGGATCTGCTCGACGTACCACTTCGTCGCCTGCTCGGAGCCGACCGGCAGGTACGAGACCATGACGTCGACCTTACGGTCCCTGAGGATGCCGACCACGTCGGCGGTCGGGCCGGGCGCCTTCTCGATCACCTGCGACAGGTACTTGCCGAGCCCGTCGTGCGTCATCCCGCGGTACACCGGCACGCCCAGCTCCGGCACCTCGGAGAAGCGGATCGTGTTGTTGGGCTCGGCGAAGATCGCCTGCGAGAGGTCGCGGCCCACCTTGGTGC
>JBOHUC010000116.1:0-7185 GCA_050733935.1 Candidatus Eiseniibacteriota bacterium | reverse complement strand
GCGGCGTGTCCCGCCACGCGGGAAACGCGGCGCGCGCGGCCGCAGCGGCGGCGGCGACGTCGGAGACCGGCGAGGACGGGGCCTCCCCGAGCGCGATGCGCGTGTCGGCCGGATTCACGTTCGGCTGGCCGGGCCGGCCGGCACCGTCCGTCCACTTGCCTCCGATGAAATTGCGATAGCGGGCCGGGGGCGCGGGGCGCGGACGCGAGGGCGTCGTGCTGCCGGCGGGCGTGGCGACGCCGGCGGGCGCAGCGGGGGCGGATGACCTGGCGTTCATGGCGATCTCCTCGAAGCGACGGTGCTCGACTCGGGGCGCGAGCTTAGCACCTTCCGGCAACCCATGACATCGCGGTAGTTTGCGGATCGGAACACACCATTTCGTCCACCCGTTCGTGGGAGGTCCTGTGCCCAAGCTCTTTCAGTTTCCGACCGAGGGAATGCCGGGCCGTCCGAGCCGGCTGCGCTGGCTCGGTGTGCTCGTTGCGATCGCAGCGTTCTTCCTGTTCCTCAATCCGGTGCGCGTGATTCCTGCCGGACACGTCGGCGTGACCGATTTCTTCGGCTACGTCGGCCCGCGTTCGCTGCCCGCGGGAGTGCATCTGGTCATGCCGATGACGCGGCTCATCCGGATGACGATCCAGACGCAGGAGCTCAAGGAGGTCGCGGAAGTGCCGTCGCAGGAGGGGCTCATCATGAGCCTCGAAGTGTCGCTCCTCTACCGTCTCGATCCGGCGAAGGCTCCCGAGATCTACCGGACGGTCGGACAAAACTATCCATCCGTGGTGGTCGAGCCTCAAATCCGTTCCGCGATTCGCGAGATCACGGCGTCGTACGACGCAAAGGTCCTGTACTCGGCGGAGCGCGACCGGCTCGCGCACGAGATCGCCGCCCAGTTCACGGAATTGGGCAAGGAGCGCGGCATCCTCACCGAGAGCGTCCTGCTGCGCAAGGTGGGGCTGCCGGACGTGGTCGCGAAGGCGATCCAGGAGAAGCTCCGTCGCGAGCAGGAAGCGGAGCAAATGAAGTTCGTGCTGCTCAAGGAGCAGCAGGAAGCCGAGCGGAAGCGGATCGAGGCGCAGGGCATCGCCGACTTCCAGCGCATCGTCGCGGCCGGAATCAGCGCGCAGCTCCTCGAGTGGAAGGGAATCGAAGCGACCGAGAAGCTCGCGCAGTCGCAGAACTCGAAGGTGGTCGTGATCGGGAACCCGAAGAGCGGGCTCCCGATCATCCTGAGCGGAGCGGATCGCTAGCGGATCCGGTAGGGCTAGGCGGTAATCGCGGCGAACGAGGCGTCGAGCACGGCGAGCGCGTGATCGACTTCTGCGGCCTCGACGATGAGCGGCGGCGAGAGGCGGATCACGTTGCCGTAGAGGCCGCCCTTTCCGATGAGGAGTCCGCGCTCGCGGGTCGCCTCGAACAGCTTGCCGGTCAGCTCGGGGTCGGGCTCGCGGCTCGTCGGATCCTTGACGAGCTCGAGGCCCTGCATGAGGCCCAGGCCGCGCACGTCGCCGATGCGCGGGTACTTCCGCTGGAGCGCTTCGAGACCGGCGCGGAAGCGCGCACCCATCTCGGCCGCGCGCCTGGGCGCGTCGATGCGCTCGAGTTCGTCGATCGTGGCGTGGGCGGCGGCGTCGGAGACCGGGTTTCCACCGAACGTCGAGATGGTGAGCCCGGCGAACGCGTCCGCGACGTCGGCGCGCGCGACAGTCGCTCCAACCGGCATCCCGTTCGCGATGCCCTTGGCGAACGTCATGATCTCGGGCTTGACGCCCCAGTGCTCGATGCCGTTCCAGTACGTGCCGGTGCGGCCGAATCCGCTCTGCACTTCGTCGCAGATGAAGAGCCCGCCGTACTTCCTCGCAATGCCGACCACGATCTCGAAGAACTCCTTCGGCGGGGTGATGAATCCGCCGACGCCCTGGATCGGCTCGGCGATGAGCCCCGCGATCCGACCCGAGGTCGTCGTGCGGATCATGTCTTCGAGGTCTTTCCCACACTTCACGCCGCAGGACGGATACGTGAGTCCAAAGGGGCAGCGATAGCAGTAGGCATTCACGGCGTGCTTGATGCCGGGCACGCCTTCGCCCCAGTGCCGCCAGGGCGCCTGCCCGGTGAGCGACATCGCGAGCGCGGAGCGTCCGGAGTATCCGTGGCGGAGGGCCACCACCTCGGTGTGACCGGTGAAGAGGCGCGCCGTGAGCACAGCCGTTTCGTCGGCCTCGGTGCCGGAGTTCGTGAGGAACACCTTGGGCGGGCGGCCCTTGGGGTCCGCGCCGACCGGCGTGAGATCACCGAGCCGCTCGGCGAGGGAAACGATGCGTTCGTTCGGATAGAGCGTCGACGTGTGTCCGAGCGTCTTCGCCTGCTCGGCAATCGCCCCGACGACATGGTCGTTACAGTGCCCGACCGAGATCGTGAGGATGCCGCCGAAGAAGTCGAGGTACTCGCGGCCTTCCACGTCCCACACGCGCATGCCCTTCGCGCGCTCGAGCGCGATCGGCTGCTGGTAGTAGTTCGAGATGTTCGGGAACAGCCGCTCGCGATGGCGGCGGACGATGTCGGCGCTCGAGGCTTTCGTGGCCGCTCCTGTGGCTCCGTTCTTGGGCGCGTTCATAGTTCCACCATCTCGCGATAGGTCTCCGGCCTGCGATCGCGGAAGAACTGCCAGGTGTTCCGCACTTCGCGGATCTTGTCGAGGTCAAGGTCTGCGGTGATGAGCTCGTCCTTGTCACGGCTGGCGACCGCGAGCATCTGTCCCCGCGGGTCGCAAAAGTACGACTGGCCGTAGAACTCGCCGATCGACCATGGCTTCTCGGTGCCGACGCGGTTGATCGCGCCCACGAAGTAGCCGTTCGCGACCGCGTGCGCGGGCTGCTCGAGCTTCCACAGGTATTCGGAGAGACCCGCAACCGTCGCCGACGGATTGAACACGATCTCCGCACCGTTCAGGCCGAGGATGCGCGCGCCTTCGGGGAAGTGGCGGTCATAGCAAATGTAGACGCCGATGCGGGCGAAGCGCGTCTGGAACGTCGGGTAGCCCATGTTCCCCGGCCGGAAGTAAAACTTTTCCCAGAACCCGGGCGCCACGTGGGGAATGTGCGTCTTCCGGTACTTGCCGAGATACGTCCCGTCAGCGTCGATGACCGCAGCGCTGTTGTAATAGATGCCCGTGATCTCTTCTTCGTAGATCGGAACGATGATCGCCATGCCGTGCTTCTTCGCGAGCGCCTGGAACGTCTGCGTCGTGCGGCCTTCGGGGATACGTTCCGTGGACCCGTACCAGCGCGTGTTCTGCTCGGCGCAGAAATAAGGGCCCGCGAACAGCTCCTGCATGCAGAGGATCTGGACGCCCTTGCCGGCCGCCTCTTCGACGAAGCCGAGCGTCTTCTTCATCTGCGAATCGTAAATGGCGTCGAGCTCGGCCGTGCCTTCGAGGTCGAAGCGAGTCTGAATGAGGCCGCAGCGAACGACGCGTGGCATGGTTCGATCTCCACCGAGGGGCCGAAGGGGACGGACACCGGGAGCCGCGGCCAACAACCCGCGGCGTCGTTTGGGGTTCCTATCTTACGGCAACGGACAGGGCGGGCAAGTCCCGGGTTTTCCTGCGCGATACCGCCCGATGCGCATTGCAGGCGGCGGCCAAGTCGCGTACTCTCAGGCTGCTGGATCGTCGAAATCCCCCCTGCTGTGAGCCTGCGGAACGGAGAATGCCATGAACTTCGACGTTGAGCGGGTCATCAGCACTGTCCCCAAAGACCGAAAACTGCTGTTCGATCGGCTTCACGCGCTGATCATGGACCTCTACCCGAACGCTGAAATCGGAATCTCGTACCGGATCCCTACCTACCGGGCGAAGTCGGGGTGGGTGGCCCTGAGCTGCGGGAACAGCGGAGTCTCGCTCTTCACGAATGGTCCGCATCATCTTGCCGAGTTCAAGGCGAAGAATCCGAACATCAAGACCGGCAGGGCGAGCATCACCCTCGAGGTCTCCGATGTGCTCCCGGTGACCGCCCTGACCAAGGTCATCCGCCACGCGATCGAACACCCCCGCAATCCTGACGAAGATTAGTAGCCCGCCGCGCAGCCGTCCTTGCGTCGCTCGGTCGCACCCGCATACACGCCGGTCACCGGATCCCGCCAGATCGCCTGATAGCCGCCATACTGGCCCACGGCCTCGGGCTTGATCGTGTGACCGCGCCTGCGCAGCTCCGCGAGCACGGATTCCGGCAGCCCGTCTTCGATATGAAGCACTCCTCCGTCCGTCATCACGGTCCCGGTGGGCTCACTGGAGCCGGTGTGATGAAAACGAATCACGTCGCCCGCTTCCTGCAGGTTCATTCCGAAGTCCACCAGGTTGACGACGATCTGCGCATGACCTTGCGGCTGCATGTCGCCGCCCATGAGTCCGAACGCCATGAGCGGCGCCCCGCCCTTTGTCATGAACGCGGGAATGATGGTGTGAAACGGCCGCTTGCCGGGCGCGTACGAGTTGGGCCGTCCCGGCTTGAGGTCGAACAGATTGCCTCGGTTCTGAATGCCAAAGCCAAGGTCCGGCACGACGTAGCCCGATCCAAACCCGGTGTAGTTGCTCTGAATCAAAGACACCATCATGCCGTTCGCATCCGCCGTGCACAGGTACGTCGTCTCGCGGCGATTGAGCGCGACCGGCTCGCCCGCCTGATCGGTGAGCGCCGCCTTCGACATGTCGATGCCCTTCGCGCGCTCGGCGGCATAGGGCTTCGAGATGAGCTCGCCGACCGGGACCTTCGCGAAGTCGGGATCCGCGTAGTAGCGGGCGCGGTCCGCGAACGCGACCTTCTTGGCCTCGGTCATGACGTGCCAGAAGTCAGCCGACTCACGGCCCATCGTCTTGAGATCGTAGAGCTCGAGAAGATTCAGAAGTTGCAGCGCGGCGATGCCCTGACCGGGCGGCGGGAGCTCCCAGACATCGTAACCGCGATAGCTCGTCGAAACGGGATCGACCCACTCCGACTCGTGCTTTGCGAAGTCCTCCATCTCGAAGAACCCGCCCTGCTTCTTCGAGAACGCGACGATGCTCTGCGCGATCGGGCCCTTGTAGTACGCGTCTCGTCCGCCCTTCGCGAGCTCCCTCAGGGTCTTCGCCAGCGCCGGATTCTTGAACACCTCGCCGGCCTTCGGGGCGCGGCCGCCGGGCATGAAGACCTGGGCGAAGCCGGGCTTGTCCGCGAAGCGCGTGAGCGAGCGGTTCCAGTCATTTGCGATGACGGGCGAGAGCGGGAAGCCCTCTTCTGCATAACGGACGGCAGGGGCGAGAATCTCAGCCATCGACAGCTTTCCGTACTTCGCATGCAGCTCGAACCATCCGTCGGCGCATCCCGGGACGCTCCATGCGTACGGCGAGTAGAGCGGGATCGTGCCGTCTTTCTTCTCGGGCGGAATCTGGTCTGCTTTGAGTCCGAGAGGCGAGCGACCGCACGCGTTGAGGCCGGCGAGTTTCTTCGCATTCGGATCCCACACGATTGCGAACAGATCGCCGCCGAGACCATTCGCGGTCGGCTCCATGAGCCCGAGACACGCGTTGACTGCGATCGCGGCATCCACGGCACTGCCGCCCTTGCGCAGGATCTCCACTCCCGCTGCGACCGCGAGCGGTTGCGCGCCGCACACCATGCCGTGTGTGCCATAGACGGTCGAGCGGGTCGCCTCGCCGCGCGCCGCGCTCAAATCCTGCCGCGGTGTAGCGGCTGCGGCGGTCGCGCCGGGCTTCGCGTCCGAGCTCTGAGAATGGGCCGTGCTCATCGTGAGGAGGACTCCCAGCAGACCTGTGGCGCAGCGCGCCCAGAAAGGGTTTCGCATCGAGGTTCTCCCGGTTGGCGGACGAATGGACGCAGTCTAGCGCCGCGCTGCGCATTGTGCGAGGCCCGTGTTACGATGCCGGTGCATCCACTCCATGGAGGTTCAATGCCTTTTGCCGCTCTCGGCCTGCCTGCTCCGCTCGTGCGCGGTGTGCGGGCAGCCGGCTACACGAAGCCCACGCCCATCCAGGCCCGGGCGATCCCCATGATCTTGACCGGCCGCGACCTGATCGGAGCCGCCCAGACCGGAACCGGCAAGACGGCCGCATTCGTACTACCGATCCTGACGCGGTTGCTCGCCGGCGGCGAACGCCTGCGCGCGCTCATTCTGACTCCAACGCGCGAGCTGGCCGCACAGGTCGAGACCAACGCCAGGGACTACGCGCGCTTCACGGACTTGCGCGTCGGCGTGGTGTTCGGTGGCGTGCCGATCGGACCGCAGGAGCGCCTGCTGCGCAACCAGGGCGTCGATCTTTTGGTGGCGACACCGGGTCGTCTGCTCGACCTGCACGGCCGGCAGAGTGTGAGCCTTGATGAAGTCGAGGTGCTGGTGCTCGACGAGGGCGACCGCATGGTGGACATGGGTTTCGCCCCCGATCTAAGGCGGATCCTCCGCCTGCTCCCGACGAAGCGCCAGACGCTCATGTTCTCCGCCACAATGCCGCCCGATCTCAACAAGGTTGCGCAGGAGGCGATGCGCGATCCTTTGCGCGTGGATCTCGCGCCGCCCAGCCGGCCCGCCGCCGGCATCACGCAGGCGGTGTATCCGGTGCCGCGGCATCTCAAGACCGAGCTCCTGGACGAGATCCTGCTTCGCTCCGAGGTCGGGAGCGTGATCGTGTTCACGCGCACGAAGCACGGCGCGAGCCGTCTCGCGCGTCAGCTCGAGCGCCGTGGGCATTCGGTCGCAGCGCTGCACGGCGATCGCACGCAGGGCCAGCGCGAGCGCGCGCTCGAGGACTTGAAGCGCGGGCGCGTGCAGGTGCTGGTCGCGACCGACATTGCTTCGCGCGGAATCGACGTTGACGACATCACGCACGTGATCAACTACGACGTGCCGCACACGCCCGAGGACTACGTGCACCGGATCGGCCGCACGGGTCGCGTCGACGCGGTCGGCGATGCGTTCACGCTCATGACGCCGGAGGAGCAGAAGGACGTCACCGGCATCGAGCGCTTCCTCGGCAAGACGATCGCGCGCGTCATCATTCCGGACTTCGACTACAAGGCCCGGCCGACGCCGTCCGCCCACGGCAGCTCCGGGGACGGCGGGCGCTCGCGCGACGGCCGTTCACGCGGCGGCCGAGGCGAAGGTCGCGGCGGCGGCTCTGGGCGTGGTGGCTCAGGG
>JBOHUC010000115.1:0-58581 GCA_050733935.1 Candidatus Eiseniibacteriota bacterium | reverse complement strand
GGCGAGGCCCGCGAGGCCGAGCGCGCCGAGCCACTTGGACGCCGCCGCGAGCCCGAAGAGGGCCGCGGCCGTGACCGCATGACGAAGCCTGAGCGCGCTCGCGAGCGCCACGAGCGCCATGAATCCTGCGAGCACGAACGCGACCTGGGCGGCGTTCGGCTTCGCCAGCGTCGAGATTCCGATCATCGTGCGGTCGGCCGCGAGCACGGAGGCCGCGAACAGGCCCGCGAGGTCACCTCCGAGCCGCCGCGCGAGAAGGGCGGCGAGCGCGATCGTCGCGAGCCCGAACACGAGGCTCAGCGTGCGGACTGCGACCAGGTAGCCCGTCCAGTCGGGACCCGAACGCGCCCGCACCGGGGCCTCGACCACGGTGCTCAGGTAATAGAAGAGCGAGGGGTATTCGAAGGCGTGTGGATTCGCCGATCCTTCGTGCAGCATGCCGGTCGAGATGCGCACGTTCTCGACCTCCTCGATGCTCAACGCCTCGGTCAGGCGGTACGAATCGGACGCCCAGTGGAGGAGTGGCAGCCGCACGGCGAGCGCAACCGCGAGCACGAGCCCGAGGCCGGCGAAGAAAACCGGCCGGCTCACACGAGTCCGAAGCGTTTCGCGAACAGGAACGACAGGTTCCTGAATCCGTCGCGCCACTTCTGGAGCTTGACCTCGCCGATCCGCGGGCGGTAGTCGATGCCGACTTCGTCGAACCGCCGCCCGAGCTTCTCGATCGCCTCGATCTTGATCTCTTCCGAGAGCGGCATTCCGTCCGACGTGAGGCGGAGCTTCGGCAGCACCGCGCGGCGGAACACCCACATTCCGGACTGGGAATCCTTGAGCGGCTTGAGCCAGAGCACGCCGGTCACGATCGTGAGCACGAGGTTCCCGATCTTGTTGCTGAAGTTCATTGCGCTCGGATCGCGCAGCGGAAAGCGCGACCCCGAGATGAAGTCGAGCTTGCGATCCTCGAGGGCGTCCACGAGGAGCGCGATCTCGTCGGACGGGTAGGTACCGTCGCCGTCCAGGGTCGCAATGATGTCGGAAGTGGCGGCGGGAAGGCCGGCCTGGTACGCGGCGCCGTAGCCCTTCCTGGGCTGGAACACGACGCGGGCTCCCAGGGAACGGGCGACGTCGCCCGTCCGGTCCGTCGAGTTGTTGTCGACGACCACGATCTCGTCGACGTACGGCGGCATCACTTCGATGACCCGCCGGATTCCCTCCTCTTCGTTGAAGCAAGGAATGACCACGCTGATCGTCAGACCGCGATGCATCCAGTTGTCTCCGGAGGGCCGGGGGCGAGGTGACGGCGAGATGATCCTGACCGGGCGGGTACGGACCCGACAAGTATAGGCGATCCCGCCCGTCTCCACAACCGTAATTGCAAATTGCAATTGAGGTTAGGAATGATCCGTGGGACGGTGCTGCGGCCCCGGACTATGCTCGAACCGTCGATCGGGCCGTCCCCACGGCCGACCGTGCAGGAGTCGACCGCACATGACTCGATCCGACCGCATCCGCTTCGGGCGATCGCGTGCAGGGTTCGCGATCGCGATTCTCGCCGGAATCCTCCTTCCTGTCTCGAGCGCCCACTCCCAGGGATTCACGCTGCCTGACGGATTCGTGGACGAGCCGATCGTGGGAGGGCTCGCGCAGCCCGTCAACCTCGCGTTCCTCCCGGACGGAAGGGCGCTCGTGATCGAGCGCGCCACCGGCCGGATCCGGCTCATCGTGTCAGGCGCGCTGGCTGCGATCGATCCGGTTCTCACGGTCGACAGCGTCCAGACGGACAACGCCGAGCGCGGACTGCTCGGCGTGGCGGTCGATCCGGCGTGGCCGGCGCGGCCCTACGTCTACGCGTATTACTGCTACTCGGGGGGCCCGTACGCGCGCCTGTCGCGCTACCGCGCGGTGGGCGATCTCGACTTCTCCGGGAACGGCGCGTTCGCGCTCGATCCCGGAAGCCGGTTCGACATCCTGAGCAACGTTCCCGACCAGAGTGGGAACCACAACGGTGGTACGCTGCGCTTTGCGCCGGACGGCCTGCTCCTGCTCGCGTTGGGCGACGACAACTTCGCCTGCAACGCCCAGGCATTCGGCGTGCTGTCCGGCAAGGTCCTGCGCCTCCGTGTTGCGACTCTTCCCGACGGTCCGGGTGCGAATCCGGATCCGGCGCTCCTCGTCCCGGCCGACAACCCGTTCGCCGGCCATCCGGAGCCGAACGCGCGTCTCATCGCCGCCCGCGGGCTTCGCAATCCGTTCAGCTTCGCGGTCGATCGCGAGACCGGAATCCTCATGATCGGAGATGTCGGAGCCGGCTCGTTCGAGGAGATCGACGAGCTCGACACGCTGGGCCTCAACTTCGAGTGGCCTCTGTACGAGGGTCCGCGACCGACCTTCCCGTGCCCCGCGGCCGACACCTCGCGCTTCACCGATCCCGTGTTCTTCTACGACCACGGCGAGGGTGTGACCGTGATCTCGGGCGTCCTCTATCGGAAGCCCGTGGGCGCGACCGTGGGATTTCCCACGGAGTACGAAGGCAGCTACTTCCTGCACGACTTCTACCGGGGCTGGATCCGGCGTCTCATCCGGAGCGGCGACTCCTGGGTGACCGCACCGCCCGTGCCCGGGCAGCCCGACGATTCGACCTGGGGGAGCGGCCGGAACTGGGTCTCCTGCTTCGAAATCGCCCCCGACGGGTCGGTCTGGTACACGCAAAACTGGACCACCTACCCGAACCCGGACGGCCAGGTCCGAAGGATCGTCCGTGCCGGGACGACCGCCGTCCTCCCGGAGCCTCGGGACGGTGGGGGAATCGAGCTCGGCCCGGCGCTCCCGAACCCGACCGGCGCGGCGGTGGCGGTCGATCTCACCCTGGCGTCGGATCGGGACGTCCGGATCTCGGTTTTCGATGCCTCGGGGCGGCGCCTGACGGACCTTCTCGCAGGGAGGATCCTGCCCCAGGGGACTCATCGGGTGGTCTGGGACGGCCGGCTCGCCTCAGGGAGCCCGGCTCCGCCGGGCGTCTACCTTCTCCGCATCCAGGCCGGGTCCGAAGAGCGGTCGATTCGGGTGGTGCGGGTCTCTTCGGGTGAGTGAGTCCTTGACCCGACGTCAGGTTGGTGATAACGTCTTCGCACGTTGCTTGGAGGTGGTATCCGCGCGGTTGCGGGAAGGGCGGCGCGCGGCGGTGTTCAAGGGATTGAGGGTATCAAGACACTTACCCTTCCTAGACCTTTAAAGGGCCATAAGCCCAGTTGACGGTTAGCGTTCGAGCAAAACCCCGTTCCTCATTGCCAACCCCAATTTGAGGCTTCGGGTAGTCGTCCCCCACGACTCGATGACTCGCGCGATCGCCCTCACGGGTGGCACCGCTTTGCGCTGGACTCGGGCTGTTGGGGAGGAGCCAGGTCCCCGACCCCCCGGTGTTCGCAGGGGTCGTATTCGGTCGGATCAGTTCAGGCCGCCGGGCGAGCACACACCCGCGACGCTTGCGCGCAATGGAGCCCGATATCGTGTCCCCCGCATCGGTTCCGAACGTCGCTCCGGAAACGAGCACTCACGTTCCGGATGATGTAGAATCCGTCCAGGCTCACGCCCTCGAGGCGCGGTCCTCATTGGAACATCGGGCAGCGCATTCGCACGGCGCCACCCATTCGAACGTCCCATCCGAATCTATCGGCCCAGCCCTCGGCCAGGTGGACGGAACAACCTTGACCATTGCCGAGGCTGCTACGAAAGCCGCCGATCTCGAGCTGCTCGAACCGCTGGTCGATCCGTCGTCGAACGCCCATGCGAACGGTCACTCGAATGGTCACGCCAACGGCCATTCGAACGGTCACGCAAACGGCCATGCGAACGGTCATGCAAACGGCCATGCGAACGGGCACGTCCGGACCGTCGCGTACACGAACGGTCACTCAAACGGCTACGCCAACGGCCACACGAACGGCCATGTGAACGGGCACGGAAACGGAACCGTCCACGTGCGCACGAACGGGAGTGGCGCGTACGCGGGCGGCTACACGAACGGCCATGCCAACGGTCACGCCAATGGCCACATGAACGGGCGTGCCGAAGTCGTGGCGCTCCTCGCGTCCTCGACGGCAGCCGGCTTCCCGGCCGCAATCCCGTTCCCCGCGACGACCCCCCGGTCGCAGGGGACGTACGGCCGAATCGGCAAGCGCGCGCTCGATGTTCTCGGCGCGTCGGTTGCGCTCGTCCTGCTCTCGCCGGTCATCCTGTTCGCAGCACTGCTCGTGCGGATCACCTCGCGCGGGCCGGTCCTCTACAAGTCGACGCGCCTCGGGCGCGACGGGCGACCGTTCACGTTCTACAAGCTGCGTTCGATGTACATCAACGCGGAGGCGGAACGCGACGGGCTCATGCACCTGAACGAGGCCGACGGGCCGGTGTTCAAGCTCCGCCAGGACCCGCGCGTGACGCGCGTGGGTCAGTGGCTGCGCTCGAGCTCGGTCGATGAGCTGCCGCAGCTCGTGAACGTGCTCAAGGGCGACATGAGTCTCGTCGGCCCGCGTCCGCCACTGCCCGAGGAGGCGGAGAAATACGAAGCCTGGCAAAGACGCAGGCTCGACGTGAAGCCGGGCATCACCTGCCTGTGGCAGATCTCCGGTCGCAGCCGACTCGGATTCGAAGAGTGGATGCGGCTTGACCTGGAGTACATCCGGCGGCAGTCTCTTGCGACCGACGTCTGGATCCTGCTTCGGACGGTGCCGGCGGTACTCTCCCGCGAGGGCGCCTACTGACCGCGGGCCTGTGGGCCCGCGCCGAAAGACGCGAGCCCTTGGCCCGAACGCCATTCGTTCCCCCTGCCTCGCACCTCTCCGGGCCCCAGAAATGGGGCCTTTGGCTTGCCGTCTTCGCCGCTTTCGCGCTTCGCCTGTTTCGACTCGGCGCCCAGAGCCTGTGGGTGGACGAGATCTTCACGTGGCACACGGCCTCTCCGGCGGGGCCCCTCACGATCGCGGACATCCTCGGCAACATTCACGGCCCGCTCGTCTCGACCCTCCTCCATTTCTGGATGCAGACCTTCGGTGACTCCGAATTCGTGCTCCGGCTGCCGATGGCACTGGCGTCGGTCGCACTCGTTCCCGCGGTCGCGTATCTGGCACGTGCGGCGGCCGGGGACCGTGCTTTCCTGCCCGCGGCGTTCCTCGCCGCCGGATCGCCGTTCCTCGGCTGGTACGGGCAGGAGATGCGGAACTACGCGTTCGCGATCCTGTTCGCGACCCTTCAGATCTGGGCGACGCTCCGGTACCGGGCGACGGGGGAGACGAAGCACCTCGTGGCTCTGGCCGCGACGGCGATCGCCGGCGGGCTCTCGAATCTCAACGCGCTGCTCCTCGTCCCGGTGCTTCTCGCGGCGCTCGCGTGGGATCCGCCGCCCCGGCGAAACCGCATCCTGCCACTCGTGTTCGTTGCGCTTGCGATCGGGATTGCGATGCTGCCGTGGGCCCTCCATGCGATGCGGCAGGTCGAAGTCGAACGCCTCATGCCGGGACGCGATCTCCTGCCGGGCGAGGCGCCCCTCCGCGGAGAGACGACGTTCACCTGGCCCGCTCTCCTCTACACGTTCTACACGTTCTCGGTCGGATACTCATTGGGCCCGTCGCTCCGAGCGCTGCACGAGGATGCGTCGCTCGCCGCGCTCGTGCCGCACGCGGCCGCGATCCTCACGACCGCGCTCGTGTTCGGTGTGCTCGTCCTGTCGGGTCTTCATTCGCTGCGCCGGCGGGCGTTCCCGCTGTTCGTGCTCGTCGCGTCGATCGCGATCCCGCTTGCGCTCGTGACGTACTTCGCGGTCATGAACTTCAAGACCTTCAACCCGCGCTACGTCTCGGTCGGGATCCCGGCCTGGATCGTGCTGTGCGCGGCCGGTCTTTCAGCACTCCCGACCCTCGCGCGCCGCGTCTCGAGCTCGCTGGTCGCTCTCCTGTTCGCGCTCTCGCTCGCCCATCACTATTTCGATCCTGCGTACGCAAAGGAGGATTTCCGCTCGGCGACGCGCGACCTGGCGCGGCTCGTCCGGCCCGAGGATCGGATCGTGGCGGCCGGGAATTTCTCCCCGCTCGAGTACTACTGGCGGGGAAGGACGCCGCCGTTCTCCCTGTACTGGCTCGGGTTCGCGCGCGATGCGCGGATGGCTCCGGAATTCGGGAAGCTGCGCGCGACGGCGGGCGGGGTGACGTGGGTGTTCCTTTCCCGATCGCACGACCAGGATCCCGGAGACCGGTTCGAGCGCTGGATGCTTGCGGCCTATCAGCCGAACGTCCGGGTCTATCCGGGAGTCCGGCTCTACCGCATCGGCCCTCGCGAGGGATACTGAGATCATGCACGAGTCGCTTCGGTTGAGCCTCGGCGCGAGGGAACTGCTCCGCTGCCCGGTCTGCGGGTGCCGGCTGGATCTCATCGGGGACACCTTGCGATGCCAGGGACCGAAATGCCGTCGGATGTTTCCAATCGTCGACGGCGTCCCGCGTTTGCTTGACGAATCCCGGAGCGTTTTCTCACTGGATCCTTCCCACGAGTCCCAACCCGCCACCGGCCGGGGCCTGAGGCAAGCAGTTGCCCGCGCGTTGCCGACCCTCACGTCCAATGTCGCTTCGGCCGCCAACTATGCTCGACTTCGACAGATTCTTTCGCGACGCCCTTCACCTGTCCGAGTGCTGATCGTCGGTGGACAAATCGCGGGGCAGGGTGCCGAGTCGCTGCTCACAGACGAAGCGCTCGATTTGATCGAGCTCGACGTAATGGTCGGGCCACGGACCTCGGTAGTGGGGGACGCGCATCACCTGTGCCTGGCCGATGAGTCGATGGATTGCGTGGTCATCCAGGCGGTACTCGAACACGTGCTCGACCCGCACCGCTGCGTCCAAGAGATTCATCGCGTTCTGAAGGCGGACGGGATCGTGTACGCGGAAACGCCCTTTCTGTTCCCTCGTCACATGGGCCGCCACGACTTCACACGCTTCACCTACCTCGGGCACCGTCGCTTATTCCGACAGTTCGAGAAGATTGAGGATGGGATCGCAGTCGGACCGGGGTCGGCCCTCGCACTGACCTATCACTCACTCCTGACCGGAGCTGCACGCGGGCGGCTGATGCGCGCATTCCTTCGAGCGGCGTCGATTCTCACGGGATTTTGGCTCAAGTACCTCGACTGGCTCTTGGCCTCAAGCCCCGGAGCCTACGATTGCGCAGGGGGATTCTTCTTCCTCGGGAGGAAAAGCGAGGAGACCCTGTCCGACAGAGCGCTCCTCTCCGAGTTCCGGGGGCTGGAGTGAGTTTCTCGCCTGACTGCGGAATCCGGACAACAGGCCCATGTTCGATTCCCCCTGCTTTTGTTAAGCTAAGCTCTTGATGCGCCGACAATTGACAGGAGTTGAGACGCGCTTGAGCCAGTCGCCACGGAAATGACGTCGGGCCTGCGCTGGAAGCTCGATCGCCTTCGCTCCATGAGCCCGGCCGAGGTCGCGTGGCGGCTCGAGGACCGACTGTCGCTCGCGTTCCTCGAAGCCCGAAGCGGCCGGCCACCGGCCGCCCTTCCGAAGCCCCGGGAGGGATTCCTCTCCGCCTGGCGAAACGCCTCGTCGTCGCTCGGCCCGGCCGGTCCCGACGCGATTCTCCGTGCGTTTCCGGACGAGGCGCGGCGACTCGAGGCGGAAGCCGATGCGATCGTCGCCGGGCGCGTGCCGCTGTTCGCGCGCACGTACGACTTCGGAGCCGATCTCCGGCGATGGCCCTGGAATCGCGATCCCGAGGGCGGGCCTCCGGTCGCGCTCGACTTCGGGCCGACGCTCGACTACCGCGATCCCGCACGCGTCGGCAATTCCCGGCTCGTCTGGGAGCTCGGTCGTCATCAGTGGACCGCCCCGGTGGCGCAAACGGCGTTCCTCCACGGCGAGGAGCGCCACGTGCGTTTCGTGCTCGAAGCGCTCGAGAGCTGGTGCGAGGGCTGTCCGCCGTTTCGCGGCCTCCAGTGGTCGAGCGGTCTCGAGTTCGCGTTGCGTGCGTTCTCCTGGGGCTGGGCGCTCGCGCTCGTCGCCCGCACCCCGTTCGCGGACCAGGTGGGCGACGAGCGGTGGGAGAGACTCTTCGGCGTGTGGGCGGTTCAGATGCGATTCGTGCGCGAGCACGACTCGCGCTTTTCGTCGGCGAACAACCACCGCCTCGGGGAGGCGGCCGGGCTCGCGTGGTCCGGTCTCCTGCTGCCGTTCCTACCCGAAGCGGCCGACTGGCGGAAGCGAGGTCTCGAGGTGCTCGAGGAGGGTTTCCTGGCACAGACTACTCCGACCGGTGTGACGCGCGAGCACGCGTTCGCGTACCAGCACTTCGTGCTCGACTTCGTCCTCGCGGTCGAAGGGCTCGCGCAGGCGCAGGGGCGTCCCGTCCCGGAAGCGATTCGAAACCGCATCGCACGCGTCGCCGATGCGCTCGCCGGGTTCACTCCCGGGCTGTGTTCGGGGGCGGCCGTGCCGTGGCCCGTGGGAGACGGCGACGAGGGGCGCGCACTCGATCTTGGAGAGCCGTGGGAGACGCGCGCCGCCGCGAGCCTCGAGTGCGCCGCGCGTCTTGTCGGCCGCCCGTGGAACGGGAAGTCCCATCCTCGGGCCGCGTGGCTTGCCGCCACGGCGTCCTCCTCGTCCGCAGTCGCTTCGGAGCGCGCTCCGTCCGCTCCGGACGACTACGCGGTCGTGACCTGGCCGACCGCGCACGGGGAAGCGCGGCTCCTGTTCGACGCCGCGCCGCTCGGGCTTCCGCCGCTCTACGCGCACGGCCATGCCGATGCGCTCATGATCCTCCTCGATCTTGCGGGGCCCCGGCTCGTCGATCCCGGAACGGGCGGCTACCACGCGTTTCCGGCCCTGCGCGAACGACTGCGCTCGACGCGCGCGCACAACACGGTCGAAGTGGACGGACAAAGCCAGTCCGTGCCCGGCGGCCTGTTCCAGTGGCGCCGGGCGGCGCGCATCGTCGGCTCGACCGTCGGCGCGGACGTCGCACCGTCGCCGCCTCGGTTTCGCGCGAGCCACGACGGTTACACGCGCTTCGCGGATCCCGTGCTCCACACGCGCGAGTTCGAGGTGCACGCTCCCGACACGCTCGTGGTCGTCGACCGGCTCGACGGTGCTTCGCGCCACCGCGCGGTCGCGCGCTGGCACGTGGGCGATGGACGGCCGCGTGAGGAAGCGGGCCGCGTTCTCGTTCAATGGGACGACGGCCTCGAGCTCGGGATCGCGGGCTTCGGTCCGGGAGCGGCCGCGGCGCACGCCGGCGCGGACGTCGAATGGGCGCCGCGCTTTCTCGATCCGCGCCCGTGCGGTGTGGTCGAGATCGACGTGCTCGATTCCCTGCCGCTCACTCTCGTCACCGTGATCACGATCGGGCGCGCGAGCGTCACCCGATCGGTCGAGGAGTCCGACTGGATCCTCCGCGTCGACGCGCCCGCGGGCCCGACGACATGGCGCGTGAGGACAGGCGTGCTGACCGCTTTGGAACGCCGATTGGAACGAATCTCTCATCCCCCGGAGAGCGCATGAAGATCGCAGTCCTCGGCCTCGGCTACGTCGGCTCGGTCACCTCCGCCTGCCTGGCGAAGCTCGGCCACGAGGTGACCGGTGTCGATCCGAACGAATTCAAGGTGCAGTGTCTCAATCGCGGCGAGAGCCCGATCCTCGAGCGCGATCTTCCGGG
This sequence comes from Candidatus Eiseniibacteriota bacterium, assembly GCA_050733935.1. Lineage (GTDB taxonomy): Bacteria > Eisenbacteria > RBG-16-71-46 > RBG-16-71-46 > DASYSL01 > JBOHUC01. Next base: position 48,876 of record JBOHUC010000115.1, on the reverse strand, counting down.
GCTCATCGCGAGCGCGGTGCGCGAGAGGCGGCTCACCGCCACCCTCGATTTCGTCGCGGGCGTGCGGGATGCCGACCTCGTCCTCGTGTGCGTCGGCACGCCGAGTCGCGAGGATGGCTCGCTCGACCTGTCCCACGTCGCGCACGCAGCGGGGGAGGTCGGCCAGGCGCTCAAGGCCCATCCGCACCGGGCCGTGATCGTGTTCCGGAGCACGATGCTTCCCGGCTCGGTCGACACCGTGCTCGTCCCGAGAATCGAAGAGGCCTCGGGGCTTTCGGCCGGACGCGATTTCGGCGTGTGCTACAACCCGGAGTTCCTGCGCGAGGGCACGGCGGTGGCGGATTTCTTCGGCGCGCCGTACACGATCCTGGGCGTCCACGAACGGGCGAGTGCGGCTCCGCTCGAAGAGCTCTATCGCCCGATCGAAGGCGAGATCGTCGTGACGGCGATGCGCACGGCCGAGATGCTCAAGTACGTGAACAACTCGTTCCACGCGCTCAAGGTGACGTTCGCGAACGAGATCGGAAACCTGTGCAAGAAGGAGGGCATCGACTCGCACGAGGTCATGCGGCTCTTCTGCAAGGACACGAAGTTGAACCTCTCGCCGTACTACCTGAAACCCGGGTTCGCGTTCGGCGGCTCGTGTCTGCCCAAGGACCTGCGCGCGATCACCCACCGCGCGCGCGAGCGCCATCTCGAGGTCCCGGTGCTCGACTCGATCCTGCGCTCGAACGAGCTCCAGGTGCAGCTTGCGATCGGCGCGATCGAGCGCACGAAGATGCCGAAGCGCCGCGTCGGGGTTCTCGGGCTCTCGTTCAAGGCCGAGACCGACGACCTGCGCGAGAGCCCGATCGTCCGCGTCGTCGGGGCCCTCGTCGGGAAGGGCTACGAACTCATGCTGCACGACGCGCACATCGACGTGAGCCGACTCGTCGGCGCGAACCTCCAGTACCTCGAGGCGGAGATTCCGTATCTCGACCGGCTGTTCCGGAAGGACCCGCGCGAGGTGGTGGAGGGTGCGGAGACGATCGTGATCGCGAACGCCCATCCGCTCTATCGCGAAGTTCCCGGGTGGATGCGGGACGGTCAGACGCTCGTGGATCTCGTGCGGCTGGTCGAGAAGGACGAGGTCCGGCGCGGAGAGTATGTCGGGATCGCCTGGTGACCCGGCGCGCCGTCCCGGGCGCGCGCTCATCCTGGTCCAGAACCTGACGGTTCCGTTCGACCGTCGCGTCTGGCTCGAGTCGCAGGCGCTGCGACGGGCCGGGTGGCAGGTGTCGGTCATCTGCCCGACTGGGCCGCCGTGGACGAAGCCCTACGAAGAGCTCGAGGGCATCCACATCTATCGCTATCCCGCGCCACCGCCGACGCGCGGCGTGCTCACCTACCTCTGGGAGTTCGCCTACTGCTGGCTTCGGACGGCGTGGCTCACGCTCCGGGTCGCAAGGGAGCGCGGCTTCGACGTCCTGCACGCCTGCAACCCGCCCGACACGTTCTTTGCGATCGGAGCGGTCTACAAGCTGTTCGGCAAGCGCTTCCTGTTCGACCAGCACGATCTCTCGCCCGAGGTCTACGAGTCGCGCTTCGGCAAGCGCGGATTCTGGTACGCGGGCCTGCGCGTGCTCGAGTGGCTCACGTACGCGACCGCGGACACCGTGATCGCGACCAATCAGAGCTACCGGGAGACGGCGATCCGCCGCGGATGGGTCGATCCGCGGAACATCTTCGTCGTGCGATCGGGCCCGCCGCTCTCGCGCTTCAAGAGTCTCCCGCCCGATCCCGCGCTCAAGCGCGGACGTCCGTTCCTCGTCGCCTACCTCGGAGTCATGGCGCCGCAGGACGGCGTCGACTTCCTGATCCGCGCGGCCGCGGTCCTGATCGGGATGCGCGGGGCGCGCGACGTCTCCTACACGATGATCGGCTCGGGTGACTCGTTCGACGACCTCGTGGCGCTCACGAAAGAGCTCGGGCTCGAGGACGTGATCGCCTTCACTGGACGCATTCCGGACGAGGAGGTCGAGGCGATTCTCTCGACCGCCGACGTGTGCGTCGGGCCCGACCCCAGGAATCCGCTCAACGACGTCTCGACCATGAACAAGATCCTCGAGTACATGGCGGTCGGCCGCCCGATCGTCGCGTTCGATCTGCGCGAGACGCGTTACTCGGCGGGCGACGGGGCGCTCTACGCCGTGCCGAACGAGGTGACGGACCTTGCCACGAAGATCGGGGCGCTGCTCGAGGATCCGGCGCGGCGCGCGGCCATGGGGGCGTACAACCGCGAGCGCTTCCAAAAGGGGTTCGCCTGGGACTACAGCGAACTCGAGCTCGTGAAGGCTTACGACCATGTCCGCGGTTAGCGCGCATCATCCGCTCGAGTCGCGGGCGCAGTCGGCCGGCCGCCGCATCCCGGTCGTGCTCGCCGAGTCCGGGACGACATACGGCGGCACCGAGAAGGTCGTGAGCGAGCTTGCGCTCCGTCTCGATCGCACGCGTTTCCAGCCGTGGGTCGTGCTCTCGCCCGGTCCCGCGCTCGATCGGATGGCGGGGGACCTCGAGCGTGGCGGCGTACCGGTCGAGCGCGTGGCCGAGATCACGAACCGCTTTCAGTTCGGACGGGTCCTCACGACCTGGAACTTCCTGGGCCGGCATCGCGACTCGGTCCTGCACGTTCACCACGTGTGGCCGGCCGCCGATCGCTACCTGGTGCCTCTGGCGCACATCGTCGGCGTCCGGGCCGTGATCGTGACCGAGCATCTGGTCGGTTACACGCACTCGAAGGCGCAGCGCTGGCTCAAGCGCCGCGAGCTCGCGCGCGCGGACCAGGTCGTGTGCGTGAGCCGGGCCGTGGCGTCCGGGCTCGAGCGCGACTACGACTTCGATGTGACCCACGGCCGCGTGATCGAAAACGGCGTGGATGCGATCGGGCTCACGCGCGGACAGGAGCGCGCGCGCCTCGAGCGGACGCGCGCGCGCGCGCGGCTCGGCGTCGTGGAGGGGGAGTTCGTGTGGCTCTTCGTCGGGCGGCTCGAGAAGCAGAAGGGTGTGGACATCCTGCTCGACGCGTTCGCGCGCGCGCATCCGGAGCGCGGGCGCCTCTGGATCGTGGGCGAGGGCTCGGAGCGCGAGAGTCTCGGCCAGGAAGCCTCGCGGCTCGGCCTCGCCGGGCGCGTCCATTTCGAAGGAGCGGTGCACGACGCCGCACCGTTCTACTGGGGAGCGGACGGCTTCGCGCTCGCGTCGCGCTGGGAAGGTCTGCCGCTCGCGCTCCTCGAAGCGCAGGCGGCGGGACTTCCGGTCGTGGCGGCGGCGGCCGGAGGCGTGGCGGAAGCGGTGCTCGACGGGACGACCGGGCTCGTCGTCCCGCGTGAGGATCCAACGGCGCTCGCCGACGCGATGGCGCGCGTCGAGCGCGACCCTGAGCTCGCGCGGCGCCTCGGATACGAGGCGGCGCGGCAGGCTCGCGAGGAGTGGAGCTGGGAACGAATGGTGAGCGCGTACGAAGTTCTGTACGAGCGCGCCTGGAGGAAGGCGCCCGGAGCGGCGTCCACGGAGCATCGGGAGGACGGGTCATGAGCGACCAACTGCAGGATCTCAAGCTCGGAGTGGGGGTGGCCTCTCTCCGTCAGGACGAGTATCTGCCCCGCACGCTCGAAGCGATCGACACGATGCTCACGGAGGCGGGCGTGGTTCCCGTCGCGCGCGTGGTCGTGAGCGCGGAAGGTTCATCCGCCGCGGAGCGTCTCGCCGCCCAGCGCGGCTGGGCATGGCGCCGCGTGCTGCCCGGGTCTCCGTCGACGCTCGCCGCCGCGCGCGAAGCGGCGCGACGCGGCGCGGGCGGTAGCGTCACGTTGCTGGTGGACGGCGACGTCGCGGTCGCCGCCGGCTGGCTCGAGGCTGCGGTCACGAGGCTCGGGCAGGAGGAGCGTCTCGCGGGCGTCGGCGGCGCGGTGGACGAATCGCACTGGCAGAGCGGAGCGCTTGTCGGGGGACGTCGCGACGTGTATCGCGCGGGCGCAGGGCGGGGTGCGACGGCGCTCTTCGACGTCGCCGTCTGGCGCCGCGACTATCTCGACGCCGTCGGGGGATTCGACGGCTGGCTTTCGTCCGACGACGAGATCGAGCTCGGGGGCCGGCTTGCGCTCGCGGGCCACGGGCAGCACATGCTCGGCCAGGTCGCAGGCGTGCGTCACGGACCGGGACGCGAATCGTTCGCGGAGTTCCGCGACCGGATCACGAGCGGACGGATCCAGGGTCCCGGCGTGGCTCTCCGTCGCTCGCGCGGAACGATGCTCTTCGGGCGCCTGCTCGCACGCCACAAGGGCGGACTCCTGCTCGTCGCCTGGGTTCTCCTGGGGATTGCGCTCGGGATTTTCGCGCGCGATCAGGGCGGACCTTCGATCTGGTTCTGGGCCACGCTCGGACTCCTCGTCTTCTTCGCGATCCTCAAGCTCTCCCTTTCGCGCGCGTTCTGGGGCGGACTGATCGCGCTCGCCGAAGGCGTGAGTGTGGCGCGCGTGCTCGTCCTGCCGTTCGGACTCCCGCGACTGGGTGCCGCCCCGCGTCCGTTGCCGCCGCCCAAGGAAGGGGCCGCCGAGGCCGCCGAGGCCGACGCAGCTGCGGCGCGCGCGGCGGAACAGCGCGCGCGTGAGTTCGAGGCGCGTGAGACCGCGTCGCTCCGCGATCCGGGAGAGCCGCCGCCGATCGTGGAACAGCGGTGAGAGCTCGTTCGTGAATCGCACCGCACCGCTCGTCCGCTTCGTGGTCGTTGCGTACGGCCGCTCGGAGGGGCTCGACGCTACGCTTGATTCGATCGAAGGCGGGGCGGCCGGGATCGCGTTCGAGACCGTGGTGGTGCTCGCGCCGGGAGATCCTGCCGCCGGACGCGTGGCCGCACGCGCGACGGTGCTCGTTCCGGAGGCTTCGGCCGAGCACACCCCGGGGGCCAACCGGAACCGCGGAGCGGCCGGCGCGGGCGCGCCGTACCTCGCGTTCGCGGACGGCGACGTCGTGCTCGAGCCCGATTTCGTGCCGCGCGCGATCGCGTTCCTCTCCGCCCATCCCGAAGCGGGAGGCGTGGGCGGACGGATCCACGAGCGGCAGTGGAGCGCGGGCCGCCTCGTGCGCGAAATCGCAGACTCGTACCGCACGCGACGCGGCGGGCCGGTCGAGATGCTCGCGACCGCGTGGATCGCGCGTCGCACGGCTTTCGAGGCGGTGGGCGGATTCGATCCGCGCCTTCCGTCCGAGGAGGACATGGAGCTTTCCTTGAGGCTCGCGCGCGCCGGTCATCCGGTGCACGCACTCGATCTCAGGGCGGCCTACCACGACTGTCCTCCGCGACCGAGCCTCGCGGAGTTCGGGCGCCGCTGGCGCTCGGGCCTTTACGCGGGCCAGGGCGTGCTCCTGCGTTTGACGTGGGGGCGGCCCGAGTTCGTCCGCCACCTGTGGCGGCAGCGGCTCTACCTGGGCGCGGTCGTCTTCGCGCTCGCGGGAGGCGTGGCGGCCGTCGCAGCCCTCCTCGGCTCGACCCTTTCGCGCACGGCCTTCGCGGTGTGGCTCGGGCTCGCGCTCGGAGCCCTGCTCGTCATGGCGGCGCGCAAGGGAAGCCTCTCGTACGGAGCGCTTTCGATCCTCGCATGGGTCGTGCTCGGACTCGGGATCCTGAACGCGTGGCTTCGCAAGCCGCGCGAGGTGCGTGCGTGAGAATCCAGGGCATCGTCGACAACAACGTGTGGCCGGCCATGATGGGCCACACCGTGCGCGTCTGGAACCTGTACAAGGGGCTCGCGCAGCGTAAGGACGTGGCCCACGTTCGGGTCATCGCGGCCTTGAAGTCGCGCGAGCGCGCCGTGCGCAAAGAGGCGCGCGACGGGGTCGAGATCGTGCGGCTCAAGCCATGGCATCCGAGCGTTTCCGCCTGGCTCGAGCGCGCGGGTTTGGCACCTCACTTCATGGCCGCCGAGGGATACCGGCGCTTTCCCGGGACGTTCGTGCGCGCCTGGGATGCGCGCGCCGACGTGCTCGAAGTCGACAGCCTCCTCCTCACGCCGCTCCTCGAGCACGCGCCCGCCGGAGCGCTCCGCGTGTACGGATCGCAGAACGTCGAGATCGAATGGTTCGAGCGCGTGGGTCCGAGGCTCGCGCAGCGCGAACGCTGGGCGGCGCGGCTCGCGGCGCTCGAGCGGCGGGCGCTCGAGATCGCCGACCTGACGATCGCCGTGAGCTCGGCGGATCGTGATCAGTTCGTCGCGCGCTATGGAGCGGACGCATCGAAGATCGTCGTGGTCGAGAACGGATTCGATGCCGAGCGCCTCAGGCCGCCGACGCCGGAGGAGAAGCGCGGCGCCCGCGAAGCCCTCGGGCTTGCGCCCGAGGAGACCGGGCTCCTGTTCCTCGGCACCGACTTCGAGCACAACCGGAAGGCCGTCGCCGATTTGTTCACGCACGTCGTTCCCGTGCTCGAGGAGGCGGGCGCCCGCCTTTGGATCGTGGGCGGCGTGAGCACGACCTTCCGCACCCGGGCCGAGTCCGAGGGCCGCGGGCGCGTGCGCGCGGTTCCCGAGCAGAGCGACCTCACGCCCTATCTGTGGGGGGCCGACGTGGGGCTCAATCCCGTGACGACCGGCGCGGGATCGAACGTGAAGCTCCCGAACTACCTGGCCGCGGGGCTCGATGTGCTGTCGACGCCGTTCGGCGTGCGCGGGTTCGAGCGCCTCGTGCCGCACGTTGCGATCGCACCGATCGCGGAGTTTCAAGCAGCCCTCGGGCAGCCGTTCCCCAGGCTTCCCGGCCGGGCCGAAGCACTCGCGTCCTATGCCTGGGGCGCACAGGCGAACCACCTCGGCGCGCAGTTCGCGGAACGGGTTGCGGCGCGCGGAGCGCGCGCGTGAGAGTGCTCATGGCCCACAAGTTCTACTGGCCGAAGGCCGGGGCCGAGACCTACGTGTTCGGGCTCACCCGCCTGCTCGAAGAAGCGGGCCACGAGGTCGTTCCGTTCGCCATGGCGCACGCGAACAACCTTCCGACTCCGTTCGCGAAGCACTTCGTGAGCGAGGTCGAGTTTCGCGGGCGGAGAAACTGGTTCTCCGACGTGGGCCGCGCGGCGCGGGTCGTCTACAGCCTCGAAGCGCGGCGGAAGCTGGATGCTCTTCTGTCCGAAACGCCGGTTGCGATCGCGCACCTCCACAACATCGCGCACCAGCTCTCGCCGTCGATCCTCGATGCGCTCGCGCGCCACGGAGTCCCGATCGTCCACACACTGCACGACTACAAGCTCCTGTGCCCGGTCTACACGTTCCGCTCGAACGGGGAGGTGTGCGAGCGCTGCAAGGGGGGCCGCTACTGGCACGTCGCACAGCGCCGCTGCAACGCCGGCTCCCTTCCGCTCTCGATCACGAACATGGTCGAGGCCTCGGTGCACTCGTTCCTCCAGAGCTACCGGCGCGTGCACGTGTTCCACTGTCCGAGCCTCTTCGTGCTCGCGAAGATGCTCGAGTTCGGCGTGCCGCGCGAACGCCTCGCGTTCGTGCCGCACTACGTGGACGTCCGGCGGTACGTGCCCGCTTTCTCAGGCGGTCGCTACGCGCTGTTCGTGGGCCGGCTCGCCGAGGAGAAGGGGCTCGCAACACTCCTCGAAGCGCATCGCCGGACGCCCGGGCTCGAGCTCGTGATTGCCGGAGAAGGACCGCTTCGCGCTTCCCTCGAGGCCGGTCTCGCGCCCGAGCAGCGGGCGCGCGTGCGTTTCACCGGCCACCTGACCGGAGAGGCGTTCGACGAAGCGTGGGCCGGCGCCGCCTGCCTCGTCCTGCCGAGCGAGTGGTACGAGGTCCGGCCGATGTCGATTCACGAGGCCTACGCGCGCGGCAAGGCGGTCGTCTCGACCCGGATCGGGTCCATTCCCGAAATCGTCGAAGACGGTGTGACCGGCCGGCTCGTTCCGCCGAACGATCCGGCCGCGCTCGGGGAAGCCATGCGGGAGCTGGTCGCCGATCCGGAGCGAGCGGCCGCAATGGGACGCGCGGGACGCGCGCTCGCCGAGCGTGAATACGGACCGGAGCGCCATCTCGCGATGATGCTCGATCTCTACCGGCAGGCGCGGGAGCGTGCGGGCGCGCGCGCAGGGCGGGCCGCGTGAGGATCGCCATGATCGGGCAGAAGGGGATCCCGGCCCTCTACGGTGGAATCGAGCGCCACGTCGAGGAGATTGCGCGCCGCCTCGTCGTGCGCGGGCACGAGGTCTCGGTCTACTGCCGCCTCCATTACACGCCGACGGGCGGCCACTACCACGGGGTCGAGCTCGTGCGCCTGCCGAGCCTGCGCACGAAGCATCTCGACACCGCGACGCACGTCGCGATCTCGACCGTCGACTCGCTGTTCCGCGACTACGACGTCGTCCACTTCCACGCGCTCGGCCCCTCGGTGTTCGCGTGGATGCCGCGCCTCCGCGGGACGCCCACCGTCGTAACCGTGCACGGCCTCGACTGGCAGCGCGAGAAGTGGGGCCCCGTCGCGTCGTGGTTCCTCAAGCAATGCGAGTATCCAGCGGTGAGCTTCCCGAACCGGACGATCGTCGTCTCGCAAACGCTCCGGCAGTATTTCGCCGAACACCATCGAAGGCCGACGGTCGCGATCCCGAACGGGACCGTGCTCCCGGATCCGCGTCCGGCGAACAAGATCCACAAGTTCGGTCTCGACGCACGGCGCTACATCCTGTTCGTAGGAAGGCTCGTGCCCGAGAAGGGCGTGCACTTCCTGTGCGAGGCGTTCTCGCGCATCGACACGAACCTCACGCTCGCGATCGTCGGCGGATCCGCGGGCTCGGACGATTACGTGGCGCAGATCCGGAAGTTCGAGGGCCCGCGCGTCAAGCTCCTCGACTACGTGTACGGCGAAGCCCTCGAGGAGCTGTACTCGAACGCGTTCTGCGTCGTCCTCCCCTCGACGCTCGAGGGCCTTTCCCTCGCGCTCCTCGAATCGCTGTCGTACGGGCGGTGCGTCCTGGTCTCGGACATCCCCGAGAACATCGAGGTGACGCAGGACGCAGCGCTCACGTTCAAGAATCGGGACGTGGACGACCTCACCACCCAGCTTAAGCGCCTCCTCGCCGAGCCCGCCCTCGTTCGCCACTACGAGGACAAGGCGCGCAGCCACATCGCCGAGCACTACTCCTGGGATCGCGTCGTGGACGCGACCCTCGCGGTCTACGAGGGCCTCGTCCCGCGCGATTGACAAAGGGAGCAGGCGCCGGGAGTATCACTGCAACATGCCCCCGCCCCGCCACCGCTTGAAACAGCTCGTGGACTGGCGCGCGGCCGTGATCGCCGGATTCGTCGCCGGCATCGCGTACCTCGCGCTCCAGATGACGCTGCTCATGATAGCGACTGGAAGCCCGTGGGTCGCGGTGCGCTACATGGGGGCCATCGTGCTCGGGAAGGGCGTCCTGCCTCCGCCCTCGACATTCGATGCGACGACGTTCGCGGCCGCGCTCGCCGTTCACATTCCGCTCTCGATCGCCTTCGGCTGCCTGATCGCGTTCATCCTCCATCGCTGGGGCCTCGTGGTCGGCCTCATCGGCGGCGCGCTGCTCGGCCTTGCGCTCTACGGCATCAATTTCTGGACGCTCGCGCAGTGGTTCCCTTGGTTCGTGCCGTTGCGCGGCTCGATCGGCCTCGTGAGCCACGTCGTGTTCGGCGCGGTGGCCGGATTCGTGTACGAGCTGCTCGAGGTCGAGCGCTTCGTGCGGGTGGAGGAGTAGATGGTCTTCGGCGGCGGGCCCGACCGCGGCTACGGTCCGCGCCGACGCGGGTTGGGCGGCGCGCGCCTTCTGGTCGGGGTCCTGGTCGCGGGGTTCGCGATCCTCTCCTACTGCAATCAGCGGAGCAAGAATCCGATCACCGGGGAGACGCAGTACGTCGCGATCACGCCCGAGCAGGAGATCGCGCTCGGGCTCGAGTCGACGCCCGAGATGATGCGCCAGTTCGGCGGTCCGAGCGACGAGCCGGAGGCGGCTGCCGCCGTCGCGCGCGTGGGCCAGCAGATCGTGGCCTCGAGCGATGCGGCGAAGAGCGGCTACGAATACCACTTCACCCTGCTCGACGACGAGAAGACGGTGAACGCGTTTGCCCTTCCCGGCGGCCCGGTGTTCATCACCGAAGCCCTCTTCGCGCGCCTCAAGACCGAGGGCCAGCTCGCGGGCGTGCTCGGACACGAAGTCGGACACGTCATCGCGCGTCACAGCGCGCAGCGCATTGCGCAGCAGCAGCTCACGCAGGGCCTGACCGGCGCGCTCATCCTCTCGACCTACGATCCGAACGATCCCGGGAGTGCCAACACCGCGCGCATGGCGATGGTGATCGGGAGCCTCGTCAACATGAAGTACGGGCGCGAGGACGAGCTCGAGTCCGACCGCCTCGGTGTCCGGCTCATGGCGCAATCGGGGTACGACCCGCGATCGCTCATCGACGTGATGCAGATTCTCGAGGACGCAAGCGGCGGCCAGGCGCCGCCCGAGTTCATGAGCACGCACCCGAGCCCCGGGAACCGCGCGGGCGAGATCGAGCGCGCGATCGCTCACGAGTTTCCGAACGGGCTCCCGCAGGGGCTTGTGCCCTGACGATTTGTCGATTCACGGCTTGACCCGTGCCAACGCACGGACCTAGCATTTTACCCGCCGAGTTGGCCCGCCGACGTGACACGCCCTCCGTCGTTCTGACCCACCCCACACTCTCGGCAGATGGCTTTCGGAACTCCACACGAAAGCCTTTTTCCCATTCGTTCTACACAGGCAGCCTGCGATCGAAGCGCCGAATCCATTCGGATCGCTCGACTGTCGCCGGCGGTTCGAAGTGTTCACTTTTCGATGCAGGCCTTTCGAAACTAGGAGCGACCCAATGCACAAGGACGAGTGGCGTCGCGGTGCCCGCGTGGGTGCCTTCACCCGACTGTCGTTTCGGGTCATCTTCCTTCTGAGCGTAGTCGCCGGTCTGTTGCCCTCCACGTCCCGGCCGGTCGGGGCACAGTGCACGTCGATTGGAACGTGGGAACTGGTCAGCACGCTTCGGCCGATATCCAGGTCGGATCACTCAGTGATCTACGACCCCTCCGAAGATCGCATGATCATTTTCGGAGGTGAGCGTGATAGTGCGGACGTTGAAATTCGCCTGCACGACGTCTGGGCCTTCGACCTCATCAATAAGACCTGGGATCGGTTGGATCCTCAAACAAGCGTTCGCCCCTTGCGACGGGAAGGACATTCGGCGGTGCTCGACTCCGAGGGAAGGATGATTGTCTTCGGCGGACGAACGGATGTTGCGTTCAATCCACCCACGTTCGGATTCCTCAACGATGTCTGGAGCTTCGATCTCGGCAGCCTAACGTGGTCGAACGTCCACGCCCTGGATTGCACACCACCGGGCGGAATCAACTACCCGGTGTGTCGCTGGTACCACGGCGCGGTTACCGACCCGAGCGGAAGTACAATGTGGATGTTCGGAGGTGACTACGAGATACAGACGGCATCGTCGTTCTACGAGTACTCGCTGGACGACGACAGCTGGACCTTCATCTCGGATGGCGGGGGCGCAATTGTGCGGTCGAACCACACGGTGATCCACGACTCGCCACGCAACCGGCTAGTAACCTTCGCGGGGTTTATGGGGTCGTCGGAGGAGCTCTCCTACCTGAACGACACATGGACGTACAACCTGCTGACGGAGGCGTGGTCACAGGCGAGTCCGACCGGGACAGCGCCGGCCGCCCGGGAGGATCACGCAGCGGTCTACGACGCCAACCGACAGCGAATGGTCGTATTCGGCGGGCTCGGTGGAACACTCCCTAACCCGGTTCTCTTCAGCGACCTCTGGACCCTCTCATTCACTCCGACGCTCAGCTGGTCGCAGGTGACGGCAACGGGAACCGGGCCCTCCGCGCGTCAGGAACACACCGCGATCTACGACTCGGAGAGAAACCAGATCGTCATCTTCGGGGGAGAGGACGCGGCGGGGAACTACACCGATGAAACGTGGATTCTTCACCTCGACGTCACGCCGCCCGCGCAGGTGACGGACCTTGCCCCGGCCGTGGTTCAACCGACCTCGATCTGGCTCAGCTGGACGGCTCCGGGGGATGACGGATCGACCGGGACGGCCTGCGAGTACGATCTCCGCGTGTCTCAGCAGCTCATCACCGAGTCCAACTTCCTGCAGGCGACGCGCAAGACCACGCCGGCGCCGTTGGAGGCGGGGAACGAGGAGCTCGTGCAGGCATCGGGGCTTCAGCAGTGCACGAACTACTACTTCGCGCTCAAGACTCGGGACGACGCTGGTCTGTGGTCTCCGATGAGCAATGTCGTTCTGAGAAAGACGGGTTGCATCGGAGGTGGAGCGCCGACCGCGGAGCATGTTCTGACAGGGGGGCTCGGGGTTCCGACTCCAATGCCGGCGTCGCGCTTCGTGACTCTCCGCTATTCCGTTCCTCGGACAGCGGAGGGTCAGTCGCTCAAGCTCGAAGTGTTCGACCTGGCCGGTCGCCGCGTGAGAACGATTCACCAGGACCGAGCTGTGGCCGGAGAGCACGAGATCGGGTGGGACTTGCGGGCCGAGAGCGGTGAGCGCGTTCCTTCTGGCGTCTACTACGCCCGGCTGCAGATGGGAACCGAGCAATTCAATCGCTCGCTGGTCGTCGTCGAACGCTAGTTTGCGGGTTGAAGCTTAGGCCTTGCGGGCTCCGGTTGAGATTGCGGCGTCGCGGGTCGTGAACTCTGGCTGCCGCTCCGCGACTCCGTCGCGGGGCGGCGTTTCACAGAATCGCTTGGCTAGGCAGGTTTCGGGCAGACAGCCTCGATGACCATGGTCTCCCACGCGACCAGAGTTTCGTTCCCCACGATCCTGCCGTGCATCTCGAGGCCCACGAGCTCGGGGTCCGCGCTCTTTCCCATCTCGACGCGCCGGATGTCCGTGAATCCTCGCTGTCCGAGCGCCGCGCGCAGCGTCGGCTCGTCGTACAGGAACGTGTGTCCCCAGGCGCGCATGTTGTGGTTGAGCACGAAGGCGGGGGCCGACTTCGCCGGATCGAAGAGGCACGTCGCCGCGATCCATTCGCGGTAGGCGCGCGCAGTCGGATCCTCAGCCGCGCCGGTCGTGCCGGTCGCGCCGGGGGCGATCATGGCCGCGAGCCGGGCGAGATCCGGTGTCGCGATCCGGATCCTGCCTCCGGGCCTGAGCACGCGCCGGCTCTCGGCCAGGAACGCGAGCCCGTCCTCGTACGCGATGTGCTCGATTAGGTGCTCGCTGAAGACGTAGTCGAACGTTGCATCGTCGAACGGAAAGCGCCGTGTTGCGTCCATGAACACAACGCCCGGCGCGCGCGGCGCGAAATCGGCGTTGAGCCAGCCGGAGTTGGCGATCTCGCCGCAGCCGACCTGGAGCTTTCGCACCGGGTGCGCGGCCAGATAGCGGCGAATCGCCGGGCCGCGCGCGACCACGAGGCCGGCGCGATGAAGGCCGCGCAGCGATTCCCGCGCGGCCAGCGCCAGGTGGTAGAGCACGGGCATGCGCACGAGCGCCGCCTTCCATCGTGATTCCATGGCGGCCCACGCTAGCACAATCCGGCTTGTCGCCACGACACGGCCCGCCTAGAGTGTCGAACCATGCGAGGTGCATTGATCCTGGCCGGTGGCCGGGGCGAACGATTCTGGCCCTGGAGTCGTCCCGGGCGCCCGAAGCAGCTCCTCCCGCTCGCCGACGGTGAAATCCTTCTCGAAGCCACGCTCGGAAGGCTCGAAGGCCTCGTCGATCCCCGACATCGCATCGTTCTCACCGCGCGCGATCTCGTCGAGCCGGTGTCGCGCGTCGTCGGTGCACGCGCCCGCGTGGTCGCCGAGCCCGTCGGCCGGAACACGGCTCCCGCGGTCGGACTCGCGGCACTCCTCGCGCGCGCGGCTGGTGCTACGGGTGCGATGGCCGTGCTTCCCGCCGATCATCGTGTGGCGCCGCTCTCCGCGTTCCAGGCCGACCTTCGTTCCGCGTTCGCACTCGCCGAAAGAGCGGACGATCTCGTCACGTTCGGCATTCCGCCCGCGTGGCCCGAGACGGGCTACGGCTACCTCGAGCGCGGCGACGCGCTCGGTCCGGCGCGCGCATTCCGCGTGCGCGCGTTCCGCGAGAAGCCGGATGCCGCGACCGCGGCCGTCTACGTATCGGACGGCGCCCATCTCTGGAACAGCGGGATCTTCTGCTGGCGGCCCGACGTGGTGCTCGCGGCTCTCGCACGCCATCGCCCCGAGCTCGCGCAGGGCCTCGACCGAATCGCTCCGGCAGCCGAAGCCTGGGCGCGCGGCGAGGAGCGCGCGCTCGACAAGTCCCTCGATCAGCACTTCGGCACGCTCGAATCGATCTCGATCGACTACGCAGTCATGGAGAAGGCCGAGAACGCGGTCCTCCTCGAAGCGTCGTTCGAGTGGGACGACGTCGGCTCGTGGCGCGCGTGGGCTCGCCGCCAGCCGCGCGACGCACGCGGCAACGTGACCCGCGGCCGTGCCCTCGTGCTCGAAAGTGACAACTGCATCGTGCTCGCGGGTGGAGCCGAGCCGGTCATCGTGCTCGGGGGACGCGACCTGATCGTCGTCCAGGAGGATGCGGGCACGCTCGTCTGCCCGATCGAGCGTGCCGACGACGTGCGGCGCGCCGCAACTGCGGCCGAGGAACTCGGCGCCTCGCAGGCGGGGAAGACCCGATGACCCCTCGCCTCCTCACAAGCGGCCGGGTGCTCGTGCTCGCCTTCGCGCTCGCGCTCGCGTTCGCGAGCTGTACCGCCACGATCGGGGGAAAGGACCCGAAGCCGCCCGATGCAGGCACCGCGCCGGCGCCGTCGTCGACCGATACCGCCCGAGTGCCTGAAGGGGCGCGGGAGAGCGGCTCGGGATCCGCTGCTCCGCGTGCGGCCGGAACGGTGACCGCACCGTGGGACACGGCGGCACGGAGTCGCGAAGCGCGGCGCAACCACGTGTACCCGAAGGGCGAGAGCGCGATCGGAAAGCGCCTGGTCGAATCGCTGCCCGACCCGGCGCGCCTCGGCACGGGCGCAAGCGCTTCGACGTCCGGACCTGCGCCCGGCTCGACGACATCTTCCTCATCTTCATCCGGATCAGAGTCCGCGCCACGACCGCCCGATGCGAACCCGACTCCGGTGAGCGGCGACTGCTGGGAAGTGCAGCTCCTCCTCACGACCGACAAAGGCCGCGCGGAGCACGTGCGCGACGAAGCGGAGAAACGACTCAACGTCTCGGTCTGGGTCCGCACAGAAGGCGCGATCCACAAAGTCCGCGCGGGCGGCTGCCTGAGCCCGGACGGTGCGGCCCGGCTCGCCGAGCGCGTCAAGGGTCAGGGATACCCCGAAGCGTTCCGCGTCCCGAGAGTGCAATGAAGCCTGCCGTCGTCGTCCTGTTCGAAGACGAGGGACACGCGCGCCTCTGGCCGCTTGCGGCCACGCGCCCGGTCTGGGACCTGCGTCTCGGCGGGCATGCGGTCGGGGACAAGCTACGGGCCCATTTCCCCGACACGCAGTTCGCGTGCATCGGCCGCGCGGAAGTGCTCGCCGCGGCCGCGGAGGAGGAGGGGGCGCTCCCCTCGCCACGCGATCTCTCGATCAAAGGCGACGTGCTCTGGCTCAACGGCCGGGCCCTTGCCGATCCGCGCTGGCTCGATGCGCTGGAGGGCGCGAAGGGGCCCGTGCGCTGGCTCGTCGGGCAGCGCGTGCTCGCGCTCAAGCACGCGGCTTCGCTCATGGCGAAGGTGCTGGCCGCGCCGCATCTGTGGGAGGACGCGAGTGCGACCGTGGGGCTCGGCTTCGCAGAGGAGACGCTCGAAGCGCCGTTTCTCGACGAGATCTGGGATCTGCTCCGCCACAACCATCACGAGCTCATGGTCGAAGGGGAGCTCGCGGTGCGCGCGGTCCATTCCGCCGATCTCTCCCCGCGGGCGAATCCCGCGACGGCGGAGGGGGTCCATCTCGTCGAGCCGTCGTCGATGGCGCTCCATCCGTCGGCGCGCATCGGCCCCGGCGCGGTGCTCGATGCATCGAGCGGTCCGATCGTGGTCGAGCGGGATGCGTGGATCGAGCCGCACACGTACGTCGTGGGTCCGTGCTGGATCGGCGCGGGCACGCACGTCCTGGGGGGCAAGCTCGGCGGCGGCGTGAGCTTAGGCCCCGTCTGCCGCGTCGCCGGCGAGATCGAGGAGTCGATCTTCCAGGGCTACGCGAACAAGCGGCACCACGGATTTGTCGGTCACTCGGTCGTCGGTGCGTGGGTGAACCTGGGGGCGCTCACGACCACGAGCGATCTCAAGAACAACTACCGTCCGGTCCGGGTCGTGGTCTACGGGGTCGAATGCGACACGGGGGAGACGAAGATCGGGTCCTTCCTGGGCGATCACGTGAAGACATCGATCGGGAGCCTGCTCACGACCGGGGCGGTCGTCGGTCCGGCCTCGAACTTGTTCGCGGGCGGCCGCATGAGTCCCAAGTCCCTGCCGGCGTTCGCGTGGTGGGACGGCGAGGCGGTCGCGCCCTACGAGCTCGAGAAATTCCTCGAAACCGCGGCCCTCGTGACGTCCCGGAGGCAGCGCTCCTTCGGAGAAGCCCAGCAGCAACTTTACCGGACGCTCGCCGCACGCTCGACGCCCTAAGCAATTGCTCCCCCGGAGATTAGGCGGACGTCGGAAGCCCCGTTCGGCTTGACGGGCAACTGCGGACCGCCTAAATTCGCCGCATGCCCGAGCTGCGCAAGGATCCCGTGGTCGGACGCTGGGTCATCATCTCCACCGAGCGCGGGCACAAGCCCACGGACTTCACGAACACGGTCGAAGCGAAGCGCGCGGCGTTCTGTCCGTTCTGCCCCGGGCAGGAAGACAAGACGCCGCCCGAGCTCCTCGCGTATCGCCCCGGCGGGAGCGCCCCGAACACACCCGGCTGGACCCTCCGCGTCGTTCCGAACAAATTTCCCGCGCTCCAGGTCGAAGGCTCGCTCAACCGGCGCGGCGAGGGCGTCTACGACAAGATGAACGGCGTCGGCGCGCACGAAGTCATCATCGAGGGCACGGACCACAACCTGGACCTCGCCGACATGAGCGAGGAGCACATCGCAGGCGTCCTGTGGGCCTACCGCGAGCGCATGAACGACCTCAGGAACGACAAGCGCTTCCGCTACAACATGGTGTTCAAGAATCACGGCGAAGCCGCGGGAGCCTCGCTCGAGCACACACACACACAGCTCATCGCCACGCCGATCCTGCCGAAGGAAGTGCAGGAGGAGATCGACGGCTCGCTCAATTACTTCAAGCTCAAGGAGCGCTGCGTCTGGTGCGACATCGTGGCGCAGGAGCTGTCGGAGGGGAACGGGCGGCGCGTCGTGCTCGCGACGCAGCGGTTCGTGAGCATCGTGCCGTTCGCGGCACGCTTTCCGTTCGAGTGCTGGATCCTGCCGCGCGATCACCAGCCCGCGTTCGAGTTCCGGCCGGCCGAGGAATACCGCGAGCTCGCCGGAGTGCTGCGCGAAACGCTCCAGCGCCTGAACCTCTCGCTCGACCGGCCGCCGTACAACCTGGTCGTTCACACGGCGCCGAATCGCGATTCCGATCACGAGTACTACCACTGGCACATCGAGGTCATGCCGAAGCTCACCCGCGTCGCGGGCTTCGAGTGGGGGAGCGGGTTCTACATCAACCCGACGCCACCCGAGGAAGCGGCCGCGTTCCTGCGCGAGGTGCGCTCGGTCGTCGTACCGGGCAGCTCGACCAACAGCTCGACCAACAGCTAGCACATTCGATCCGACAGGGAGGTCCCCCGCATGGCTGAGCCATTGCGCGTCTCGATCGTCGCGACGGAGTACTCGCCGCTCGCGAAGGACTCCGGGCGTGCCGACATCATCGCAGCGATCGCCCAGGGAGCGGCCCAGCGCGGACACGCGGTGAGCGTGTTCCTGCCCGCCTACCGGGATCTCGTCGTTCCCGACGGGGCGAAACGCGAGACCGCCGTCGCCGCGTTCGACGTGCCGATGGGAACCGAAAGCGGAAGTCCCGTCGAGCCCGCGAGTCTCATCCACGTCACGCTGCCGCACGTCCCGCTCGAGATCCTCCTCGTCCATCACCGGGGCGACCGTCGCTTCTTCGATCGTTCCGGGCTCGTGCGCGACCGCGCACTCGGCAATCCGCACGCGGACAATGCCGAGCGCTTTGCGTTTTTCGGCCGCGCCGTGCTCGAGGCGCATCGCGCGCTCGAACGCCGCACGGACCTCGTTCACCTGTTCGACGCACGCACGTCCTGGGTCGCGGGATACCTCAAGCGAACGCTCGCCGAGGATCCGTTCTTCGTCCGGACGGGGTGTCTCCTCTCGGTGCTCGACTGGTCCGACCAGGCGCCGGAGCCGGTGACCGCGATCCGCGCGCTCGGACTCGCGGCCGATGCCGACGATCCGTGGGCGCGCTTCAAGGGCGAGAGCACGATGCCGATCTTGAAAGTCGGCCTCCGGCATGCCGATCTCATCGCGCTTCCGAGCACGCGCTTCGCGGAGGAGCTGCGCGAAGACCGTGCGCTCGCCGGGCCGCTCGGAACGGTGCTCGCGACGCGTGTCAAGGATCTCACGGGCGTCGTCCCCGGGATCGACACGCGCTCGTGGGATCCGGCGCGCGATCCCGCGCTTCCGCAGCGCTACAGCGTGAACGATCCCGCCGCGAAGACCGCAAGCCGCATGGCCCTTGCGGAGCGCGCCGGCTGGCCGAGCGATCCCGCGCAGGCGGGCTGGGAGCGGCCGATCGTGGGCCTCGTCGCGAGTCTCAAGGACGAGAAGGGACTCGACCTCGTCAAACAGACGAGCCAGGCGATGCTCGGTCTCGACATGCGCTTCTTCGTCGTGGGGGTGGGGGATCCTGCGTATCACATGCTGTTCGAGGTGCTCGCGCGGCGCTTCCCCGAGCACGTGCACGCGCGCCTTCGCTTCGACGACGCGCTCGTGCGCCAGGTCGTCGCGGGTGCGGATCTCCTGCTCGTGCCGTCGCGGTACGAAGCCGGAGGCCGTCACCAGCTTCGGGCCCTGCGCTATGGCACGCCACCCATCGTGCACGCGACCGGAGGCCTGTTCGAGACCGTGAAGGACTTCGACGCGTCGGCACTCACGGGCACGGGATTCACGTTCACGCCCTACGATCCGGAGGCCTTGATCGGGGCGCTCAAGCGCGCGCTCGAGACGTATCAGCGGCCGCACGCGTGGGAGCGCATCGTGAAGCAGGCGATGTCCGAGGACTGGTCGTGGGCGAAGACCGCCGCCGGCTACGAGCAGGCGTACCGCGAAGTGCGGCGGCGCGTCGAAGCGAAGCGCTTCAGCGCATGGGCGCTCGGGGTGGCGCGCTCGAGCTGATCCCGGACGCTGCGGGCGCGGGCTCGAGGAACGCGGCGTGGAGCGTGCGGAGTGCGGTCTCGACCGCTTCGCGCGGCACGACGAACGACACCGAGAGTGCGCCGAGCCGCATGCCCCGCACGTTCACCTCGGCGCGCGAGAGCCGCTGTGCGGCATCGAGCGCGAACGCCGCATCGGTCGCGAGCGCGTAACCGACGAGCGAAACCACGGCGAGTCCGCGGTGCACGTTGAGCGACCAGCGCCCGGCCGGCTTCTCGAGCGAGTCCCAGAGCTCCGTGATGCGCTCGGCATCGGCGTCCGGCGCGACCCACGACAGGCGGCAGCGCTCGACCCGGTTCGCCTCGAGCGACAGGAGCTCGACCGCGATGTCGGTCTTCTCGATCAGCGAGAGCACGGACGCGACGGCACCCGGTGGCGTGTCCGTCCCGCGAATCTCGAGGAGCGCCATGTCGCTTCGGTGCGCGAGCCCCGTGACGTGCGGGCCCTCCATCGGCATTTCGCGTCCGTCCACGCGTGTTCCCTCCTCGTCCGTAAAACTCGACCGCACCACGAGCGGCACGTGATAACGCGCCGCGAGATCGACCGAGCGCGCGTGCAAGACCTGGGCCCCGAGATGCGCGAGCGCGGCCATCGCGCGGTACGGCACCGACTCGAGCCGGTAGGCGTTCGGAACGATGCGCGGGTCCGCGGTGAAGACGCCCGTGACGTCCGTGCAGATCTCGCACGCCTGCGCCTGGAACGCAGCCGCAAGGGCCACGGCGGTCGTGTCGGATCCGCCGCGTCCCAGGGTCGTGATCTCCTTGTCGAGCGAGACGCCCTGGAAGCCCGCGACGATCACGATCGTCCCGCGGGTGAGCTCCTCGCGCAACCGGTACGGCCGCACTTCGCGGATGCGCGCCTGCCCGTGACCGCGGTCGGTGAGAATGCCCGATTGCGACCCGGTGAACGACGCGGCGTGCGCGCCGCGCTTCTCGAGCGCCATGGCGAGGAGCGCCATCGAAATGCGCTCGCCGGCCGAGAGCAGCATGTCGAGCTCCCGGCGCGGCGGTCGCGGATGAACCTGATGCGCGAGGTCGAGCAGATGATCGGTCGTCTCGCCCATCGCAGAGACGACGACGAGGAGATGGTGCCCCTCGCGCTTCGCGGCGAGGATCCGATCCGCGACCGCGTCGATGCGCTCGGGCGTGCCGACCGACGTTCCGCCGTACTTCTGGACGAGAACAGGCATGATCGTCTTATAGGGTTTCCCCGCACGCGGGTCAATCGCGCAACCGCTGCCGAGGCAGGGCCTTGACAGCCCGGAGGGTCGCGGGTAGATTGGCCGCTGATTGCGCGGTCTTGCGCACGCGGAAGTAGCTCAGCCCGGTAGAGCCCCACCTTGCCAAGGTGGTTGTCGCGGGTTCAAATCCCGTCTTCCGCTCCATGCTTCGGCCGGCCTCCCGGGGCCGGCCGTTTTGCTGCCCTCACCGCCTCGAACCTCCCGTCCCGGAGATTCCCGCCCTCCATGAGTCCTTCGGTTTCCGATCTCGAACGCCTGCGCATCGATCGTCAGGAGAGCCGGTCCGAAGGGGCTCCGGCAGGCGGCCGTGGACGCATGCTCGCGATCGCCGCGGTCGCGGTCGTGCTCGCCGTCGTGCTCGGCGCCGTGTTCCTGTTCGGCGGAGGCGCGCGTGGACCGCTCGTCGAAGTCGCACCGGTCGAAGTCACCGGCGGCGCCGGTCCGGGTGGCGGAGGAAATGCGATCACGGCGAACGGCTACGTGGTCGCGCGTACGAAAGCGTCGGTCGCCGCCAAGATCCCCGGACGTCTCGAATACCTGGGCGTGACCGAAGGTTCCACGCTCAAGAAGGGCGAGATCCTTGCGCGCATCGAGAGTGCCGACTATCAGGCGGCGTACGCAGCCGCCCGCGCGGACGAAGCCGAGACGCAGGCCCGGCTCGTCCAGGCGAAGAGCGACCTTACGCGCGCGCAGACGCTCCACGAGCACGGCGTCCTGTCGGCGGTCGAGCTCGAGAACACGCGCACACGCGCCGCGAGCCTCGAAGCCTCCGTCGATGCTTCGGTCGCACGCCGGAGGCTTGCGGCCGCGAACCTCGAGAACACGAACGTGCGCGCGCCGTTCGACGGCACGGTTCTCCGAAAGGACGCGGAAGTGGGAGAGATCGTGGCTCCGTCCTCGGCGGGCGGCGGCCTCACGCGCACCGCGATCGTCACCATGGCCGACCTCGGCACGCTCGAGGTCGAAGTGGACGTGAACGAGGCGTACATCGCGCGCATCACGAACGGCCAGGGCGCGCGCATCACGCTCGATGCGTACCCGGACACGTCGTTCGCAGGAAGCGTGCGGCAGGTCGTTCCGACGGCCGATCGCCAGAAGGCAACCGTGCAGGTCAAGGTCTCGATCCTCGATCGCGATCGCCGGATTCTGCCCGAAATGGGCGCGCGCGTGGACTTTGTCCCGGCCGAGGACGCCGCCGCGGTTGCGACTGTCCCCCGGCGGCTCTATGTTCCCCGGACTGCGATCGTCGAGGACGGGGATGCGCGGCGCGTCTGGATCGTCCGGGAAGGAAAAGCAGCGGCGGTGTCGGTGTCGGTGGCGCAGGGTCGCGCGGACGATCCGCGCGTGCAGGTGACAGGCGGGTTGAGCGGCGGCGAGAGTGTGATCCTTGCACCACCACGGGAGCTCAAGGAAGGCGCGAAGGTCCGGATCAAGGGGGCGTAGACGGCGATGGCACTGGTCGAAGTCAAAAGCGTGCGGAAGGTCTACAAGCGCGACAAGCTCGAGGTCCCGGTGCTCGACGGATTGTCGCTCGACGTGACCGAGGGCGAATACATCGCGCTCATGGGACCGTCGGGCTCGGGAAAAACGACGCTCCTCAATTTGATCGGCGGCATCGACCAGCCCACCTCGGGCGACATCGTGGTGAACGGCGAGAAGATCTCGACGCTCAAATCGCGTCCCCTGGCGCGCTGGCGCTCGCGGCACATCGGGTTCATCTTCCAGCTCTACAACCTGATGCCGGTGCTCACCGCCCTCCAGAACGTCGAGCTTCCGCTCCTCCTCGTCAAAGGGCTCTCGGGTCGCGAGCGAAAGGCGCGCGCGAAGCACGCGCTCGACATCGTGGGCCTCTCCGAGCGGCTCGACCACTATCCCCGGCAGCTCTCGGGCGGTCAGGAGCAGCGCGTGGCGATCGCGCGCGCGATCGTGAGCGATCCGACGCTTCTTCTCGCCGACGAGCCGACGGGCGATCTCGACCGGACGTCGGCGGCCGAGATCCTGGATCTCCTCGGGAAGCTCAACTCCGAGTTCAAGAAGACGATCATCATGGTGACGCACGATCCTCATGCGGCGGAGCACGCGCACCGGATGGTCCACCTCGAAAAGGGCGTCCTTTCGAACTAGGCGTTGCATGAGGGAGGGCGCGCGACCATGAAACTCCTGGGCCTCGTCTGGTCGAACCTGACCCGCAACAAGCTGCGCACGATCCTGACCATGCTTTCGGTCTTCGTGGCGCTGTTCCTGTTCTGCGCGCTCCGCAGTGTCGTCACCACCCTGAATGCCACGATCGAAGTGGGGAGCGAGCAGCGCCTGGTCACGCGCAACAAAGTCTCGCTCGTGTTCCCGCTTCCGATGGCGCATCTCGAGCGCATCCGCGCAATTCCGGGCGTGAGCGTCGTCTCATGGTCGAACTGGTTCGGCGCCCTCGATCCGGCGAACGAGCGCGACTTTTTCGCCCAGTTCGCGGTCGATGCGCCGACCTACTTCCCGATGTACGCGACCGACTTCGAGATCGTCGAAGCGTCCCCGGCGCTGGCCGGGGCGCCCGTTCCCGCCGGGGTCGAGCCAAAGCTCGCCGCGTTTCTGAACGAGCGCACCGCATGCGTCGTGGGCGCGGGCCTGATGAAGCGGAAGGGCTGGAAGCTCGGGCAGACGATTCATTTGAACGGAACGATTTACCCCGGCGACTGGCCGTTCACGATCCGCGCGGTCTATCGCCCGAAGGTGCGCGCGCTCGACGACGCGACCGTCTTCTTTCACTGGGACTACCTGTACGAGAACTCGAACCGGCAGGCCGCCGTCGGAATCTTCAATCTCCAGCTCAGCGACCCTTCGCAGGCGGCCGCGATCGCGAAGACGGTGGACGCGACGTTCGAGAACTCGTCTTCGCCGACGCGCACCGAGACTGAGCGGGCGTTCCAGGCCGGCTTCGTGAGCATGCTCGGAAACGTTCCGTTCGTGATCAACTTCGTCGGACTGGCGGTCGCGTTCTCGATCTTCCTGGTCGCGATCGTGACCATGATGATGGCGATCCGCGAGCGCACGAACGAATCCGGAGTCTTGAAGACGCTCGGATTCGAGGACGGAACGTTGTTTCGGCTCGTCATGATCGAAGCGGCGATCATCACGCTCACCGGAGGGATCGCGGGGGCCCTGACCGCGAAGCTCGTGCTCGAAAGCTCGGGGTTCGCGCTGCCGGGATTTCCGCCCCTGTTCGTACGCTGGGGAACGGTGGCGCTCGGTGTCGGTGTGGCGGCCCTCATGGGCATCGTGAGCGGGCTTTTGCCCGCGTGGCAGACGTCGAAGCTCAGGATCGTGGACGCGCTCCGGCGCGTCGCTTGAAGCCGGTCGACCCGGGCAGGTCAGGCAGGTCGGTCAGGAGGCGCGCATGGCGGTTCCGTTTTCCTACAACGTTCGAAGCGTCCTGGGGCGCCCGTGGTCTGCGCTCGCGACCGCGCTCGGCATTGGGCTCGTGGTTGCGATTCTCGTCCTGGCGCTTGCACTCGCGGCCGGATTCCAAGCGTCGCTCGTCGAGACCGGCTCGCCCGACAACGTGATCGTGATGCGGAAGGGGGCCGATTCGGAGCTCTCGAGCGGAGTCGTGCGCGACGCGGCCGCGATCATCGCCTCGGGGCCCGAAGTGGCGCGTGGCCCGGGAGAAAAACCGCTCGCTTCCCCCGAAGTGGTGGTCCTCATCAACCAGGACCGGAAGGGCGGGAAGGGTTCTTCGAACGTGACGATCCGCGGCGTCGATCCCGACGGTCTCGCGCTTCGGAGCGGGCTCAAGATCGTCGAGGGCCGAAACTTCACGCCCGGGACCGCGGAAGTCATCGTGGCCCGCCGCATGGCCGCCCGCTTCGAGGGTTTCGGCCTCGGGCAGAGCGTGCGGCTCGGGCAGCACGGCTTTGCGATCGTCGGGCACTTCGACGCCGGCGGGAGCGCGTTCGACTCGGAGATCTGGGGCGACAACGCGGTTCTCATGCCGGCGCTCCAGCGCGGCGATGCGGCGTTTCAGAGCGTCACGTTCCGCATGCGCGATCCCTCGCGGTTCGCGGCGATCAAGAAGGAGCTCGAGGCGGATCCGAGGCTCCGGGTCCAGGCGCGGCAGGAGTCGGAGTACTACGCGGCGCAGTCCGAAGGGCTTGCGACGACGATCCGCATCGCCGGCATCATGATCGTCATCATCATGGCGGTGGGGGCGATCTTCGCCGCGATGAACACGATGTTCGCGTCGGTCGGCGCCCGCACGCGCGAGATCGCGACCCTCCTCACGCTCGGGTTCGGGCCGGGGTCGGTCATGCTCTCGTTCGTCGCGGAGTCGGTCCTGATCGCGCTCGCGGGGGGCGTCATCGGCTGCCTGCTCGCGCTCCCGATCAACGGCACCGCGACGAGCACGACCAACTTCTCGACGTTCAGCGAGGTCGCGTTCGCGTTCCGCATCACGCCGCCGGCCCTCGTCACCGGGCTCGTGTTCTCGTTCGTGCTCGGCGTGGTGGGGGGGCTCCTGCCCGCCTGGCGGGCGGCGCGGCTCCCGCTCGCGGCCGCAATGCGCGCGCTCTAACGGGCTGGAACGAAGCGCTCCTCGGCCAACGCCCGGAGCGCTTCGATGTCTTCGGCGCGCGAGCGGGAGAGCGGGATGGTCGCGACGATCTCCTTCAGGACCCGCTCGGTCGTGAGCCGGTCCCCGTTCTCGGCAATGAGTCCGTAGAGGGCCGTGACGATCGCCTGCTCGAGCTCGGCCCCGCTGTAGCCCGCCGAAGCCCGCGCGAGGGCCGGGAGATCGAACGCCGCCGGATCCTGCCGCCGCCGCGTGAGGTGGAGGGAGAGGATCTCCTCTCGCTCCGCCTCGTTCGGAAGATCCACGAAGAAGATCTCGTCGAAGCGCCCTTTCCGAAGCATCTCGGGGGGCAGGGCGGAGAGGTCGTTCGCCGTCGCCGCAACGAACACGCCCGGCTTCTTGTCCTGAAGCCATGTCAGGAACGATCCGAAGAGCCGCTTGCCGAGACCCGCATCCGCGTCGGAGGAGCTGCCCGCGCTCCCGCCCGCAAACGCCTTTTCGATCTCGTCGATCCAGAGCACGACCGGTGCGACGGCCTCGGCCGTGTCAAGCGCCTTGCGCAGGTTCTTCTCCGATTCGCCGACGTACTTGTCGAACAGGCGACCGACGTCGAGCCGAAGGAGCGGCAGCCCCCATTCGCGCGCGATCGAACGGGCGGCGAGACTCTTCCCGCAGCCCTGAACGCCGACGAGGAGAATCCCGCGCGGCGGCGTGAGACCGAGCTCGCGCGCGCGCTCCGAGAACCCGGCGCGGGCGCGTCCGAGCCAGCCCTTGAGATTGGCGAGACCGCCGAGCGCCACCGTGTCCCCACGAGACTCCTCGAACTCGAGCACGCCCGAGCTCGCGACCCGGTCTCTCTTCGCCTCGAGCGCGGTCGCAATGTCCTTCGCGTCGAGTCCCTCGTCGTCGAGGATGCAGCGGCTCACGACCCGGCGCGTCTCGGGGAGCGTGAGCCCGGAGAGATTCTGGGCGAAGCGATCGAGCTCCTCCTTCGAGAGCTGGTAGCGAAACGCGTGTCCCCGGTTCATGTCCTTGAACGTGTCGAGCACGGCCTGCTTGATCTCGTCGGTGCCCGGGAGCTCGAGCGTGTAGCGCGCGGACAGGTGCCGCACCTCCGGGGGCAGGGGAACCGACGGGCCCGCGAGGAGGAGGGTGACGTGGGCGCTCGCCGCCGTCTGCGCGACGTCCCGCAGCAAGCGGACGAGACGCGCGTCGTTCAAGTAGGGTGCGAAGTCGCACATCACGTAGACGGAGGGACCTCCGGCCGCCTCGATGTGTGCGAGAGCCTTGAGCGGATCCTCGGTTTCGTAGGCGGGGTGAGCGGCACCCAGGCGACGGATGCCGTCGGTCACCTTCCAGGTGAACAGCGGCTGTCCGAGCGCAGCGCACACCGTTTCGAGAAGCGCGAGCAGGCGCTCCTCGTCTTCGGTCTCGACCGCGACGATCGCGTGGCGCGATTGAATGAGGAGCTTGAGCTCGTCCATGAGACTCCGGGGTTTCGAGGATACGGTGCCCTGGCACCCGATCCGACCCGTGAGTTTTCGGCAGATCAGTCGACCGGCTTGAGCCTGAGTCCCTCGGGGATGAGCACGGGCTCGAGGCGCGTGAAGATCCATTCGGCGAGGAGCGCAAGCCCGGCCGCCGGGATCGCGCCTTGGAGGATGAGCCCGGGGTCGCGGAGCTGAATCCCCGAGAGGATCGGCTCGCCCAGGCCGCCCGCGCCGATCAGGGCGGCGATGGTTGCGGTTCCGACGTTGATCACCGCACTCGTGCGCACGCCCGCGAGGATGGTGGGCGAGGCGAGTGGAAGGAACACGCGGCGGAGCCGGGCCGCGGGAGAGAGCCCGATCGCGTGCGCGGCCTCGACGAGCGACGCGGGAATGGTCGTGAGCCCGACGTACGTGTTCCGAACGATCGGAAGGAGGCTGTAGAGGAAGAGGGCCACGAGCGATGGCAGGGTTCCGATGCCGAGGAGCGGAATGAGGAACGCAAGGAGCGCGAGCGAAGGAATCGTCTGGAGGAGGCTCGCGATCGCGAGCGTCGAAGCCGCGAGGGCGCGCGAGCGCGTGGCCGCGATGCCGAGCGGAATCCCGATCAGGATCGCAAGGAGGAGCGAGACGAGGACGAGCTCGACGTGCCGGACGAGATTGCGCGCGATGCTCTGTGCGACGGGCGGCAGGGGCTCCGTGCGGGTCCCGGTGGCGATCGGGAGCGAATCGCCAGGCGCGATCGCGCCGCGCGGGACGTCCACGGCGATCTCCGCGGCGAGCGATTCGGCCGCGACCGCGAACGGAACCTTCGCGATCACGACGCGCGCGTTCGCCCGCACCATGCGGGCTTCGTCGATCCGCCCTTCGAGCGCCCTCCATGCGGCCACGATCGCCGGAGCGCGGCGCGCGAGATCCTGCCGGTAGACGATGACCGCTTCGTAACGGGGGAAGAAGGCGCGATCGTCGGCGAGGACGACGAGATCGAGCGCTTGGATCTGCGCATCGGTCGTGTACACGTCGGTGACGTCGATCGCGCCGCTCTCGAGGGCCCCCCACGCGAGCTCGTGCTGGAGGCCGCGCACGCGGGGCAACGAGAGGCCGTAGTGGCGGGCGAGTCCCGGATAGCCGTCCTTCCGGCCCAGGAACTCGTGGGTGAGGCCGAGCTCGAGCTCCGGATGTCCGGCGAGATCCGAGATCGTGCGAATGCCGGAGCGCCCGGCGGTCCGACGCGTGACCGCCAGGCCGTAGCCGTCGTTGAACCCCAGCGGCTCGCCGATCGCGAGCCCTTCGCCTTCGAGCCCGGCCCGCAGCTCCGCGAGCGTCGGGCTGCCGCCGCTCTTCAAGATGACTTCGGAAATCGTTCCCGTGTACTCGACATAGGCGTCGATCGCCCCGCTGCGGAGCGCCTGGTACACGATCTCCGTTCCGCCGAGATTGCTCCGGTGTGTGACGTTCCCGGCCCCGGCCTCACGCGCGCTTCGCGCCAGGAGCTCTCCCAGGATCCACGACTCGGGGAACGCTTTCGATCCGACGACCACCGGCTCCTCCGCGCGCGCCCCGGTCGCAAGGAGGGCGCCGAACGCGAGCGAAATGAGGACTCCCACGATGCGCGGCATCAGGTCGCCGCCTCCACGCCCGAGCCCCCGAGCCACGCCGGACGCTGCGCGTTCAGGAATGCGGTCACGAACGGATCCGCCGGGCGCTCGACGAAGTCGCGCGCGGTCCCGCGCTGCAGGATCCGCCCTTCGCGGAGCAGCACGATCTCGTCGGCCAGGTACGCCGCCTCGCTCAGATCGTGCGTGACCAGGAGCACGGTCTTCGAGAGCCTCCTGAACGCGTCGCGGAGATCGCTCTGGAGTGCCGCGCGAATCATGGGATCGAGAGCGCCAAGCGGCTCGTCGAGGAGGAGCACGTCGGGGTCGAGCATGAGCGCGCGCATGAGCGCGACGCGCTGGCGCTGCCCTCCGGAGAGCTGCGCCGGGTAGTACGCGAGAAGCTCGGAGGGGAGGTGCGCAAGCTCGGCGAGCTCGGCCGTGCGGAAGGCGATGCGCTCGTTCGACCAACGGTGGTCGCGCGCGACGAGAGCCACGTTGTCGGCGGCCGTGAGATGGGGAAAGAGCCCGCCCTCCTGGATCACGTATCCCATGCGGAGACGGAGCGCAGGCGCCGTGCGCGGGTTCAGCGGCTCGCCCTCGAATTCGATCGTCCCGCGGTCCGGCACATCGAGCCCGACCACGAGCCGAAGGAGCGTCGACTTGCCGCAGCCGCTCGGTCCGATGAGCGCCATCGTCCGGCGCGCCGGCACCTCGAGATCGACGTCCGCGAGAGCGGCCTTGCCGTCGAATTGACGGGTCACTCCGGACAGGCGAACGGCAGCTCTATCTTGCTCCGCAGTCACGCGTTCCCCTCGTCCATTCAGGTACTTTCAACAACCGGATCCACGGACTCCGAACAACCCTGTCCCCGGGGCGGGGGAGACTACGGTCGACTCGTCTGCGGGCCCGACCTACGCTCGGATTGACCGGATGGCGGAGGACCGGACCCCGGGGAAACCCATCGGCGGCGAACGCATCCAAGCCATGGGGAGCTGCGGACGGAGGGAACCATGCCAGGATCAGCACTCGATCTCCGCATCGATCTGGCGGCGCGCCTCAATCAGGCGCGCGCCCGCACGGACGCGTTCTTTGCCCTGCTCGCCGAGCCGACACTGTACGAGCGCGCCATCCCCGAGCGCCACCGTGTCGTGTTCTACCTCGGACATCTCGAAGCCTTCGACTGGAATCTGATCGCCCGCGACGTCTGTGGCCGGACGCCGTTCGATGCGAATCTCGACTCTCTGTTCGCCTTCGGCATCGACCCCGTGGACGGACAGCTCCCGCAGGACGTTCCCGCGGACTGGCCCGCGCTGCCCGAGATCCGCGCTTACGTGACGCGCGCGCGTGCGGCGATCGACGAATGCCTCGCCGGGGCGGATGTCTCCGCCGACGGGCCCGAGGGTCTCGCGCGCGGACACGTCTTCCAGATCGCGATCGAGCACCGGCTCATGCACGCCGAGACGCTCGCGTACATGCTGCCGCATCTACCGCTCGAAGGCTTCGCGCGCCGGGTCTGGCCGGATCGCCAGCCCGGCCCGGTGCAGCCCGGATACGCGCGCACGGGAGGACCCGGTCGCGTCCGCCGCGTCGGCATCGCGGCCGGATCCGCGACGCTCGGTCTCTCGCGCCATGCCGGCGTATTCGGATGGGACAACGAGTTCGACGAGCACGTCGTTCACGTGCCCGCGTTCTCGATCGATGCCCGGAACGTCACGAATGGCGAGTTCCTCGAGTTCGTTCGTGCGGGCGGCTACCGGAACGGCGCGCTGTGGCGTCCCGACGACTGGGAGTGGAAGGTCCGGCACGAGGTCCAGCATCCCGCGCTCTGGAGGCGGCGGGGTGCGGACTGGTGGATCCGCTCGTCGTTTGCCGAGATCGCGCTTCCGAGGGACTGGCCCGTGCAGGTGAGTCTCGCCGAGGCGCGTGCGTACGCGCGCTGGCGTGGGCGCGAGCTCCCGACCGAAGCGCAGTTCCATCGCGCGGCCTATGGAACGCGCTTGGGCGAGGAACGCCCGTTCCCGTGGGGCGATGCGCACCCCGATGCGCGGATCCACGGCAATTTCGACTTCCTCCGGTTCGATCCGTCGCCGGTCGCGGCGTTTCCGGCGGGGGACAGCGCGTTCGGCGTGGCCGACCTGATCGGGAACGGCTGGGAGTGGACCGAGACTCCGTTCGCGCCGTTCGATGGCTTCGATGCGTTCGTGCACTACCCTGGCTACTCGGCGAACTTCTTCGACGGGAAGCACTACGTGATCAAGGGCGCGTCCCCCCAGACGGACCACGTGTTCCTTCGGCGCTCGTTCCGCAACTGGTTCCAGCCCTATTACCCGTACGTCTTCGCGGCGTTCCGCACCGTGGACGGGGGGTAGCCGAGGAGGTCCGCGTGGTTCATTCACTCGTGGTGCAGTCGTCCAAGAGCACGTTCGCCGCAGAGGTGCGCGCCGGGCTCACGAGGCCCAGCCAGAGGGAGCTGCCTTCGAAGTACTTCTACGACGATGTGGGCACGGCGCTGTTCGAGACCATCTGCCTCCTCCCCGAGTACGGTCTCACGCGCGCGGATGCGCGTCTTCTCTCGGCCCATGCGGACGAGGTCGTCGAACTCCTTCCGTCGCCCACGCTCGTGGCCGAGCTCGGATCGGGAAGCGGCAAGAAGACCCGCTTCGTGCTCGAGGCCCTCGCGCTCCGGCAGCCGGTGCTCTACCACCCGATCGACATTTCGCAGTCGGCCCTCGCGCAGTCGGAGCGCGAGCTCGGCCTCCTCGATCGTGTGAGCGTCGTGGGATTCGAGGCCGAGTACCTGGACGGTCTCAAGGCCGTCGCGCGCCGCCGCCTCCCGGGACAGAAGATGCTCGTGCTCTTCCTCGGCAGCACGATCGGCAACTTCGATCGTCCGGCCGGGGAGGCGTTCCTCGCGCGCGTGCGCGCGATCCTCGAGCCCGGCGATCGCCTGCTCCTCTCGACCGACCTCGTGAAGAGCGAGCGCGAGCTCGTGCTCGCGTACGACGATCCCGCGGGCGCGACGGCAGCGTTCAACAAGAACCTGCTCGCGCGCATCAACCGCGAGCTCGCGGCGGACTTCGACCTGCGCCGTTTCCGCCATCGCGCGATCTGGAACCGGGCCGAGCGAAGGATCGAAATGCATCTCGAGGCCACCGAGGCGATGACCGTGCGGGTGCGGGCCGCGTCGCTCGCGGTCCCCTTCGCCGCGGGCGAAACGATCTGGACCGAGAGCTCGCACAAGTACGTCCCCGAGGAGATCGGGACGCTCGCGTGGCGCGCCGGCTACGGGCTCGAGAAGCAATGGACCGACGCCATGTGGCCATTCGCGCAGAGCCTGCTCGTCGCAAGGTAGCTTGCCGCCGCCGCAGGCATGCGCGAGAATACCGCGCCATGCGCTCTCCTTCCCGCCCGTCGGCTCGTAAGTCCCCACGGCCGGAATGAGCCCGACCGCCCTTCTTCTGGCTTTCGGCGCGCTGGTGCTCGCCGGGGTGCTACTCTCGATCGAGCTCGGGCGACGCCTGCGGTGCCGGGACGATCGTCGGAGCTCTGGCCGGACCGCCGAGGGCATCGGAGCGCTCGAGGGGGCTCTGTTCGCGCTCCTCGGACTTCTGATCGCGTTCACGTTCGCCGGGGCCGCCGATCGGTTCGACGGTCGTCGTCACCTGGTCGTCGACGAGGCGAACGCGATCGGCACCGCCTATCTGAGGCTCGACCTGCTTCCCGCGCCGGAACGGGTCGCCCTCAAGGAGGAGCTCCGCCGCTACCTCGATGCCCGCCTGGCCGCCTATCGGGCGCTTCCCGACACGGTCGCCGCGTTCCGGTACCTCGAGGTGGCGAGTGATGCGCGCATCGCGATCTGGAATCGGGCGGTGGCGGCGAGCCAGGCTGCATCGACGCCGATGACCGGGCAGCTCCTCCTCCCCGCGCTCAACGAAATGTTCGACCTCGCGACGACGCGTACGGCGGCCGCGCACCTCCATCCTCCGATCGTGATCTTCGTCATGCTCGTCGCCCTCGCTCTGGCCTGCTCGGTCCTCGCCGGCTACGGGATGGGCGCGAACGATAGGCGTAATTGGCTCCATCCCGTCGTCTTTGCGCTCGTGCTCACGCTCACCGTGTACGTGATCGTGGACATGGAGTACCCGCGACTCGGGTTCATCCGGGTCGATGCGTTCGACCGGGTTCTGGTCGAGGTGCGAAACGAAATGCGCTGACCCCCTCCAACCCTCCCGGCCCGGTCCGTATCTGAACCAGCGCAACCCGCCCGGGCCTCCGGCCGTAGAGGGCGGCAGATCCGACGCCCAAGGCTCCCGAACGGAAGGACCGCGCCATGATGCCTCCGGATTCGCCCCAGGGACGCTTCACAATCCGCCCCGGAAGCATCGCCATCGCCGCGCTCGTGCTCGCGCCGCTTTCGGGCTTCGTGCCCGTGGGGCTCGGGGCCGGCTCCTCGACTGCGCCCAAGGCGCCGACTCCGGCCGCGGCGGCAGCGAACCCTTCGGGCGCGCCGAGCGGCCGTGTTTCGCTGACCGGCCGCCGCGTCCACGTCTACAACCTCGCGGGCAGGCTCGAAGTGCTTCCCGGAACCGGCAGCTCGGTCCAGATCGAGATCGAGTACGGCGGCCGGGACGCGAACAAGCTCGACGTGCAGACGCCCGCAGGCAACGGCGAGCCCGCGCTCATCATTCGCTATCCCGAGGATCGCATCATTTATTCGGAGCTGCCGCGCGGCATGCGCACCTCGCTGCGCGTGGGACCGGACGGCCGCTTCGGCGACGACTCGTGGAAGTCGCGCCTCGAAGAGGTTGAAATCCGTTCGAGCGGCGAGGGCCTCGAGGCGTGGGCGGATCTCAAGGTCCGCGTGCCGAAGGGCCAGAAGATCGCCCTCCACCTCGGCGTCGGCGAAGCCTCGCTCACGAACGTGGACGGCGAGATCTTCGTGGACTGCGCCGCGGCCGGCGTGACCGCGAGCGGAATGCGCGGCCGGTTCACGGTCGACACGGGCTCGGGAACGGTCCAGGTGAGCGACGTCGAGGGGCTTCTCTCGGTCGACACGGGCTCGGGCAGCGTGGACATCACGCAGGTCAAGGGTCCGTCCGTCGTCGTCGACACGGGATCGGGATCGGTCTCGCTGTCCAAGGTCACAGCCGAAGAGCTGAGCGTCGACACGGGTTCCGGAAGCGTCGAGCTGTCCGAGCTGAGCGCGCCGGTCGTCCACGTGGATACGGGGAGCGGCTGGGTGAAGATGGGACTTCTCACGACCGTCGAGGAGGTTTACGTGGACACGGGTTCGGGCTCGGTCGAGATCACCGCACCCGCGAACCTGAGTGCCACCGTGAGTCTCGAGACGGGCAGCGGGGATCTCGAGAGCGACTTTCCCCTGCGGATCCTCCGCAAGGACTCGGACTCGATCTCAGGCACGATCGGGGACGGGAAGGGGAAGATCGCGGTCGAAACCGGGTCGGGCAGCGTGCTCATCCGTCGACGATAGCCGCCCCGATTCGCTGGGGGGCCGCGTCCTCGGGTTCCGGACGTAGGCCCCCGATTTTTTTGCCTGCCTGTAGAGTGCACAGCACGATGAACGCGCTCGCCCGCTATGCGCTATGGCTCCACACCGGCTGGCCCGCCGGCACGGTCGAAAAGCTGCCCGCGCTCGACCCGCAAGGGCGAACGAACGTGCCCGGCGTCTACGTGGTGGGAGACCTGACCGGCATCCCGCTCCTCAAGCTCTCGTCCGACAGCGGGGCGCGCGCGATCGCCCACATTGCCGACGATCCCGCCTTTCAGGCGGCCCGCAACCGGGCTCGCGACCGCGCCGGCGGGGCCGATGAACCGCTCGACGTTCTCATCGTGGGCGGCGGCGTCTCGGGGTTCGCGGCCGCGCTCGAAGCGGGCAGGCGCGGCCTCCGCTTCGTCGTGCTCGAAGCAGGCGAGCCGTTCTCGACGATCGAAAACTTTCCGCGCGCGAAGCCGATCTTCACCTACCCCGAAGCGTTCACGCCGTCCGGCTCCCTCCGCATCTCGGCCGACATCAAGGAAGCGCTGGTCGAGGAGCTCACGTCCCAGACTCTCGGGCGCGGACTGCACGCCGAGGAAGGCCGGGCGCTCGCCGTGCGCCGACGCGGCGAGCTTCTCGAAGTCGAGCGCGCCGGGGGTTCGCCGCTCGTCGCACGCCGCGTGGTGCTCGCGCTCGGGCGGAGCGGCAATCACCGCCGGCTCGGCATTCCGGGAGAGGAGAAGTTCTCGAAGGTCTTCAACCGGCTGCACGATCCGGCGGATTTCAAGGGCCGCGACGTGCTCGTCGTCGGCGGCGGGGACAGCGCGGTCGAAACGGCGATCGCGCTTTCAGGCGCGGGGGCGCGCGTGACGCTCGCCCATCGCGGTCCGGACCTGCCGCGGGCCAAGGCTTCGAACGTAGTGCGGCTGCACGCGCTTGCCGCGGAGTCTTCCACCCGGCCCGTGCTCCGCCTGCAGACGCGCGTGCGCGCGATCGGCGACCGTGACGTCGTTCTCATCGGCAACGACGGAGCCGATGAGGTCGTTCCGAACGACGTCGTGTTCGTCATGATCGGCCGCGACGCGCCGCTGGATTTCTTCCGGCGCTCGGGCGTCCGCCTCCGCGGGGAGATCACGCGCGGCTCGTGGATCGCGTTCGGCGCGTTCCTCGTCCTCTGTGCAGCGCTCTACAACTGGAAGTCCGGTGGCGTGCTCGACCGGCTTGCCCGGGAGGCCGCCGCCTTTCCGTACTCGCTCGCAAACGTTGCGGCCGCGTGGGCGCCCGATCCGCACTCGCTGCTCGGCGTCACGCTGCTCTCGGCCCAGAGCCCGAGCTTCTGGTACACGGTTGCGTACTCGATCCTGGTCGTGGTCTTCGGCATCCGCCGCATCCGGCGGCGCAGGACGCCGTACGTCACGCTCCAGACCTGGACCCTGATGGCGATCCAGGTGCTTCCACTCTTTCTCCTGCCCGAGATCGTGCTCCCGTGGATGAGCTATCACGGCCTCCTTCCGCAGGCGTTCGCGGATGCGTTCTTTCCGACGGTCGCGTACGGACACGGCCGCGAGTTCTGGCGCGCGTACGGCTTCGTGCTCGCCTGGCCGCTCAACGTGTACAACCTGTTCACGGACCGGCCTCTGTGGGCGTGGATCGGAATCGGGATCGCGCAGACCCTGATCGCGATCCCGCTCCTCGTCCTGTGGTTCGGGAAGGGGGCCTATTGCGGCTGGATCTGTTCGTGCGGGGCGCTCGCCGAGACCCTGGGGGACGGGCAGCGCGAGAAGATGCCGCACGGACCGTTCTGGAATCGCCTGAACCTGCTCGGCCAGGCGATCCTCGCGATCGCCGTCGTCCTCCTCGTCGTTCGGATTGTCGGCTGGACCCAGCCGCCCGACGCCCCCTTGAACCTGTGGTTCGGTCGCGTCGCGCTCCAGCACTACAAGTGGACGGTGGACGTGTTCCTCGCGGGGGTCCTGGGCTACGGTGCGTACTACTGGTTCAGCGGCCGGACGTGGTGCCGGTTCGCGTGTCCGCTTGCGGCGTGGATGCACGTCGTGGCGCGCTTCAGCCGCTTTCGCATCTTCGCCGAGAAGAAGAAGTGCATCTCGTGCAACGTGTGCACCTCCGTCTGTCACCAGGGAATCGACGTCATGAGCTTCGCGAACAAGGGGCTTCCGATGAACGATCCGCAATGCGTGCGCTGCAGCGCCTGCGTCTCGAGCTGCCCGACCGGCGTGCTCACGTTCGGGCGGATCGATTCGAGGACCGGCCGGCCCGCGGCCCTCGACCGTCTGGCCGCGTCCCCGGTCCAGCTCCGGGAGTCGCGGTGAACCGGAACGAGCCGGACGTCGCGGGGCGGGTCGCGCTCGTCACGGGCGCAAGCCGCGGCCTCGGGCGTGCGATCGCTCTCCGCCTCGCGCGCGCCGGGATGGACGTCGCGATCGGAGCGAAGACGGTCAAAGCGACGCCCGAGCGCCCCGGCACGATCCACGACACGGCGCGCGAGATCGAAGCCCTCGGGCGGCGGGCCCTCGCGCACCCGACCGACGTTCGGGACGCGGCGCAGATCGAGGCTCTGGTCGCCCGCACGGCTGCGGAGCTCGGGCGGATCGATGTGGTCGTCAACAACGCCGGCGCTATCATGTGGCAGCCCGTGGCCGACATCCCCATCCGCTTCCTGGACCGCATGACCGCGATCAACTTCCGCGCCCCGCTCCTTGTCGCGCGCGCGGCGATCCCGCATCTCCGCGCCGCCGGCGGGGGACACATCGTGAACCTGTGCCCGCCGCTCGAGCTCGGGGCGATCGGGTTCGAAACGTGGTCCGGACGCACCGCCTACCTCATGACGAAGCTCGGAATGTCCCATCTCACGATCGGCCTCGCGGAGGAGCTTCGTCCCGACCGGATCGCCGTCCACGGGCTCTGGCCGCGGACGCTCATCGACACGCAGGCGACGCGCGTGTTCGCGGAATGGTTCGACACATCAGGCGTCTGGCGCTCGCCCGACATCATCGCGGATGCCTGTCATGCGCTCGTCTCTCAGGCGCCGGCCGGCACGCCGAGTGGGCGGCTCTGGCTCGACGAAGAGGTGCTCGCCGCCCGAGGCTTGTCTTCGTTTGAACATTACGAGGTGCCGAATCCACTGACGAAGCGCTCGTAGTCGGCCGCGTCGTCCGGGTGATAGACTCGTTGCGTCCGGGAAGCCGCTCCCTGTCGAACAGGGACGCGACGAGGTGCACCATGGGCCAGACGATCGAGCCGTTCAGAACCCGATTGCAGCCCGATCCGCTTGCGGGGGCGATCGCGGTCGGTTGTGCGTGCGCCCTCCATCTCGCCGCGCTCCTCCTCTTCATTCCCGCCCCGGTGCGCAACGAGACCCGCGAACAGACGGCCATGCGCTTCGGCTACAAGGGTCCCACGCAGTACGAACGCATCATTCGCGTGCGCCTGCTCGAAGGCGAAGTCGAAAAGGTGGCGAGGCGGCAGCTCATGGGGAACGTCCGCGCGCACAAGGACCGGCCGTTCGAGGGGAAGGTCGTCCCCGCAGAGCGACGAGGACGTTTGAAGCCCGGCGCGGGCGGCGAGAGCACGACGCCGTCGCTCGGCGAAGAGATTCTCGGGAAGCTCCGCCTGCGTCGCGGATCGCTGCCCACCGTGCAGTCCGAGGATCTCGTCGTCCGCACGCTCGTCAAGCCCGAATACCCCTCGCGCGCGATCGAGGATGGACTCGAAGGAGTGGTCGAGCTCCTGGCCCTCGTGAACGAGCAGGGCAACGTCGAAGAAGTGGAGGTCGTCCGGAGCGCGGGTGCGATCTTCGACGACGCGGCGCGGCGCGCCGTCCTCTTGTGGAAGTTCGAGCCCTACCGGGTGTCGGGCCGAACGCAATCGGTCTACGCCCAGATTCCGGTTCGGTTCACCCTGAAGGGCTGACGACGGGGCACGGCCCGCCGCAGGAACCGGCTTGACAGCAACGGGTTCCTCGAATAGCATCCTCGCCGCGGGTCGGATGTTGGCCGCACGCCACGCGTCTTGATCGATTATGTATTGAGGTCAGCGCCGCGGGTCTTTTCCGACTTGCGGATTTTTTTTTTGAAGGCCGTCGCCACGGTTTTCGAGTGACGACGGAGACGGCTCTCGGGCCGGAACGCCGCTTCACGCGGCAGACTGGGGCTGGAACAAGGTCCCGCAATCCAGGAGCACCGAAAGTGGCAAAGGGTACTGTGAAGTGGTTCAACGAGGCGAAGGGTTTCGGCTTCATTTCCCAGGACGGCGGCGAGGACGTGTTCGTTCACTTCTCCGCCATTCAGGGCAACGGGTTCAAGACCCTCGCCGAGGGTGAGAGCGTGGAGTTCGACGTCACCCAGGGTCCGAAGGGCCTGCAGGCCGCTAACGTCCGCCGGGCTTCTTAACCGGATCCCGAAGAACCGCTGCGTGAGCGGGCGGTCCCGCAAGGGGCCGCCCGTTCCGCATGGGACCGCGCAAGCGAATTCAAGGAGGAGGTCGTCATGTCGTGCCGCTCGTTGCTCGTCTTCGTGGCCGTCGCGCTCCCGCTCGTCCTTACGGCGCACACGCCCGCGCGCGGGCAGGAGGGAGGCGCGCCCGCCCCACCGCCGCCGGACACGACGCAGGCGCCGGAGGTGAAATCGGAAACGCCACCGCCCGCTGCACCCGCGGAGACCGCGCCGGCTGCCCTGTCGGCGGATTCGCTCGCCGTCATGCTCCCGGAGCTTGCCGACGTGCGCGTGCGCGCGGACATCGCGAACGATCTCAAGGACTCACGCGCGCGGCGGCAGGGGGCCGAGAATCGCTTGCTCGCCGCACGCGAAAAGGAGATCCGCTGGAAGAGCCAGACCGACATCAAGAAGTCGGAGATCGAGACCCTGAAGAAGCAGATCGACGTCGCGAAAAAGGAGAAGCGCCAGGGCGAGCAGAAGGATCTCGAGGCCGCGAGGAAGAAGCTCGAGCTCACGCGCGACTTCTCGGAGGACGTGCGCCAGGTCTACGAGTCCGAGGCCGTGTGCCAGCAGTCCGCGTTCGACTACTACCAGGCGCGGATCGCCGCGGCGAGCGCCGAGAGCCTGCTCGCCGAGCGCTGGTCCTCGAAGGACCCCGCGACCCGGCTCTCGGCCGAAAGCCGCGAGCTCGAGACGCGGGTCATCAACGCGGTCAAGGAGCGCGCCGACAAGATGTCCGCGTTCGCGACGAAAGAGAAGACCCTGAGCGACAAGAAGAAGGCCGCCCTCGAAGGCTGGGCGGCCCTCAACAAGTAACCGCGAAGCGGCGGACCCGCGGGCGAGTGGGTGCGCGAGCGCCTACTTGGTCGCGCCCGCCGCCTTCGTCGTCTTCGTCGACTTGGTCGTGCTCGAGACCTTGGCGGCCGCGTCGGGCTTGAACGTGAGCGCGACCGAATTGATGCAGTAGCGGAGCCCGGTCGGCTTCGGTCCGTCGTCGAACACGTGGCCCAGGTGCCCGCCGCAGCGGGCGCAGACGACCTCGGTCGCCGGAATCCCCATCGAGAAGTCCGGCTGCTCCAGCACGTGCCCCTTCGCGATCGGCTCCCAGTAACTCGGCCAGCCGGTCCCGGAATCGAACTTCGTCTTCGAGCTGAAGAGGTCGAGCCCGCACGCCGCACAGAAATACTCGCCGGCGGCATGCTCTTCCCAGTACTTGCCGGTGAACGCGCGCTCGGTGCCCTTCTCGCGCAGGACGTTGAACTGTGCGGGCGTGAGCGCCTTCTTCCACTCCGCGTCCGTCTTCGTCACCTTGCCCACT
The DNA here is from genome assembly GCA_050733935.1 of Candidatus Eiseniibacteriota bacterium. Taxonomy (GTDB): domain Bacteria; phylum Eisenbacteria; class RBG-16-71-46; order RBG-16-71-46; family DASYSL01; genus JBOHUC01. Next base: position 9,277 of record JBOHUC010000115.1, on the reverse strand, counting down.
CCGGCCGCGGGCTTCGTCGCCGGCGTGGCCGCCGTGGCGGTTCCGGCCGTCGACGTTCCGGCCGTGGTAGTCGCGGTTGCGGCCACGGGCGCGCGCTCGCGGCTCATCCCGACGACGCCGGCCAGAACGAGGGCCGCGAACAACGCGAGTCCGGTCGCGGCTCCGATCGAACGCCTCATCGAGCTTCCTCCTGTGGAGTGCGGCGCCGCGGGTCCGGCTCTTCCGGCCCCTCCGGATCCCGGAGCACGACGCCATCGTCTTCCCGATCGAAGTACGTTGCAAGGCCGGGTATGGGATGCGCGGCAAACGCCCGGGCTGTCAGGCCGCTGCAAATCCGAAGCGGATCCGGGCCGGCGACGTCGATCCGGGCGCGCAACGTCCAGCCGGACGGTTGCCCCGTATTCCGGTCGACGCCAAATCACGGCGTGTGATCGGGAGCGCCACGCGGATCTCCGGACGAGAGCCGCACGAGCCTCCCCCGAACCCGACCCGGAGACCGTCATGATCAGCAAGCATCTTTCCGTCCCCTCGACCCTTGCCCTTTCCGCCGCCATCACGGTGGCGACGCTCTCGGCCGTGCTTCCCGCGACGCTCGCTTCGTCCGCCTCGATGTCCTCGGGCAAGGAAGTGGTCGTCGGCGGCGAGCTCATGTACGCGTCCAAAGACATCGTGGACAACGCGGTGAACTCGAAGGATCACACGACGCTCGTCGCGGCCGTGAAGGCCGCGGGCCTGGTCGAGACCCTGAAGGGCGCAGGCCCGTTCACGGTGTTCGCCCCGACGAACGACGCGTTCGAGAACCTGCCCGCCGGCACGGTCGAGACGCTTCTCAAGCCCGAGAACAAGGCCGGGCTCACGAAGGTGCTCACCTCGCACGTCGTCCCCGGTCGTCTCGATGCCCAGGAGCTCATGAAGCGGATTCGCTCGGGCGGCGGCAAGGCGACGTTGAAGACCGTGAGCGGCGCGACGCTGACCGCGCGCATGAACGGTGAGCGCAACATCGTCCTCACGGACGAGAAGGGCGGCACCGCGCACGTCTCGACCTACGACGTGCGGCAGTCCAACGGCGTCATCCAGGTGATCGACGCCGTGCTGCTTCCGATGTAGCGCGAGTCCACGCCCGGTCGCGAGCCGCAGCGACGTGCTGCGGTCACCGTGCTAGAGTGGGGCGCATTCCTCCCGGAGGTCTCATCCGGATGCGAAGGCGCCCCTTCGTTTTCTCGATCGTTCGGTTTCTGCTCGGCGCCGGTGCCGCGGGGCTCGCCTGCGGCGCCTGCGGCGCCGGCGCTCCCGGCGTTCTCGCGGCCATCCGGCCCGGAACGTTCGCCTGGGATTTCCGGAACCGCCCGGTTGTGGCACCGCTCGAAGGGTTCGAGCGCGTTCTCCTCTCGCCGCGCGCGTTCGATCAGGCCGCGTTCGATACGCTGCTCGCGCAGGGGACGCACGTTCTCGTGTGGACGCAACCGGTGTGGGCGTCGTGGGACGGCCGCCCGGTCACCGCGTTTCCGTACGACCGCGACCTCCTTGCGCTCGCCGAGCGGAAGAACGCCACCCTCACCGACACGCTGGGCCGGCGCATGACGCTCCTCGGTCCGGGGCCCCACGCGTCGTACCTGCTCGACTTTCGGGTCGAAGGCGTCGCCGAAGCGCTGGCCGAGATCGTGACCCGTCACTTTCCCCGCGCGCACGGCGTGGTGCTCGATTACGGTTGCGGCACGCTCGACTGGAACACCCCCGGACTGCCCGCATCGGAATGGGCGCGCTGGAAGCGCGGATGGTTCGCGTACGTGGCCGCCCTCAAGAGCCGCCGTCCCGACTGGCAGATCATCACGCAGTGCGACCGCTGGCCGGTGCCGGCGCCGCCGTCGACGACCGCACTCGCTGCGGACGGGATCTTCCTCGAGCACGCGGGCTGGACGCTCAATCCGGCGGACAAGGTGTGGGAGACGTTGAAGCGCGGCACTCCCCGCGCGAACCTGCTCCGCCAGGAGGATGCCGTGCCGCAGCGAAGGCGGCTCTTCGCGGCAATCGCGCTCCTCACGGGCGCGGCGTTCAACCAGTGCGAGGTCGCGACCAACGCGCTGGGGCAGGCCTATCCCGCGCACTTCCGGAACGTCGAGCACTTCGAGCTCGATCTCGGGAGCCCGCTTGGAGCCTGGAAGGCGCGTTCCAAGGCGGTGTACGAACGGCGCTTCGAGCGCGGCTTCGTGCTCGCGAACCTCGGCCCGACGCCGTTTCGCGAGTCGCGCGCAGAGGCCGGTGGAAAGCGGGCGATCACGATCGCGGCCGGAGACGGGCTGGTGGCGCAGACCAGGGACGCGCAGGGACAGGCGATCGCCTGGCGCACGAACGAGGGACGGTGACAATGACACGACCGGTATTCGTCTTTCACTCCGATTACGAGGCCGACATCGGGGCGCACGTCTTTCCGACCGAGAAGTACCGGAGGACCCGCGAGCGCCTGCTCGCCGAGGGCGACACGACCGCTTCGGACTGGCTCACCTCGCCGCTCGCCCTCCGGGAGGAGCTCGAGACCGTGCACACGCCCGCCTACCTCGAGGACTTCCTGAACGCGCGGATGACCGAGCGGACCGCGTTCTCCGAGCTTCCGATCACGCCCGGAATCGTGCGCGCGTACGTGCTCAGCGCCGGGGGCACGATCCTCGCCTGCCGCGAAGCGCTCGCCCGCGGGTTCGCCGTGAACGTGGGCGGCGGGCACCATCACGCGTTCGCCGATCACGCCGAGGGATTCTGCTACCTGAACGACATCGCGATCGGGATCCGCATCCTCCAGCGCGAACGGAAGATCGAGCGCGCGGCGGTCATCGATCTCGATCTCCATCAGGGGAACGGCACCGCGCACATCTTTCTCGGCGACGATTCGGTGTACACGTTCTCGATGCACCAGGAGAACCTGTATCCGGTCAAGCAGCCAAGCGACTGGGACATCGGCCTCGACAACGGCACCGGGGACGGACCGTATCTGGGGCACCTGTCCGAAGCCCTGCCGCGCATCTTCGAGCGGGCGCGGCCCGACTTCGTCGTCTATCAGGCAGGGGCCGATCCGTATGTCAAGGACCAGCTCGGACACCTCGAAATCACGCTCGCGGGGCTTCGCGAACGCGACCGGCTCGTGCTCGAGGAGTGTGCGCGACAGGGGGTGCCCTGCGCGGTCACGTTCGGCGGAGGCTACGCCCGCGACGTCGAGGACACGATTGCAATCCACGTGAACACGTGTCGGGAAGCGCTCGCGGCGGCCGGAGTCGCACCCGCGGCATGAGCCGCGTGCGCCCCGGACGCGCGGCGGGCACCCAGCCCGGCGAACGCGCTCCGTTTCAGGCGCTCGCCGAGCTCGAGAGGATCCGGGCTGTCTTTGGCGCCGGAGCCGGGGAGCGGAAGCTCGCGCTCGTTCGGCTTCTCGCGCGTTCGCGTCTCCCCGAAGCAGAGTCCGTCGTCCGCCTGCACGAGGCGCTCCTCTTCGTGAGTGCGTTCCCGGACGATGCGAGAGTGCTCGCCGAAGTGCGCCGCGCGCTCGATCGCTTCGACCGGCGCGCCGACCTCGCCCGTCACCGGGACGCGCTCACCGGATCCGGGATCGCCGGGACGCCGATCGTCTTCCCGTTCTTCTGGTTCACCGCGCGCTGGCTCGCCCGCCGCTGGCCGTCGCAGCTTTCGATCGCCTGGTCCGTTTGGGAGAAGAAGGGCGAGCTCGAGGAGAGGCTTCCGCATCTTCTTCCGTACCTCGAAACGCTCACGCTCGATCAGCTCACGTACGCGCCGCGCGAATGGCTCCGGCGCCTCAAGGGGGCAGGGGAGAGCGATGCCGCCTTCCTGATCCGGCGCTTCGAGGCGCTCGATGCCGGGTCGTTCGGGCGCGAATCGGCGTACGACGACCTCGGGATTCCGATCCGGATCGCTCCGGGGCCTGCGACCCCGGCCCGCTCGCGCGCCCGGTGGCCCGGAGCGCGCGTGACGTTCGTGACCCGTCCGCTCGCGACCGGGCGCCCGGATCTGAGACGTGAGGTCCGGATTCCCCCCCGGTCCGTGCGATCGGTGTCGCCCGCCGAGGCGGAACGGTGGCTCGATCTCACGCGGGTTTCGATGGCGACCCGGGCGCGCGATCTCGACGCGTTCGAAAAGGCCGACCCGCGCGACACGCGGCTCGTCGACTGCGGCGACGGGCTTGCGTTCGTGTGCTTCGGAGTCGTCCCGGCGCGACGGCTCATGCTCGAGGCCGTGTACGGATTCCTCACGCTCAAGAACGGCGTGCCGATCGGCTACGTGCTCGCGAGTGCGCTGTACGGCTCGTCGGAGGTTGCGTACAACGTGTTCGAGACGTGGCGGGGTGTCGAGTCGGCGCACGTGTACGGGCGGATCCTCGGAATGCTCGGGCACCTGTTCGGATCGACGAGCTTCTCGGCCGATCCGTATCAGCTCGGACACGACAACGAGGAGGGGCAGGAATCGGGGGCCTGGTGGTTCTATTACAAGCTCGGCTTCCGCCCGCATGATCCCAAGGTCCGTGCACTCGTCACGCGCGAGCTCGCGCGCATCCGCCGGCGCCCGTCCTACCGCTCGAGCGCGCGCACGCTGCAGCGGCTTGCGGCCGCGCCGATGTTCTTCCACGTGGGCCGGCCGCGCGCCGACGTGTTGGGCGCGATCGCGCTCGAGAATGTGGGGCTCTCGCTTTCGCGTTTCCTCGCGGATGGATGGGGAGCGGATCGCGAGCGTGCGCTCGACGAGTGTGCGCGCGAGGCCCGCGAGTGGCTCAGTGTCTCCAATCTCGCGCGATGGAGCCGCGAAGAGCGCCGCTGGTGCCGGCGCTGGGGGCCCCTCCTGTGCGCGCTTCCGGGTAGTGAGCGCTGGACGAGGGCGGAGAAACGCGCCCTGGTTGCGATCCTCCGCGCCAAGGCCGGCCGGAGGGAGTCCGATTTCGTGACTCTCTTCGACCGCCACAAACGCCTGCGGAGTGCGATTCTGCAACTCGCGCGACGCGATCCGGGCGTTCGGCCCGGCCCGGTACGGCGGACCGCATCCCGCATTCGCCCAAAAGCCGGGCCTTCACGCACTTCTGACAAACCTCGCGCGCCCCGAAGGGTCTAGACTCGCGCCTATGCGGCACATTCGAGCCGCAGCTCCAGGGAGGAACCCATGAAGATACTGACCGCACTCGCAGCAGCCGCGTTCGTGGTCGCCGTCGCCCTGCCGGCTTCGGCCGGCGGAGCGGGCGAGAAGTGCACGTACGACACACAGGCCTGTCTCAACAAGCTGTCGACGAAGAAGACGAGCGGCTGGCTCGGAGTCGAGTACGACAAGTCGACCGAAGGCGTCGTCAAGGTGAAGAACGTGATCGCCGGAAGTCCTGCCGAGGCGGCGGGATTCAAGACAGGCGACATCGTGCTCGCGGTGAACGGCGCGAAGTACTCGGACAAGGAAGCCGTGAAGAAGGCCACCGGGGACTGGACCGTGGGCCAGAAGCTCACGTACACGGTGCAGCGCGACGGGAAGGACGTGACGGTTCCCGCGACCCTTGGCTCGATGCCCGAGAACGTGTATGCCTCGATGGTCGGCAGCCACATGATCAGCAATCACGTCTCCGCCCAGACCGCGGTGACGACCGAAACACCGGCGCCCACGAAGTAGCCGCGCGTTTCGCACGAACGAAGAAGGCCCGGGCCAGGCGGCCCGGGCCTTCGTCTTGGCAGCGCCGTCGTCCTAGGGGATCCGGACGAGCTTCGCGGTCGCGCCAACGATTCCCCCGTCCGCACCCGACACGACGCGTGCGAAATAGAGACCGGCCGGGACCGCCCGACCTCCGGGATCGCTCCCGTCCCATTCGACCCACTGCGTCCCGGTCTCGAGTGCGCGCCGGTGCACGATCCGTCCGCGTGCGTCGATCACCTGGAGCTCGGGCCCCGCGTTTCCCTCTCCCGCAGGGACAACGACTTCGAGGCGCTGCGCGGCCCGCGCGGGATTCGGCTGCGCGGAGCGGACGCCGATCCGCGCGCCGAGAACGCCCGGGTCTCCCACGCCGACGGGCGGCACGGGCCTGAGCTGGATACCGTTCATGCCCGACTGGATGACGCCGCCGTAGAGCCCGGAGTGAAGACCGATCTTTCCGTTGATGGTCTGGACGACGTGGCGGGCGTACGTCACTCCCTCGACGTGGCTCCCGCCGAAGGCGCCACCGACCATGATCGGTCCCGGCGTCGCATCGTCGACGCGCACGCGCGACTGGAGGGAGGCCGTGCCCGGCGTGAGCGCGTACGTGATCACTTCGTACTCGCCCTCGGTCATCGCCTCGAACCAGATGCACACGTCGAGCGGATTGTTGAACCCGATCAGCATGTCATCGAGCAGGGCCGCGTCGTCTCCCGAAGTGGCAGCATCGTCGTGGACGAGCATCGCGCTTCCGCCCACGCCGTAGATGCGCATCGCGATCGGTGCGCCGTCGAGGCCGACGAGCGACGCACGCTGCCCGGGCGGGAGCACGCCGATCGCGTTCCACGTGCCGGCGTTGCCGACGCCGGCATAGGTCGCGGCGGGCACCGATTCGGCATCGCCGAAGTCCACGTTCACGGCCTGGGACTGCGCGATCCGGACGTCGGTGACAAGGACGGCGAGTGCGAGAGCAAACGCTGAGGGCACGAGTCGCATAGCGGACTCCCGTGGAGGAAGGGAGGAGGGTTTTCGATGAGGGTGTTCGAAAAGCCCGACGAGCATACTCCTCGCGGGGCGCAGCCCACGAGGGCCTCGAGGCACTCCCTTCAAAATGTTTGAATCCAAAGAGTTGGGGGCAGGACCTCCGAAGACGCCGGAAGGGCCGCTCGAGCCCGCTCCTTGCGCGCCGTCCTTCCCGGCTCCTAAGCTCCGCCCATCCCCAACCAGGAGGACATCATGTTCGGACTCTTGTGGTCGGCGTTGATCGGGCTCATCGCGGGCGCGCTCGCGAAGCTCGTTATGAAGGGCAAGGACCCCGGCGGCTTCTGGGTGTCGATGGGTCTCGGTGTCGTCGGAGCGATCGGCACAAAGTACGTGGGCCAAATGCTCGGTTTGTGGGACGAAACGCACAACACGGGCCTCATCGGTTCGTTCGTGGGCGCGGTCGTCCTCCTCTGGATCTACCGGATGATTCAGTCACGCAAGGCCACGGCCTGACGATTCCTCTCGCTCCACGCGCTCCACGCGCGCCACGGTCGGCCGCGCGGTCGCAGAGACCGGGCCGCGCAAAACGCGGTGACCGCCGAGCCCGGAAAGGCCGATCGCGGTGAAGTAAAGGAAGCCGAACGCCATCACGCGCCATGGCTCGTCGATCCACAGGCCGCTTCCGGGCAACGACACGTTCTCGAGCACCTCGTCGGAGAGGCCGAATCGCGGCACCGGAAGGATCACGGTGGCGAGGCAGAAGCCGAGATAGGCGGTCGCACTCAGCGCCCAGCTCCGGCGGAGGAACTTCTTCCGGTCTCCGTCCGGATCCGGATCGAGGAGCATTCCGCTCACGCGGTTTGCGATCAGGATCGAGAAGCTCGTGACCGGCCACCAGGATTTGAATCCCAACGCGAATCCGATCACGAACAGGAAGTAGAACGCGGTCATCCCGAGCATGCCGAGCAGGCGCTTCCGTATCGATCCGCCGGCGAGGGCGACCGACCCCATGATCGCCGCCGAATGGATCACGATGAACTCGAGCAGCATGACGGAGATGAAGTGTGCGATCGCGTCCTCCGGGAGGAGCGACGGGCGCACCCAGGCGATCAGGAACGCCGCTCCGAGCGCAAGATCCGGAAGGCCGGCGCCGAGCCGCGGCCAGAGCGGGGGCGAGGACCCCGATGCAGGGTTCATGCCCTCAATATCGGCAACCGAGTCGCCAACATGGGCTTGACTTGACCCCTCTGCGCGCGGGCTGGTTCAATCATGTCCACCCCATGCGGCCACCCCTCCGAAACCGCTCCCGGCGCGCTCGCTCCGCCTCGCTTCTCGCACTCGCAGCCCTTGTGCCGGCGGGATTGCTGGCGCTTCCGCTGGGCGGCTGCGGCCGCGAAGCGCCACGCCGGGCACAGCGCATCCCGATCTCGGTCGCCCCCGTCGAACGAAAGACGATTCCGCTCGAGATCGCGGCGACCGGAACGGTCGAGCCGATCCAGTCGGCCGGCGTCGCCGCGCGCGTGAGCGGCCTTCTGACCCGGGTCTCGTTCCGGGAGGGCTCCGAAGTCGCGAAGGGCCAGGTTCTGTTCGAGATCGATCCGCGCACGTTCCAGGCGGCGGCCGAACGCGCGGCCGCGGTGCTCGAGCGCGATCGCGCGCAGTACCGGAGCGCGGCCCTCGACTACTCACGCGCGCAAACGCTTGCCGAGCGCGGTCTCGTGGCGGCGGTCGAGCTCGATCAGAAGCGCGCAGATGCGGAAGCGTTGCACGCGGCGGTGCGCGCGGACTCGGCCGCGCTCGAGAGTGCAAAGCTCGATCTCGCGCACGCGACCGTGCGCGCGCCGATCGCGGGCCGGACCGGAAGCCTGAACGTCCATGCCGGCGATCTCGTGCGCGAGGACGATCCCAACGCGCCGCTCGTGACGATCAATCAGCTCCGCCCGATCCTCGTCCGGTTCACGGTCCCGCAGAGCGATCTCGGCGACCTCCGAAGGCGGCGCACAGCGGGCCTTCGCGCGTCGGTCGCCACGGGCGAGGACTCGACGTGGATCGACGGCAAGCTCGTGTTCGTGGACAACGCCGTCGATGTCGCAAGCGGAACGCTCCTCCTCAAGGCTGAATTCCAGAACCAGAACGCCGGGCTCTGGCCCGGCGAGTTCGTACGCGTGCGGCTCACGCTCGCCGAGGAAGCCGACGTGACGGTCGTTCCTGCGGTTGCCGTGACGAACTCCCAGCAGGGAACGTACTGCTACGTCGTTCAGCCGGACACGACGGTCGAAGCGCGGCCCGTGACCGTGGCGCGCACCTGGGGAGACTGGGCGGTTGTCGCAAGCGGACTCGCTCCGGGTGAGATCGTGGTGACCGACGGACAACTTCGGCTCGGGCCGGGCGCGCGCGGTGTGATTCGCGCGACGCCGGACACGGGCACGGCGGGCGGTGCCGGTGGGGGAACGGCCGGTGGAACGCAGGCGTCCCCGGCGGCCGCGGATCCCGCGGGAGGAAGCGCGCGATGAACCTCTCGTCCCCGTTCATCCGCCGCCCGATTGCAACCACGCTCGTCATGCTCGGCATCATCATCTTTGGCGCCCTGAGCTACGGGAAGCTCCCCGTGAACGACCTGCCGAACGTGGAC
>JBOHUC010000114.1:0-19923 GCA_050733935.1 Candidatus Eiseniibacteriota bacterium | reverse complement strand
GGCCCACACCGCCCGCGCCGCCGCCGCCACCACCGCCTCCCCAGCCCGTGCCTCCGCCGACGCCTCCGCCACTGCCTTCACCGGCGCCGCCACTTCCGCCGCCGTATCCGCCCCCGCCCCCATCGATGCCCGAGCCCGTGAGATTGCCGACCGCGATGCGGGATCCCGAGACAACCGAACCGCCGAGATCGACACCGCCGCCTCCGGAGAGCTCGGCGCGTCCCATGCCGACCTGACCGCTCGAGCGTCCGCTTCGCACGCCGCGCGAGCGCGTGCCGCGGGACGGAAGCGACGATTCGCTCGTGGTCGACTGGAGCGAGGAGCTCAGGTCGTCGAGCGCGTTCGAAAGCGATGCGGTCGTACCGGCGAGCTCCGCACTGATCTGCTCGGTCGCACGCGCGCGTCCCGCCGTGCCGGCGTTCGGGCCGAGCTGACGGCCCGGAATGCCGGAGCCGCCGCCCGTCGGGCCGATCGGTCCGGGGGGAAGATCGACCGGTCCCTTCGCGACGGGCGCAGGACCCGGCGCGCCAGGACCGAAGTCCCCTGCGCTCGGCTTTCCGTCCTCGGGGTTCACGACTTCGCTCGGCGGGGCCACGGGCCGCGCCGCCTCGGGCTCCTTGAGCACGAGCTTCGCGAATCGCTGAGGGAGCTGGGTCACGCTCGTGATCACCTCGCGCCGCGCGGGCGTCAGGAGCACGGCGATCAGGAACACGGCGCCCGCGATGCTCGTCGTCGTGAGACACCGCGTGAACAACTCGTCGGTGCCGCTCACGAGCGGCTGGCGATAGATCGAAGTCGAAGCGGCCGAGGCGGAGGACATGCGTGCCGGCTCCTAGGTGCTTCGGATCACGGCGAGCGCGATGTCGCCGTATCCGTTCCGGTTGAGCGTGTACATGACCCGTTCGAGCACGCGGAACTCGATCTTCCGGTCGCCCTGGATGGTCGCGATCTGTGCGTCCGCCTGTTCCTTCCCCTGGAGCCTCGCGATCTCGTCGCGCTGCTCGCGCACGGCCTTGAGGCGCTCATCGAGCGGCTCGATGAGAAGCGTTTCGCTGTTCACCGCGTCGGTGATCGAGGCCACGTGCTCTTCCCCGACGAGAATCGCGTCGCCGCTGATCGAGACGACGAGCGAGGCCTTCGGGCTCGCCTCCGCGCTCGACGCGGGAAGCGTGACCCCGGGCGGCGGCACGACGACCTCGCCTTCGGCCACGTAGCTCTTGAGCAGGAACAGGAGCAGCACGGTCAGGATGTCCATGAGGGACGTGAGCGTCACACCGCCGTCCCGCTTGGGCTGGATGACCTCGCGGCGCCTCCGTGGATCGCGATGTCGCATGCTAGCGGCCTCCGGGCGCGTCGGCCGCGAGCGAAGCCTGCGACAGGCCCGCCGCGCGCGCGACGTCCATCACGGCGATGATCTCGTCGTAGTGGGTCGTGGGCTCGGGCACGATCTGGACCTCCTTGTTGTCCGGATGGGCCGAGACGCATTCCGCAAGGACGGCCCCGAGCTCGGTGAGCGTCCCTTCGGCAGGCGCTCCCGTGCCGTTTCCATCGGCGTCGATCTCCTCGCTGCGGGCGACCGTGCGTGCTTCGACACCGCGCGCGCGCACCAGGTACGACTCCGTTCCGAGGATGATCGTGAGCTCGGCGGACTCGGGAATGGCGGCTTCCGCGACACCGGTCCCCGTCCCCTGGTTCATCTCGATCACCGAGACCTGGATGAACACGGCGGAGAAGAGGAGACACGGGATCACGACCAGGAACACGTTCATGAGCGGCATCATGTCGAGCTCGCCCGTGATGAGCTCGCGCAGCTTGCGGGAGCGACGGCTGCTCATCGGCTACCGCCCCGTCTCGCCCGGCTGGCGCGACATCATGCTCGGCGTGTACGACGGTGCGGCGTTTCCGTAGCCGTGGATCGGAAGCACCTGGGCCTGACCCGGATGCGCCGCGGGCGCCTGCTGTGCCATGTGCGCCGGGGCAGCCACGCCACCCGAGTGCGAGAGCGCCCGGCACAGACGGATGCTCACGTCGTCCACCTGATCGGAGACTCGCTCGACGAGCCCGGCCAGGAAGCCGTGGAGAAGGAGCGTCGGCACCGCGACCATGAGACCGAACGCCGTGGCGCTCAGCGCTTCGGAGATGCCGGCCGCGAGGAACGCGGAACGCTGCGCCGGATCGGCCGCACCGACCGCCGAGAACGCGGTCGTGAGTCCGAAGATCGTTCCGAGCAGTCCAAGCAGCGTCGACACGTTCGCGAGCGTGTTCAGGTGCGAGAGCCGGCGCGTGAGCGAGGGCATCGCGAGAGCGGCGGCATCGTCCCCGGCTGACTGGAGCTTCGACTCCTCGAGGCTGCCCGAGTGCAGCATCGCCTGGGCGACCTTCGCCGCGGGGGCGTTCGAGCTCATGCTGATCTTCTGCGCGCCCGCGAGATCGCCCCGCCCGATCCGCTTCACCAGATCGTCGGTCATCTTGGGGCCGTTCAGCGTCGCGGCCGATCCGATCACGATCATCCGCTCGGCGACGATGGCGGCAATCACCACCGCGTCGACCAGGATGAAGTGCATCGTCGGGCCACCGTTCTTGTAGAACGTGGCGAGTTCCGTGAACGGATTCATGGAGCTGTCTCCTTTCTGGCGGGGAACGGCCCGTGGCCAACCAGGGCGAAACGCGCCGGCAGGACCGTTTCCTGGCCGAGAGCGAGGCTGCCCTTCAGATAGCGGCGGTGCTGAAACTCCGCGAACCGGTACGGATCGCGCGCGGTCACGAACAAGACCTGGGACGCGGGAATCTCGCCTTCGATCCGGAAATCCTCGAGCCGGCGCACCGGAGCGTTCGGGGCCGGACGTGCGGCCGACGTCGTCGCCTTCGCGGCGGTCGGCGCGGGCGTCGCGGGCGCCTTCGTCGGCGTCGGCTCCGCGGCGAACGCGGATGCGACGCCGCCCGCAAAGGTGACGACCGTGAAAGCCGCAAACACTCCCACGAGCGAAACGGCCGGCCGACGGACGGGACGCGCGGTCACGGACTACTCCTTCTCTCGCGCGCCGACCGGCCCGGGCTCGCGGCCGATCGCTTCGGCGAGATGATCGGGGTCCTCGTTCGCCCGCTCCCGGTACTGCCGGAACCAGCGGGCGGCGGCTTCATCGTCGAGCGCGTAGTACTTCTCCACGATCGCGAGGTTGTAGTACGGCCCGGGCAGTCGCGGATCGATCTCGACGGCTTTAATGAACGCCTTCCGGGCTGCGTCCGGGTCTCCGGCGCGCAGCCGCGTGATGCCGTAGTTGTTCTGGTTTACGGCACTCTTCGAGTCGTTCTTGAGGGCCGCAAGTGCTGGTTCCGCAGCCTTTTCCGGGGTGTCTCCGCGGAGCGCAAGATAGGCCAGCGAGGGCGCGACCGAAGACCCTCCGTTCCCTGCCGCACCCTCCGCGAGAGGAGCGGCCAGGTCGACCCGGTCGATCGCGTCGTAATGGATCGCGAGCGCGGTCAGGAGCTCGGGCGGCACAGCCCCGTTCGCCGGGTTCGCGGTCGCCCGCGCGCGCACCGACTCGAGCCGTTCGATCGCCTCGAGGTGGCGGCCCTGCCGGTAGTCGAGCCGCGACTGAAGGACGAGCGCCGGCAGATAGAACGGATCGCGGGCGAGTGCGATCTGGAGCGCGGTCTCGGCACCGGCCGTCGAATCGGCCTCGAGACGGAGCCGTGCGAGCCGGTACGGCCAGTACGGCTCGTGCGGCAGGAGATCGGTCTGACGTCGCGCTTCGGCGACATCGTCGTTCGCGCGCGTCGTTTCTCCCCCCATTGCGCTCTTGGCGCTCGCGTTCTTGGCGTTTGTTTTCTTCGTGCTCGCCGCTTTCGCGTTTGCAGCCTTTGCATCCTTCGTGCTCGTGTTCTGCGCCTTCTTCGAACCACCGGGGAGGTGCGCGCATCCGGCGAACGACAGTGCGGCGACGAGCGTGAGGCACGCGAGCGTTTCGGGCTTCCGAAGGTTCATCGCGCGGTTCCTCCCTGTTCGGCCAGACCATTCGTCCCGGGCGCGCCGTTGCGCGCGGGCGCGGACGCCGGCGGAGTCGTGTTCTTCGCGGTCGAAGGCGCGGAGCCGTTCAGGAGCGGATACTCGAGCTCGGGCCGGAACAGGAAGCGCTGTCCGAGGCGCGGCCAGAGCGCCTCGCGGGCGCGCTTGACCCACTCGTCCTCGTCGCTTTTCTCTTTCGCGCTCGCCTGGCTGGTCTTGCTCTGGCGCAGGAGATCCATCCACACGTCCTCGCCGCGCTCCGAGAACCCGCGGCTCTCGCGGACGAGCACTTCGTCATAGGCTAGGAGGTCGTCGCCGGCGAGGTCGGCCGGTCGCTCGCTCTTCTGGAGCGCTTCGCCGAAGCCCACGAGCGTCTCGCCGATCCGGTACGCGGACGCGTGCGCCCACTCGGTCGCGCCGAGCTCGATGCTCTTCCGATAGAGCGCAATGGCGGCTTCGAGATGCTGCTTTCGCTCGCCGAGCGAAGTCTTGAGCGGCTGGACGAGCTTCACGCGCTCGCACGCCGCACGCCGCTCCTCGCCCTCGAGGTAGCGCACCTGGGCCAGCACGGAGCGCGACGCGAGATCCGGATGGAGCGCCGCGCGGCGCAGGTATTCGGCCAGGTGTGAGGACGATGCAGCCGGCTTCGCTGCCGGTGCGGCCTTCGAAGCCTTGCCCGCGGTCTTGCCCTTTGCGCCCTTCGTGCTCTTCGTCCCCTTTGCACCCTTCGCGCCCGCCGGCGTCGGGGCTGCGGCACCCTCCTCGGGCGGAATCAGGGTCGAGATCGGGCGATCCGCGTTCACGGTCGCAAGCTCGCGCTTCGCGAGATCCTCGTAGATCGTCATCGCGGACTCGACATCGCCCGGGTATTTCTTCACGTAGCCGAGGCGGATTTCGTCGGCCTTCGGGACCTGGCCGTCCTGCGCATAGTGATCGGCCGACCGAAGGAGCGCGCTTCCCGCGCTCTCGTCGTCCGGGTAACGCTCACCGAACTCGCGATACGCGAGCGCGGCCGCGCCGTGATCGCCGCCCTTCTCGAAGGCCGAGGCGATCTCGAGGTGCGCGTCCCGCACGTACTCGCTGCTCGGGAAGTTCGTGATGAGCCCGCGCAACGCGCGCACGCCGTCGTCGCGTCGGCCGGCCTTGAGATACGAGAGACCGGCGCGGTACTGCGCCGCGTGCGCGTGCGCGTACTTCGGATAGCGGGTCGCGACCCCCTCGAAGAGCTGCGCGTGTTTCGCGTGGTCCGTGGAATCCGCGGCGACCGCGGATTCCGCGAGCCGGAGCGCGCAGATCGGAAGCGCCTGCTCCGCGCGCTGAGCGAGCGAGTCCCGGCCCGCGCGGCGGGCGGCTTCGAGGGCGGCGCCGAACGCCGTCTCCGCATCCGCGTAACGCTCGAGCCGGAACAGGGTCTCGGCCCGCAACGTGGCGGCGACCGGGGTCCGCGCGTCGTTCGGGTGGCGCGCGGCGAAGCGCTCGAAGTCCGCGATCGCACGATCGTTCATGCCGTGCGCGTAGGCGAGGCTTCCCTGCCGCCAGGCCACATCCGCGGCCCCGGCGTGCGTCGGGAAACGCTCGAGCAGACGGTCCCCGGACCGCATCACGGCCGCGGCGAGCGAATCCCGTCCGAGGGCATTTCCGCTGCGCGTGCTCTCGTACCAGCGGTCCGTGACCGCCACACTCTGGAAGAGCGCAAGCGCCGCGGTGCTGTCCTTCCCGGTGGCGGCCGCGCGGCCGAAGTGCGCGAGCGCGCTCTCGTACTCGTCGAGGCGGGCGCTCGCGTCGCCGGCGCGGAGCTCGACGATCGGAGCGTCCGCGTCCTCGGGCCAGTTCTCGAGCAGAGTGCGGTCGTAACGCAGCGCTTCCCGCCACTCTTCCCGGGCGTTCGACTTCAAGCCCTCGGCACGATGATGGAGCGCGAGCGAGGTCCAGCTCCGCCGCGCGAGCATCGCCCCTGCGGCCCTGAGCGAATCGGAGGCCTGCTCCTTCGCCCACGCGCTCTTCGGCGCGAAGTGCTCGGCGAGCGCCGCCTGCGCTTCGCGCACCTGCGCCGACTCGCCGACCTTGTTCTGCGTGTCGATCAGGCGCTCGGCGACGGTGAGCGCCTTCGGATCGTTCGGGAAGCGCGCGATCGAGAGCTTGTCCGTGGCCGCGGCCTCCGCGTACAGATTGAAGCGACGGAAGTGCTGGCCCATCGCCATCAGGAGCTCGAGCTCGTACGGTCGCCGGCCGATGCGATCGAAGTACGTCGCGAACGCATCTGCCCCACCCGCGCGCGCGAACGAGTGGACGAGATACGCGAACGCCTCGTCCTCGACGTCCACGATGCGGGCCACGCCCGGGCTCGCCCCGTAGAGATCGAGCACGAGCCGGAACGCATCGGCCGCCGCCGCATAGCCGTCCTGGTTGTAGTGCGCCCAGCCCATCTTGTAGAGGGCGATCGTCCGGAGACCGGAGTCCGGACCCGCGGCCGACCGCTCGTAGAAGCCGATGCAATCGCCGTACTGCTTGTCGGCGAAGCGCATGTCGCCGAGCCTGAGATACGCCTCCTGGCCGTGCGCCGACTCGGGGAAACGGGCGACGAGCTGGGAGAACGAGCGTTCGGCCGCGGGATCGCCCGCTTCGAGCTCGAGCATGCCGGCGTTGAAGAGAACCGCGTCGAGGTGCGCGAACGTCGAGTCCTCGGCGAGGATGCTCCGATACAGCGCAAGCGGCTCCGCGTAGTCGAGGACCGGAAGCGTCTCGCCCTGTCCGCCGCTCGTGAAGCGCGCCATCCGCTCACGGAACGTTTGTCGATCCTCGGCGACCCTGAGATCGGCGAGGCGGAAGCGCATCTCGCCGCGCGCGAACGAATCGGGATGTCGCTCGAGGAAGGTGCGCGCGCGTGCGATCGCGGCCGTGCGGCGCGCGACCGCGTCCGGCGATTCGACGACACTCTGCGTCGAGTCGGCCGGAGCGCCCGCAGTTCCGGTCACGGCCATCGAATCGGCCCGTCCCGCGAATGCGACCTCGCCGTAGGCCGCTGCCGCGAGACCGTAGTCGAGCGCCTCACGCTCGCGGTCCATGCGTGCGAGCGCCTGCGCGACCGCTTCCGCGGCGGTGCGTGCCTCGAGGGCGCGGTGTGCGATCCGGAGCGAGTCGGCGGTGCGCGTGAGCTCCGCGACGCGCGCGGCGAGAGCGCGCTGCGAATCGCTCGCCGCCGAGGCCGCGAGGCCCGAGTCGATCGCCGCCTCGAGCCTTCCGGCCCACGCGCGCGCGTCCCGGACCTGTCCGCCCATCGTCCCCACACGCTCGATGAGCCGCGGGGTCCACGCCGATTCGTAGGAGCGCGCGATGAGCTCGGGCGCCTTCGCGGCCATGCGCTCGGTCCCCGCGCGGATCGCCTGCGTGAGCGCGATCTCCTCGCGCGTGAGCGAGTCCGGGCTCGGAACGCCGGCCGGAACGCGGATCGGACGCTCGCGGTGCGGGCCCTCGATGTGGAAGTGGCGCATCCCACGGGTCCACAGGAGCTGGTCGTCGCACAGGGCGAGAAGGCGGGCGGTGCGCGCGGCGATGCGTCGTTCGGCCTCCTCGCGCACGCCGCGGATCCGGGCCGCGAGATCGTCGAGCCCGCGCGCGAGCGAGTCGAGCGCCTGCGCGTGGTCGCCCAGGTCGAGCGCCTCGCTGCCCGTGCGCCGGCGGCCGGAGGCGAGGTAACGGCGTCGCTCCGCGAGGAGACGCGTTTCCTCGTCGAGCTTTCGCTGTTCGCGTGCGAGCGTGTACTCGGTCTCCGCGAGGTCGAGCCCCGAGCGTTCGACCGCGCGCCAGGCGTCCGCCGCAGGGGGCGCGATCGGCCACGGAGAACGCACGGAATTCGCCGGAGAATCGAGCGCGGGAATGCCGACCTCGGGCTTCTGATCGAGCTTCGCCGCCGCGAGCGTGAGGAGGCGGGCCCGCTCCTCGACCGGGCGTGCGTCGAGCGCGATCGCATCCGAGAGGGATGCGTCGCTTCGCCAGTACGCCCACAGCGAATCGAACTCGGCGCGCGCGCCGATTCCAACGAGCGCGTCGCGTTCGCGCGTCCAATCGCGGTCCGCCCGGGCGTAGAGGTCCGAGGCCTCCGCCCAGCTCGATCCGTCCATCGCGAGCCCGGCGAGCGCGAGCAGCACGTCGCGCCGCGCCGCATAGAGAGAGTCCGCTTCGAGGAGCGCGCGCAAGGACGCGCGGCCCTCCTCGGGCGCATTGCGCTCGAGCGCCGCCACGCCCTGCATGTGGTGGGCGCGTCCCGCATGGCGGCTGCCGTGCGGCAGGCTCGCGAGCACGGGCCCGGGATCCTGACCCGACGCGGCCATCGCGGTCGCGCGGCGGATCACGGCCGCGGCCGCGAGATCGCGACCAATCCGTGTGGTCGTGTCGAACTTTCCGTCCGCGAAGAGCGCGTTCAAGGAATCGCCCGCACCGCCGGCAAGGAGCTTCTGCCGCCAGGCGATCCACTCGGTGTACGGACTCGTGCGCCGCCATCCGGCGACCGTCGCCGCGAGCGAGGCGAACCGCTCCCGGCTTCCGAGCGCGAGATACGCCTCCCCGAGCAGGAACGCGGCGCGATCGGCTTCGGGGAACGAGGGTGCCGGCGCGAGCGCCACTTGCTCGAGATTCTCGATCACGCCGAGGAGCTGGTCGGCGCTCCGCTCGAACGCCGCGCGGCCGAGGCCGAGCGCATGCGGAGGAAGCGAATCGTGCGCCGCCGGCGTTGAGGGCACGGGGGACGCGGCGGGCGCGGCCGGTGCTGCGGCAAACGCAATCGACGCGCCGGCCACGAGCCAGCACGCGAGTGCGAGGGCGCGAAGAGCGGGAATCATGGGCCGGCGGAACCGCGGGCCGGCGCCCTAGCGGGCGCCGAGCCGCGTGTCGGCCTCGAGGAGCCAGGTGGTCGCTTTGATGCCCGAACCGCCGGAGGTCGTCCCGGGAGCGCCGGGTGCCACCGATCCGCCGAGGTGCAGGCGCAGGAACGTGAGACGGTTGCGCGCCGGCTCGAGCGTCACGTACAAAGTTTCGCCCGCTCCCGCGACCGTGCCATTCGACGGCGTGACCGCAATCACCTGCTCGCGCGGCTCGACGAACCCGTGGAAGAGCTGCGCGATGCCACCGTGCGCGAGCGATTCGCGATGCTCGGGCGCGAGCGGCACGCGCACGGTCGTGCTGTCCTCGAGCTTCACTTCGACCATCGCCGGAGCCGTGGTGCCCGGCGCCCCACTCAGGAGCACGATGAGTGCGGTCTCCTGCCGGCCCGTGAAGTCCTCTTCGAGGCGTGCGAGGCGACCCCGCTGGTCGGCGAGGAGCTGCTCGAAGAGATCGAGCTGGGTTTCGAGGTCGCCGAGCTGGCGAATGCTCTCGAGCAGGGCCTGCCGGCCGAACGCATCGGTCGACGCGGCCGTCGAATCCTTCGCCGCGAGAATTCGGGTGAGCATCTCCTGGTAGGCGAGATGGCGCGGGTCGATCGCGTCCGAGCCCGCCGCACGCTGGCGCGCGGTCTGCCGGAGCAGGTCGAGCTGCGCGCGCAGGAAGTCGCGATTCTCCTTGAGGAACCGGAGCGTCGGATGCTTGGTGCGCTTGGGCTTGATCGTCGAGACTTCGACTTCCGTCACACCCTGCGGCTCGGGAATCGGAGCGTCCATGACGGGCGCGGGAGCGGGAGCCGGAGCGGGAGCCGGAGGAGTCGGAGCGCTCGTCGTCTCGTCTGCGTGAACGGAACGCGCCGGCGTGAGGACCGTCGCGACCGCAGCTGCCAGAGCCACGATCACCATGCCGAAAACGAATGCCGTGGGGCGCATGTGCGTCATCCCCGCCACGTGCGACGCACTTTGCCTTCGAGCGCGTCCACGACCACGAAGAGGGAAGGCGCGCGCGGCGACGTGTAGATGAGCGTCCACGTGGTCTCGTTCGGATCGCCGCCGTGGAACGCGCCGCGCATGAGGAGCATGGTCGCGAGGCGTCCGGACTGCTCGCGACGGAACTCGCCGCCAGGCCCCGCCTCCGCCGCCGCGACCGCAGCCCCGCTGTCGAGCCAGCCGTTCGTCAGGGGAGGCGCATCGAACTGCATCTGGAGATTCTCGGCTTCGAGGATCTTGCCGTCGCGCACGGAGTAGATGCGCGACAGCTCGCGTCCCGGCGAGTAGTAGAGGTAGCCCCAGCGATCCGCGGCTCCGGCGCCGTCTACGTCCTCGTCGTTCTCGAGGTAGACGAGCACCGCGTCCGGCGCCCACGAGTGTGCCGCCGCCTGCGCGATGTCGATCCCGCTCTTCGCCCCGACGGGGACGCGCTCGCGCGCCGGCGCGGGCGCCGTGGCGGCCGCACAAAGCGTGAGCGTCGCGAGTCCGAGAACGAGGGTGCGGCGATCAACGGCACGCATGAGGCCTCCTAGAAGAGATACGAGGTGCCGAGAGTGAACGTGATGTTGCTGTTCGAGACGCGCTCGTCGTCGGGGCCGGACGTGAAGCGGTAGCTCCGGACTTCCCAGCGCACCAGATTTCGTTTCTTGAGGAAGAGCATGGTTCCGGCGCCGAAGTTGTAGCTCGGCTCGGAGCGGCCCTGCATGATCGTCGAGCCGGCGCCGCCCGTGACGAACGGCACCATCTGCCGGCCCGGAAGGATTTCGAACGTCACGCCGAGGTCGTAGTACAGCATGTGGAACTCTTCGCTCTCGAGCTCGAGGCCGAACAGGGTCTCGACGATCTCGGCCGGACGCTTGACGTGCGTCCACGCCACGCCGACCTCCGCCTGGAGCCGGTCGAGCACGTAGTAACCGAGGCGTCCGCCGGCCAGGAACGAGTTCGACTTCCGGTCGAACGCGTACGCACCCGCATAGCCCGAGATCGCGTAGCTGCCCGTGCGCGAGTAGAGCTTCGGGTTCGCCTTGAACTCGAGATCCGACAGGTCGTCGAACTCGGTGACGAGGGAGGAGTGGATCCACGCCGTCTCGGAGTCCGAAAGGCGCACGTCGTACCAGTCGCCGCTCTTCGCGATCACGGGGAACGACCCGCCCTTCGGAAGCACGCCCGCGATCGCGAACGCATCCCCCGGACCCGCGCGCAGGACGTTGTGATCGCTCTTGTCGAGCTTCACTTTCCGGATCGACTGCATGATCGGATTCGCCACGGCCTTCTTCGGCGCCGCAGCGGTCGCGGGAGTCGTGGCCGCCGGAGCCGGTGCCCAGGCCGCACCACCGAGCGCGGCCGGTTGAGGCTCGCTCGCAGGTGGCGTTGACGGAGCGTCTTCGGCCACGGCGCCGCCGAGCGCGACGATCGAGTCGGCGGGTGGCACGGGCGAGCCCGGATCGGTCATCTGCGCGCGCGCGCTCGAGGCGGCGCAAACGGACGACCCGAGCAGAACGGCCATCGCGAGGAGGCGGCTCATCGCAGGCTCCACGCGAGCGAGACCCGCGCGCTCCATTCGTGGAACGACTCGCGTCCGATCACGATTTCGTCGCCCGAGCGGTGCGCGGTCGTCATGCGGAACATGCGGTGGTCCACCTCGAGCCCTGCGGTCAGGGCCCGTGCCACGGGCGCCTCGACGCCGAGCCCGACACCGGTCACCCACTCGTTCACCGGCTCGAGATCGACGACCACCGGAGAGCCGGAGACATCGATCGTGACGCTCTCCGGGTCGTAGCCCAGGCGGATGCGTCCCACGGTCGCCAAAGCGTTCACCTGATTGCCTCCGAAGGTTGCGATGCGTCCTTGCCCGAGCAGCTCCCAGGTCGTGCTCGTCACGTCCGCCGCGGAAGACGGATCGGGGAGACCGATCGTCTGCGTCGTGCCCGACTGCGTGAAGCGCAGTCCGGTCGCGAAGCGGTTCCATCCGAAGAGCGCCTGAGCGCCCCAGCTGAACCGCGGCGTCGCGTCCCACTGGTAATCGGCCAGTTTCGCGTCGGGCATGAGCCCGCCCGCGAGAATGGCCGCGGAAATTCGAGGAGCGGGAAGCGCGTACGCGTCGCTCGCGAGACAAACGGCGAACAGCACGGCAGCCGGAATCACTGCCGTGCTCGCGGCGCGCACGCCGCGGGCCGGACGCGCCCTGCGTCGAACGGACACCGTCAGGGGACGGTGCTCCCGATCGCGATCGGCATCCCGATCGGGAGAATCTCCATCTCCGTCGAGATGAACGGTGTGACGACGAGCGAATCCGAACCGTCCGGCTGCTCGACTTCCTCGCCTTCTCCCAGGTACGACACGAGAAAGAGATAGGCACTCGAGCCGGTCGTATCGATCGTGGCCGGCACCGAGCCCGAGAACGACTGGTCGAGCCGTTGGATCAGGTGATTCCAGCCGGTGATCGCACGTGTCGCACGGCCCATCGTGACCGAGTTCGCGAGCAGGTTGTCGATGTCGGTGGCCATGCGGAGCCGCGGCTGGGTTGGGCCGATCCCGAGCATGGACGGCGGAATCGTGCTTGCCCGGAGCTCCGTGATCACGAAGCCGGTCACGATCGCGCGGTAGGTGATGCGCGTGTGGACCGACACCGAGCAGCGAGAGCCGACGGTGAGCGGCTGGTCGGGCGAGAGCGTCACGCCGTCCATGTCGACCCGCGTCCACGTGTCCTCGATCTCAGGATCGCCGAGACACCCCGCGGACAGCACGGCGGAGAGCGCCACCCCCGCGCACAGCGCGAGCCACGCCGCACGCCCTCCGCGTCCCGTGTGCGCACCGCTTCCGGTGCGCCCGCCCGATCCGATCGGGTTCCGTCCGTTCCCTCGCACGGCTCCTCCCTTCTAGCGTCGTCGTCCGGTTAGTGGACGAACACCATCTTCCCGGTCAGCGACTTCTTCTGGACTGTGAGCGTGTAGAAGTAGACGCCGGCCCCGGTCGGACGACCGCGGTCGTCGCGTCCGTCCCAGAGAACTTCGTTCAAGCCCGGGTTCGCGCGGCGATCGAGCGTGCGCACCGTGCGGCCGCGCGCATCGAGAATCCGGAGCCCGATCTCGTCCGTGAGCCCGTCCGGGAGGAGGAACGAGATCCGCGTCGACGTCACGCCGGGATTCGGCGTGTTGCCGAGCAGCACCGGCACGGACGGCGGAAGAACCGCCCCGTTCGCGTTCGCCGTGAAGCTCGCCTGCGCGACGTCGGAGGCGCCGCTGCCGTACGCGGACGCCGCCGTCACGCGCACGAGGCGCTCGCGCCCGCCCGTCGCCGCCTGGATGTCGGCCGCGGTGAGCGGCAGGCTCTGAAGCCCCGCCGCGAGCGCGCCCAGCGAGCGCCGGGACAGCGTGCGTCCGCTCGACGGATCCGAGATCTCGAGGTTCACGTTTGCGCGATCGGTGAGCGTGAAGCGCACCGCCGACTCCTCGCCGCCGACGACCGCGAGGTCCGCGACCTCGACGCCGAGACTCCACAGCTTCATGCCGCTCGCATCGTTCCAGTCCTCGATCAGGACACCGTTCGGCTGGCCGCGGCGCTCGATCGTCCCCGAGCGGTGATCGCGCACGTTGACGAACGGCACGTGGAAGCTCCTCGGACGCGCGACGTCGGTCGCGAGCTCGGCAACCGGGGACAGATCCGGTCCGAACTTCGAGACCACGCCCCTGTTCGGCGCGGCGGCGTACACGTTGCCCCACTGGTCGGTGTCGAGCGCGGTCACGACGTCCGCCTCGTGGCGACGGTCCTCGATCCACGACAGGCGCCCGCCATCGCTCCGAAGATGAACGATGCGGCGGCTGTGCGCGTCGGCCACGTAAAGATCGGCGGTGTTGACGCCGTCCATGCGGCCCACTGCGATCGCCATCGGGCCGGCGAAGTGGCCGGGCCCGCTTCCGAGCGCGCCGATCTCGAACTCACGCGTGGCGCCGCGGGACGAGAGCGCGAACGCGACGATCCGGTTCGCGCCCGTGTCCGCCACGTACAGGTGGTCGTCCGCCGCGTCGAACGGCGTTCCGCCGTCCGAGTGCGCAACGTCGTACGGGTGCTTGAGCCCGCCGATCTCGTACTGCGGCACGAGTTCGATGTTGCTGTACTCGGTCACGGCCTTGAACACGAGGATCCGGTCGTTGCCCGAGTCCGCGACGTACACCGTGTTCTGACCGTCGACCGCGAGCCCGCGCGGCTCCGCAAGCCGTCCGAACGCGGTCGCGCCCCCGTCGAGGGCCTTCAAGTCCTTGCCGAGCTCGCCGTAGACGAGCCGGTTCCAGGCCGGATCCGAGACGATCTGGAAATGACGGGCCTCGACGTAGGGAAACACGTCGTACACGTCCACGTTTCCGATCGTGACGGTCGCATACGGATTCGAGAACACGTCGCGCCCGAGCTGCTCGCGGGCGACGCCCTTGTTGAGCGCGTCCACGCCGAGTTCCGGCGCGATCGGCGTCCGATCGAAGGTTCCCGCGAGCGTTGGCCCCGCCAGAACCATCGTCAGAGCGAGTCCCGCACCTGTGTGTCGAAGCATGGCCACTCCTTTCCCTGGTGCTCTCTTCTCCGCTAGAAGCGGTACGTCAGCTGCGTCGTCAGGAAGCTCGCCGTGTAGTTGTTGCTGTTGAAGTAGCGCTCGTAGTTGAACTTCAGCGCCATCGGGCTCGTCCACCCGCCGCCGTCGGTGAAGGCGTCGAGGTCGAAGTTGAGCCCGAACCCGAACAGATGGGAGGCGAGCTCCGCCATCCGGTAGTCCCCGCTCAGGTAGCCGTCCACGCCCGACGTGGTCTCGTACTCCGGCCGGTAGAAATCCGCGGCCGACTGCGTGTACCAGCGGTACTCGTAGCTCGCGAACAGGCCACGCCGGACGTACTGGCTGAGCCGCGCGCCGACCTCGTGCGAGATGATTCCCCAGTCGTCGCCGTAGAGGCGGTACGAGAGCTTCGCGCTCGAGCGGTTGTTCATGTACTTGTTGAAGCGCACGAACACGTCGCTCCGCGAACGGTGGTCCGGATGCCTCTCGGGCACGTTCGTCCCGCCCGCGTACACGTTCCGGTACGGGTTGTGCTGGAGGCCGCTCACCAGGTTGTACTCGACGCCCATCCGGAGGAGCATCGTGGGCGAGACCACGCGCGTCCCGACCACGTTCCAGTGCAGCGTGGTCTTCGTGTCGGCGCCCGTGTTCGTGTCGTCATCGGCGACGGGCTCGATCCGGTCCCATCCGTAGCTCCCGCCGACCGACGCGTTCCACTTTTCGTCCATGAAGCTCTTGTTGTGGCTGGCCGCGAGCTGCTGGCCGAGGTAGTCGGTTTCGCTCGAGATGTAGTACGAGACGGACGTGCCGCCCCGCACCGCGCCGGCCGTGATCTCGTTCCGCACCTTGTTGAAGTCCGAGTACGCGTTTCCGGCGATCGGCCGGCTTGCCGTCGTGATCGCGTCCACCGCCTCGGGACTTCCGGCGGGCGCGTCGATCGCGGGGATCGTGACGTGCTCGTTGTTCCACTGAAACGACATGGTCGTGTTCGAGCGGAGCGCGACCGAGCAGCTTCCGATGAGCGACCGCACGGAGACCTTGTCGGAGTCCGTGAAGTACTGCATCAGGGCGTCGGCCGCCTGGTCCTCGAGCATCTCGATCGCGGCCCACGTCGTCGCCGGCGCGGCGAGCGAAAGCCCCGCGCCCGCGCATGCGAGCGTCGCGACGAGGCCGATGCGGGCGCGCGTCAGTTGCACGCGCACCCTCCGCCCGCGCCGCCGTTCCCGCCGGTCGAGCCCTCGCGGGCCTCGAGCGACTTCGTCCGGCGCGCGTTGTCGCGCGCGTCCGCCTCGAACGTCATGATCGGATCGGTGAGCCGCTCGCGCTGGTACGCGGGCGTGGTCGCGCACCCGCCCATCGCGAGCACGGTCGCAAGGGACGCGGCGAGAACGAGCGCCGTGAGAAGCGCGGTCGTCGCGCGGGCAGCCTTCATCGCGAACCCTCGAGCTGCGCGGACGCGGCCACCGGGAGACCCGCGAGGCGGGAGGCGGTCGCACTCAGGCGTTCCATCTCCGCCTCGCCGGATCCGGTCGCCGTGTAGGCCACGCGGCCGTCACGATCGAGCACGACCGTGTACGGGATCTGCTTCAGGTCGAGCGTGCGCGCGAGGCCGTCCGGGCCGTCGGCGTAGATCGGAAGCGTGAGCCCGAGCTTCTTCGCGAAGCGGCGCGCGTTCTCCGGATCGTGGTCGATCGAGATCGCGATCACCCGCCCGCCCTTCGGCGCGAGCTTCTCGTTGAGTGCTGCGAGCATCGGCATTTCATGACGGCAGGGCTTGCACCAGCTCGCCCAGAACCCGACTACGACGACCTGACCCTCGACCCGGTTCCAGGACAGCGGCTTCCCGTCGAGATCCGAAAGCGGATGCCGGCGGATCGCGTTCGCAACGTCGCGCGTGTCCGCTCCCGCCCCGCCGGGCGCCATGAGGAGCAGCGCGCCGGCCAGGGCTGAGAGAATCCAGGTCGAGTGTTTCGAGGCCATCGTGGGCTCCTCTCCGCTACTTGTACTGGGCTCCGAGCATCACCCAGAAATTGATGAGTCGCTTCTCTTCGGCCGTGAGCGCGTACGTTCCCTGTGGGTGCGACCCCTGGGCCGCGGCCGTGCCGACGCCGAGCGCGTAGTCGACGAGCTTCGACCGGCGCGGGAATCCCGGGACGACGACGTTGTCCGCCATGTCCATGGACTCGCCCGACAGGTTGATGTAGCCGCGCGGGAAGATCCGGTCCTCCATGGTCGTGTCGGGTACGGCCGTGAGGTCGAGATTGCCGGCCGCCGGAATCGTGTCCGGCCCGGCGTACGTCGGCTGGTGGCAGCTCACACACTTGTTCGCCACGATCGGACCGATCGTCGACTCGTAGTTGATGATCGTCCGGTTCGCGGCCGGGATGTTGAGGTCGTGCGCGGCATAGAGCGCGGCCATCGGGGCCGGATTCGTGACGACGGGTCCGCCGGCACCGCGGTCCTCGTGGCAGCCGACGCACTTGTCGAACTCCTCGCCCGGCCGCACGGCCAGGTGCGTGCGCTTGACGACGAAGCCTCTCTTCAGGTCGTCGAGTGTGGCGAAGCTGATGGGCGTGTCGGCCGGCACCTTGATGCGGAACGAGCCGTCCGGATACACCGGTGCGAAGCCGAGCAGCGAGCGCTTCTCGAACTCGTTCGCCGAGAAGTCGTTCATCTCGCCGGCGCGCGTCGGGCGCGAGACGATGACGGCGATGCTGTCGATCGCATCCGTGCCGCGCAGCGGGCGCTCCTGGCCGTCGTTCATGCCGCGATTGAACACGTCCTGGGCGAGGAACACGCCGTAATCCACGCTCCGGTTTACGATCGACGGAACGACGGGCGGCTTCGCGCGCGGCGCGAGGAGCTGCGCGTCGAATTCGTTCATCGCCGGGTCGTTGTAGAGGAACGTCATGTTCCCGACGGTGAACGTGGCCGGGTCGCCCACCGTGCCGGCGCCCTGCTGTTCGACCGTGAACGTGTAGAGAGCGTAGTCCACGTCGCCTTCGGTCGCCGCCGGAAGGCTGTAGGACGCGACGTACTTGTTGCCGCCCAGCGAGTGCGGATACTTGAACGCGCCGTACGGCCAGGGCGCACCGTCGTTGTTCACCTGCGGGGTCACGACGTTCCAGTGCGTTTCGGTCGAGCCGACGACCGGGTCGGCGGGCCCTTCCTCGGTCTTGAGCACTGCGAGCGGGCCGGCATCCTCCTCGATCATCGTGGACTCGATCGCGAGCAGACGTCCGTCCGGCATGACCGTCGGGTGGAAGAAGTTCCGCTGGTGCGGGCCGTACAGGTGGAACGTTCCCGAGCCGTCCGGGTTCGTCACGAACAGCGGGAAGCGGTTCTGCTGGCCGAAGTGCTCCCAGCGCGTGTACGCGATCCGGCCGTTCGGCAGCAGGACCGGGTCGAAGTCGTCGCTCTGGTTGAAGCTCACGCGCTCGAGGCCGGTGCCGTCGGGGTTGCAGACGTACAGGTGCTCGGACGGCGCGTGGTTGTACTCGTCCATCTCGCCGTCGCGCGAGCTCGAGAACAGGATCCGGTCGTCCGGCAGGTAGAGCGGATCGAAGTCGTGTCCGCCGCCGCTCGTCACCTGGCGGAGATTCGTGCCGTCGGCGTTGATCTCGTAGATGTTCCGTTGCGAGCCGCCGGGCGGCCGCATCGAGAACAGGAGCTTCTTGCCGTCGAACGAGACGCACGGGTCCGAGATCGCCGCCCCGGTGAAGTTCGTGATCGGAGTCACGACCCCGTCCGGAGAGATCGGCGAGATCTTGTACAGGTTCCCGGCCGCCCAGGTCCGATTGAGCGTCTCCTCGTCGTCGGTCTTGACGAAGACGAGCGCCTCGGTCGTCGGCTCGATCTGGATCACGTCATCGGGAGCGCTCCCCCGGCAGCCCGAAAGTCCGGCGCCGAGTCCGAGCATTGCGGCCGCGAGACGAAGAACGGCGGCAGGCGTGTGCTTCTTCAGAGGTGTCAGCATGGCGTACGTTTGCCCTCCGCTTGTGGCCCGCATTACGGCTTGAGCGACCGGTAGAACGACAGCCCGATCGTGCTCATGAAGTAGTTGTAGGCCACGGTCCCATCGCGATCGCGGTTGCTTCCGAGGACCGTGGCAAGCTGGGACTCGGCGCGGATCGCCACATCGGTGCGGAGGTAGAATTCGACTCCTCCTCCCACCGTCAGAGCGTTTTTGGTGACGGGGTCTGCATTCAACGACGGGCCGGGCGAAACCATGATCATCCCGTACCCGCCCTTCACGTACGGCTGGATCCGGCCGGGAAGCGGATGCCGCACGATCGCGCTCACGTTGTGGAGCACGGCGTGCACCGCCTGGCCGGGGTTGTGACCGATCGCCCCTTCGTATCCGAGCCAGCTGTTCGGGTTGTAGGCGACGCGGAGCGAGAAGATCTGTCCGTCGCCGAGCCAGCCGAACGCCGGGCTCACCGACAGTCGGTTCGCGAACTTGCGGGGCCCCGGCTCGAGCTGGTACGGATTCCCCGCAAGCTCGGGCACGAGGGGCTCGAGGGTGTCGGGCGCGGCTTCCTCAGCGTTCGCACTGCGAACGGCGAACGTGACGAGCGCGAACACGCAGGCGACTGCAAGGGCCCGCGAGGAGAGCCGGGAAAGCACGCTCACGGCGTCACCCCCGCTTCGATCCACGCCCGGATCGCCTGGTACTCGGGATCCGACGTGGTCGCGAAAGGCTTCACGCCGTGCGGAGTTCCCCCCGCCGCGAGCGCGAGCGGCTCGGTCAGGATCAGGCTCGCGTCGATCGGCGCGGCCGTGACCTGGCGCGAGACCTGGTCGAAGTCGAACTGCGTATCCTTGGCGCCGGGCGGCGAGAGCTCGAGCGTTCCGCGGATTCCGCCGCCGTGGCAGTCGCCGGTCGCGTCGCAACCGTGTGCGACGAGAACGGGTTCCACGCTCGACTCGAACTGCTCGAAGCTCAGCGTCAACGGCTCCCCCCCTCCCGGTGGCGGAGGCGGCTCGGTCGGTCCCGCGCAGCCATGGCTCACGGCTGGGACAGCGAGGAGAATCGCCACCCACAAAGGCCCGGCCTGGATCCGCAACGTGCGTCGGAACACGACGTCCACCCTCCGGTCATGCGGCTTGCACGCCGCGCGATTGCAAGTCGAGACCGGTTCCGAGCAGGGTCGGTCAACCCGCTCTAGACCATGGCCCGACTTCACTTGGGGTTCGCACGCACGGTGGTCGTCACCGCTTCGCATGCGACGCCGAAGGACGCACCTCGCAAGGAGCGGACCAAGCACGTTCGATTTTCGTCAGGGTGAACCGCGACGGCGGGAGACGCATTGCGCCGTGCAACGCGGAACTGCGGGGCTTCGCCGAACTGCAACGCGCCGCGACGGCGGCGCGACGAAACGACTAGAAGCAGTCTCATAAATACCGGCGAAGCAGAATGACGATGCAACCGAGGTGCACGAAGCCGCGGAAGTTCAGGAAGTTATGCTCGTAGCGCACGACCAGCCGTCGGAAGTTGTAGAGCCAGG
>JBOHUC010000113.1:0-6457 GCA_050733935.1 Candidatus Eiseniibacteriota bacterium | reverse complement strand
AGCCCGCACCCAAGAAGGACCAGGCTCCGTCCTGATTCCGGACGGAGCCTGGAGCGACTCGGGAGCGTCGCGAGCGCCGCGAGCGTGACGCGCGACTACATCGACTCTTCGATTTCCTGCCGGAGGTCCTTGACCTCCGCTTCCTTGACCACGTCCTGGATCCAGGCCTGCAGGAAGCGCTGCTGACGGTTCGACAGCAGCGTCTGGCTGAGCTGGCCCTTGAGCTGCTCGTACTGGGCCGGGTTTCCCGGGAAGTCCGCGATCTTCCGCACCACGACCACACCGTTGTCCCCGCCCACCGGGCCTCCGACCTGCCCGGCCGGGAGCGCGAACGCAAGCCCGATCGCCCGCGGGAACGCCGTGAGCCGACCGTCCGGCCGCGAGCGCGGGAACGTATCGGTCGCAGCGACCGTCACGCCCGCCGCGGCGGCCGCCTGCTCGAGCGTCTGCCCGCCGCGCACGGCCTGAACGAGCTTCTCGGCGTCCGCGAGCGGCTTCTGCTTCCGAAGGTCGATCTCGACCGCGCGCCGCACCTCGTCCTTCACGTCGTCGAACGGTTTGGGACCGAGCGCGCGCCGCTCCGTCACCTGCACGATGACCCAGCCGGTCTCGGTCGAGTAGGCGCGGCTCACTTCGCCCTTCGCGGCGCGTCCGGCCCACTGCTGGGCCTGCGGAAGCTGCATGAGCACCGGCACGTACTGATTCGGACCGAACCACCCGGTGTTGACCGAGACGAGCTGGCGCTTCGCCGCGACGTCCGCCAGGTTCCCGGTCGTCGCTTCCTTCCGAAGCTTGAGAACGAGCTCCGCGTCCTGTTGCACGGACTCGGCGGACGGCCGGATCGGCTTCTGAATCTGGGAAAGCCGGAACGTGGGCTCGGGCCCCGTCGTCTTCCGCTCGTTCAAGCGGAAGATGAAGTACGTGTTCCCTTCGCGAATCGGATCCGTCACGCCGCCGACCTTCAGGCTGTCGATCGCCGTCTGGAGCGCCGGCGGGAGCCGCGAGAGCGGAATGTCCTGGCCCAGGTCGCCGCCACGCTCGGCAAACGGTCCCTCGGAGCGCTCGGTCGCAAGCTGCGCGAAATCCGTGCCGCTACGCGCCTCGGCCACGATCGTCTCGGCTTCGAGACGGGTCGCCCGGTCCTCGTCCTCGCCCACCCGGCGGGGGACCTGGACGACTTCGGCCTTCACCTCCTCGGTGCCCGAGAAGTCGTTCTTGTGCGCGTCGTAGTAGGCCCGAAGGGCCGTGTCGTTCAACTTGTTCGAGTCGATCGGTGCTGCATCGAGCGGGAAGAGGACGAAGCTCGCGAGCACCCGGTCGTACTGGTTCTTGAACAGGCGCTCGAGCTCGGGCTCCGAGAGCTTGACCCCGGCGACCACGCGCTCCTCGAGCCGCTGGCCGGGGAGCGAGCGCCGGAGGCGGTCCTCGAGGGGGCTCCAGTTGATCGACGGGTCGGCGAGCGCCTGGCGCCACTTGTTGACGTCGAAGCGGCCGTTCGTCATGAACGCGGGGTTCTGCGAGATGTCGGGCGGCGGGGTGTTCCGGGCCGCGAACAGGATCTCGGGGTCCGAGACCTTGATTCCGTAGCGCTGGGCGACCTCGTTCACGGCGCGCTCGGTCACGAGGTTGTTCCACACCTGCTCGCGGAGCAGGATCGCGTCCCGGCCCTGGGGAGCCGTGCCGTACTGCGATTGATACTGCTGCTGGGCGGCGGCGTAGGCGGCTTCGAAGTCGCCGAGACCGATCTCCTCGTCGCCCACCTTCCCGATCACCGTCGGATTCGAGAGCGCGCGGCCGACGTCTCCGATGCCCGATCCGAAGATGAAGATGAACCCGCCGATGAACGTGATGACCGTGCCGATCGTGAGAACCCACCACAGCGTGCGGACCCTCTTGGATCCGCTCCGAAAGTGCTTGAGCATGTGTTCGAGACTCCACCTTGAGGAGAGCCGGCCGGTCCCTCGGGGGAACCGCGCGAGAGAGCCGGGCGTCCGGCGCTGACGCGGCAGTCTACCATGCCCGCGCGCTTGCCGCCATCGACGCCCGGAGCGCTTCCTTCGCCACAAAGAAGTTGACCGGGCGAGGGCGTCCCGTCACTTTGGATCGAGCGCGTTTGCAAACGGGATCGCACACGCGATCCCGCACACGCGCACCCTCGACCGGGGGTCCTTCACGGGCACGGACCGCATGGCCGCCAAGAGCGCACCCGAAGACACGACTCTTCCCATCGTTCCCGAATCCGCCGCGCCGACGTTGACCGCGCTGCCGGCGCAGGTCCTCGACGCCCTCGACCAGGTGGTCGTGGCGCTCGATCGAGAACGGCGCGTGCTGTACGCGAACCGGAGGATCGAGGAGCTCCTGGGCGTCGCTCCCGAGACGCTCGTCGGCCAGGCCGCGAAGGATCTCTTCCAGGGGATCGACGCGCGCTGGCTTCGGGGCGCGTCCTCCGAGCCGCGCGACTTCAGGCTCTCGGCCGAGGGCCGCGAGGTCACGCTCAAGGCCGAGGCCGTCCAGATGCGATCGGAATCGGGTGAGATCCTGGGTTCGGTCGTGCTCGCGGACGCGGTGGCCGAGACCGAGGACGGCGAATTCCAGAAGAAGATCGACCGCCTGGTCTCGCTTGGCGAGCTTTCGGCCTACGTCGCCCACGAGATCCGGAATCCCCTGACCGGGATCCGGACGACAGTTCAGTTCGTGAGCTCGAAGCTCAAGCCCCAGGACTCGAGGCGGGAGGACCTGGACGACGTCATCAAGGAGCTCGACCGGATCGAGCAGATCATCACCGGCCTTCTCCTGTTCGGCAGGCCCCAGAGCGGACGGCCGGTCCTTTCGGGGGTCCATGGGGTCCTCGAGAAGACTCTGGCCGCGATCGAGCTCCAGCTCCAGGACGCGCGGGTGGAGGTCGTCCGCGATTATGCCGAAGACATTCCCGAGCTCTGGCTCGACCCCGATCTCGTCCAGCAGGTGTTCCTGAACCTGTGCCTGAACGCGATCCAGGCCATGCCCCAGGGCGGGAAGCTCACACTCGCGACCGGGGTGCGCCGCTACCGAACCCGGCGTTCGTTCGTCGACGTCTCGTTCTCCGACACGGGGAGCGGCATCCCGAAGGAAGCCATGGAGAAGATCTTCGATCCGTTCTACACGACCCGCTCGATGGGCACGGGGCTCGGGCTTTCGATCTCGCTCCAGATCATGCGCGACCACGGCGGTGTCATCACGGCCAAGAACAACTCCGCCGGGGCCACGTTCCGGGCTTCGTTCCCGCTGCCGGCCGATTCCGGCGAGAAGGCGTGAGGCGCCCGTGAGTGCGAACGTCGTCGTCATCGATGACGAAGTCCTGATCCGGAAGTCGCTCACCAAGGTTCTCAGGGCGAAGGGATTCCGGGTCGAGACCGCGAGCACCGGGACGGCCGGCGTGGAGCTGGTCGAGAAGATCCGCCCCCAGGTCGCGATCCTCGACATGCGCCTTCCCGACACGGACGGGCTGTCCGTGCTCCGGCGCGTCAAGGAGTCGGTGGCCGACACGCAGGTCATCGTGATCACGGCGTTCGGGGACGTGGACTCCGCGGTCGAGGCGATGAAGCTCGGCGCGGCCGACTTCGTGCGCAAGCCCTACGAGCTCGACGAGATCACGCTCGCGGTCGAGAGCGCGGCCCAGGCGTTCGCCCGCGAGACCGAGCTCGAGGCGTTCAAGCGCCCCGCGCTCGATCGCTACCTGGCCGAGGAGATCATCGGCGAGAGCCCGCTCATGGTCGAGCTGCGCGACTTGATCACGCGGGTCGCAGCCTCCGAAGCGACGACGGTCCTGATCGAGGGCGAGTCCGGAACCGGCAAGGAGCTCGTCGCCCGGGCGCTCCATTACCGCTCGGACCGCGCCGAGTATCCGCTCGTCGAGGTGAACTGCTCGCAGTTCCAGGAGCCGCTCCTCAACAACGAGCTGTTCGGCCACGAGCGGGGGGCCTTCACGGACGCACGCGAGGTCAAGAAGGGGCTGGTCGAGCTGTGCGACCGCGGCACGCTGTTCCTCGACGAGGTGGGGGAGATGCCGCCCGGCACGCAGGCGATGCTCCTTCGGTTCATCGACCAGCGGCAGTTCAAACGGGTCGGCGGCACGGAGAACATCGCGGTCGATTTGAGGATCGTGACCGCGACCAACAAGCGGCTCGAGGAGGAGGTCGAGAAGGACCGCTTCCGCGAGGATCTCTACTATCGCTTGAAGGTCGTGACGATCGCGCTCCCGACGCTCCGCGAGCGGGAGGACGACGTGCTTCTCCTGACCCGGCACTTCCTGCGCGAGTTCAGCCGGAAGTTCAAGAAGGACTTCGAGGACGTGACCCCCGAAGCGGCCGAGTGCCTGCGCCGCTGCCCCTGGCCCGGGAACGTGCGCCAGCTCCGGAACGTGATCGAGCGCGTCGTGCTGCTCGAGACCGGACCCACGCTCACGCTGTCGCACCTTCCGCCCGAGATCGCGGACACGAACGGCACGCACGCGGTCCCGTCCCAGTCGCCTTCGCTCTCGCTTGCGCAAATCGAGGAGCGACACATCAAGCTCGTCATGAAGGTGACGGGCGGCAACAAATCGCAGGCGTCGCGCGTGCTCGGAATCTCGCGTCCCACGCTCATCGAGAAGCTCAAGCGCATGGGATCCGACGAGATCGATGTCAAGAAAGACGACATGTAAGAAAATCGAACATCGCCCCTAAGTCGTTGATTGGAGAGTGTGTAAATCCTGTCGTGCAGTCTGCCTGTAAAGAAACCCAACACCCTCGCGCCCCTAAGTCATTGAAATCACGTCGTTCGCAGCTCGTCCGCCGCGGCGCACGCCCACTCGATCTTCCGTAAACATCGTTCCCACAATGAGTTGCATGTGTAAGATTTCCTAACACGTTGAAAAATCAATGGCTTGGCACGTCGGGTGCATTGCCCGCTGATGCGGAAGTCGGGAGGTGGGATGTGTCCAGAAGCGTGCTCATCGTTGATGACGAATCGCTCCTCGCTCGCACGCTCGCGAACGCGCTACGCGACGCCGGCTTCGAGGTCGTGACAGCGGACAGTGCGGAGGACGCGGAGCTCCGACTCTTGCCCGCGCACGAATTCGACGTCGTGCTCCTGGATCACCGGCTGCCGGGCGCTTCCGGCCTGATGCTGCTCGAGCGCATGCGCGCTGCCGGTCAGGCGACACCCGCGATTCTGATGACCGCCTACGAGACCGCGAGCATGCGGAGCCGCGCGATCGAATTGCAGGCGGCGGGGTTCTTCCGGAAGCCGTTCAACCTGGCTGAGATGCTCGAATCGATCGAGCAGATCGCAGGCGGTGGCGAGCCCGCCCGGGTTGCGACCCGCGAGGGGGCTGAAGACTGAAGTCGCGCGCTCCCCCGGACCTCACGGTCCGGAAAACCCGTCCACATCACGGACCACGGAGGGGGTGATTCCGAGATGGCGAAGAAGGCTGCGAAGAAGAAGGGCACGAAGAAGGCTGCCAAGAAGCCGGCCAAGAAGGCCGCCAAGAAGAAGAAGTAAGACAAGCCAAGGACCTGGCACGTCCGCACGGGGGCGATCCGTGAGGGTCGCCCCCCGTAATTTCTGGCCGCGCGGTCTGGTAGGCTACCGACAGACATGCCAGCCGCCGTGAAGAGCCAGCCCGCCCGTGAGCACCGTGAGCCCACGACGGGCCAGTCCACGATCTCGGTCCGCGGCGCCCGCCAGCACAACCTCAAGAACCTCGATCTCGATCTCCCGCGCGGTCGCCTGACCGTCATCACCGGCGTGTCCGGCAGCGGCAAGTCGTCGCTCGCGTTCGACACGCTCTACGCCGAGGGTCAAAGGCGCTACGTCGAGTCGGTCTCGACCTATGCCAAGCAGTTCCTCGAGCGCCTGCCGCGTCCCGACGTGCTCACGATCGCGGGGCTCTCGCCGGCGGTTGCGATCCAGCAATCGAACCGCGCGAAGAGTGCCCGCTCGACGGTCGGGACGGCGACCGAGGTCTACGACTATCTCCGGCTTCTCTACGCGCGCGTCGGCACGAGCCACTGCCCGAAGTGCGGCCGCGTGATCGCCGCCGACTCGCCGTCGTCGATTGCGGACGAATCGGGGGCGTGGCCGGAGGGGGAGGAGATCCGCGTGTTCGCGCCGATCGCGTTGCCCGAGCGGCTCGGCTGGGATGCGGTCGCGGACGGCCTGCGCGCGAACGGCTACCTCAAGATCGGTCTGCCGGCAAAGTCCGCGCGTGCGACCGCGGACTCGCCCGCGGGCGCGGCCGCGGGCGGCGAGCTCCGGCTCGCGCTCGAGGACCTCGATCCGTCACCGAAGCTCCCGGCGCGTGCGAAACAGGTGCACCTCCTGATCGACCGCCTGCGATGGCGCCCCGACGCGCGCGGCCGTCTCGTCGAAGCGCTCGAAGCCGCGTTCGTGCGCGGCGAGGGGCGGCTCCTCCTTCAGATCGGCGAGGACGCGCCGG
>JBOHUC010000112.1:0-8251 GCA_050733935.1 Candidatus Eiseniibacteriota bacterium | reverse complement strand
ATGCCGCGCCGACCGCCGCATCGACCGCACCGTTGAGCGCGTCGGCGACTCATGCCGAGCGGCAGTCCGGCCTGAGCCGGATGTTCGAGGTCTTCCATGAGGACTTCCTGCAGGTCCCCCGCCGTCCCCTCTTCTGGATCCTCATCCTTCTCCTGGGTTTCTTCGCCTACGAGTTCTCGAACGGCGAGGCGCAGATCAGCTCGGGAACGACCGCGGTCGGCGGCACGAAGGCCTGGCTCACGTCCGAGTTCGCGACGACCCAGCTCATGATCCTCATCGTCACGATCATGTATTCGATCTTCATCGCGGTCGCGGCGGGAATGGCGATCATCCGGGACGGCGACCAGAAGGTGGGCGAGATCCTGCACTCGACGCGGCTCACGCCGGGCGAATACGTGTGGGGCAAGTACTTCGCGGTGCTCGCGGGGTTCCTGGGCGTGCTCGCCGTGCACCTGGGACTCATCATGGCGTTCAACCACCTCATGCCGCACGGTGAGAACCAGGACGTGATCGGTCCGTTCGTGCTTCGAAACTACCTGATGCCGGCGCTCGTGTTCTCGGTGCCGACCCTCGTCTTCATTTCGGGCACCTCGTTCGCGCTCGGCGCGCTCACCCGGAAGCCGGTACTCGTCTTCTTCGTCCCGATCGCGATCGTCCTCTTCGGCTCGTTCTTCCTCTGGGAATGGTCGCCGGCGTGGCTTTCTCCGGCCATGAACCGCGCGCTTCAGTTCGCGGATCTGAGCGGACTCCGCTGGATCCAGGAGACGTGGCTCCAGGTGGACAAAGGCGTCGACTTCTACAACCAGCAACCGGTGGGACTCGACACGCTCATCATCACGCAGCGCTTCGTCTGTCTCGCGCTCGGCCTTGCGGCCGTCGCACTCGTACAGGCGCGGATGCCGCACATGCTCCGGAACGTGGGGAAGACGCGCGTCCGCCGGGTCCGCGGGAAGGCGACGGACACGGCAACCGCGGCCGCCGTGGCAGCCACCGCGGCGGATCCGAGCGCCGCGCGTGCCGGGCTCGTCCCCGAGACCGCCACGCTCGCGGGCCTTTCCATGACCTCACAAGTCCCCGGATTCCTCACTGCGGTGTGGAACGTGGCGCGCGTCGAGCTCAAGGAGCTCGTGAGCCATCCGGGCCTCTACCTGTTCGTCCCGCTCATTCTGCTGCAAACTCTGGGCGGAGTCGTCTCGACCGCGGCGTTCGACGCGCAGCTCCTCAACACTCCCGGCATCCTCGCCGTACGCGAGATGGCGCCGCTCACGCTCCTCATCTGCGCGCTCATCCTGTTCTACACGACCGAATCGCTGCAGCGCGAGCGCAGCACGGGCTTCGCACCGATCTATTTCGCTTCCCCCCTGCGGACGACCTCGATGCTGCTCGGGAAGTCGATCGCGAACGTCGTGATCGGGCTTGCGGTCATGCTCGCGTGCCTTCTGGGGAGCGCGATCGTGCTCGCAGTCCAGGGCAAGGTGGCGTTCAGCCTCGAGCCGTTCGCGCTCGTTTGGGGCCTTCTCCTCGTGCCGACGTTCCTCCTCTGGACCGCCTTCGTGAGCGCATGCTTCGCCGTCACGTCGAACCGCTATGGCACGTACGGGATCGGGCTCGGCGCGCTCTGCCTCACGGGCTGGTTCCAGGCCCGCGGCAAGATGACCTGGCTCTTCAACTGGGACCTCTGGGGCACGACCATCTGGAGCGACATCAGCGTGCTCGAGCTCGACCGCATGGCAATCGTGCTCAATCGCGTGCTCGCGCTCTCGCTCGCCGTGTTCTTCGGGGTCATCGCCGTCCGCTGGTTCACGCGCCGTGAGCGCGATGCCACGCGCGTCGTACACAGGCTTCAGCCCGCGGGGATCGGACGTGAGCTCCTTCGCCTCGCCCCGCTCGCGATCGTGCCGATCGCGGTCGGCACCGCGCTCGGCCTCGAAGTGCACTCCGGGCGCGGTGGAAACGCCACGAAGAAGCTTGAGCACGACTACTGGCAGAAGAACGTGGCGACCTGGCGCGACGCGAAGACTCCGAGCCTGGCGTCGGTCGATCTCGATCTCGAGATCGAGCCGGCGAAGGGCTGGCTTCGCTCGAAGGGGCGCTACGGGGTCGTGAACCGGACGGACGACACGTTGACCGCGATTCCCCTCACAGGCGGGCTCCACTGGGAGAACGTGCGCTGGACGATGGACGGCGACAGCGTGATCCCCGAGGACCGGGCGCGGCTCTACGTGTTCAAGCCTAAGCGCCCGCTCGCACCGGGCGATCGCGCGGAGATCGGATTTGCATTCGACGGCCGCTTCCCAAAGGGCGTGAGCAAGAACGGCGGCGGCCTGATGGAGTACATCCTGCCGTCGGGCGTCGTGCTCACCGGCTTCTCGTCCACCGGGATGGCGCCGCTCATCGGATTCCAGCCCGAGATCGGCATCGAGGACAAGAAGAACAAGATGGATCCGCGGGTCTATCCGGACGACTACTGGCGGCGCCGGTTGAACGCGCAATCCGCCATGTTCGACACCTGGTGCGACACGCACATCCGGGTCACGAGCCCCGAATCGTTCCAGCACAACGTCACGGGTGCTCTCGAAAGCGAGCAGGTGACGGGCGGCCGGCGTACGACGGAGTGGAAGAGCGACGCCCCCGTGCGCGTGTTCAACGTGGTTCTCGGGCGCTGGGCGGTGAAGCGCGGCGAGGGAGTCGCGGTCTTCTACGATCCACGCCACACGTACAACGTCGACGAGATGCTCGAGGCACTCGCGGGCGCGCGGAAGTGGTACGGGGAGTGGTTTGCGCCCTACCCCTGGAAGGAGCTCCGCCTGTCGGAGTTCCCCGGGCTCGCCACGTACGCGCAGGGACCGCCGACGAACATCACGTTCTCGGAGAACATCGGGTTCCTGACGAAGAGCACGCCCAAGGCGAACGTCGCATTCTGGGTCACCGCGCACGAGGCCGCCCACCAGTGGTGGCCCTGCATGGCGATGCCCGGCGACGGTCCCGGCTCCGACGTGTTGTCCGAGGGGATGGCTCACTTCTCGACCATCCTTCTCACCGAGAAGGTGCGCGGGCTCGAGCAGCGTATGGCGTTCTGCAAGCAGATCGAGGATCGCTACGGCAACGAGCGGCAGAAGGACAGCGAGCGTCCGCTCGTCAAGATGGACGGCTCCCTGCCTGCCGAGGGCCAGGTCGTGTACGACCGCGGGGGATGGGCGTTCTGGATGCTCTATCGGCTCATGGGAGAAGAAGCCGGGCGCGCGGGACTCCAGGAATACATGGCGACGTACCGCGACAACCCCGATCACCCGCTGGTCGAGGAGTTCCTGGCCGTGATGCGCCGCCATGCGCCCGATCCCGCGGCGTTCGACGCGTTCACCGCACAGTGGTTCTTCGGCACGGTCGTCCCGCAGTACCTGATCTCGGACGCGCGCCTGGTGGAAGACCCGGGCGGCGGCTTCAAGGTGAGCGCCCGGATCAAGAACGTCGGGACGGGCACTGCCCCGGTCACGATCGCCGCCACGCGCGGCAAGCGATTCACGGACGACTACTCGGACGCCCGCGAGACGATCACGCTGGGCCCCGGTGAGGAGCAGTCGGTCGTGATCGAAAGTATGCTCGAGCCCGAGCAGCTCATCGTGGATCCGGACGTCACGCTTCTCATGCTCGAGCGCTCGAAGGCGGACGTTCCGCTCCGTCAGAGCAAGAAGGCGAGTCCGAAGGCGGTCTAGCGATCGTGTCCGCGAGGACACATCGCAGGTGCTTCGCGCACCCGAGTTCGCTTAACTCCGAGTTCTTCAAGCACCTGCCCGCACGGCACGCAGCTTGCGACTGCGTGCTGTGCAGCGTTGCGTGCGTGCCGGACATCGGAGGAGATGCGGACATGCGGACCCAGGAGGACGGAACGAAGCCCCGGATGCGGGGCCTCGAGTGGATCGTGCGGAATGCGGAGGTCGCGGGGATCGCGACGATCGCGGCCGTTGCGGGCGCCGTGGGAATTCTCGGAATCGCAAGCCTCACCGGCTGCGGCTCGGGCGAGGGTGGCGGTGGTGGCGGCGAGAAGGTCAGTGTCGTGACTGCGGAGAGCCCGACGCCCGGTTCGGGACAGGGCTCCGTCGTCACGCCGGCTGTGACCGTGCCGCTTGCGGCCTCGCCGGGTGCGCCGATTCAACTCGAGGTCGAGGACGACTCGACCCCTCCCGACGCCCACATCCTGCTCGAGGACACGCTCGTCGAGCCGGGCGAGACGGTCGAGATCGTCGTCCACACGACCCCCGATGCGAACCGGGTGTTGCTGTCGGACGGACTCCAGGATCCACAGGCGCTCGTCCGCGACGCCGGCTCGAACACGTGGCGCGTGAACTACCGGGTTCCGCTCCGCCCGCAGCACGAGCGCTGGGGTCTTTCGGTCACGGCGAAGAACGAAGCGAATCGCTGGCGGCGCGTGTGGGTCTTCCTCGAGCTTCCGAAGGAGACGTCCGAAGCGTCGTCGGAACTCGAGTCGACGAAAGAACCGGTCAAGGAATCCGTGAAGCCGGATTCGACGACCGGGACCGAACGCTAGTCGGGAACGATCGGGAACGGTCGGGAACGATCGTGAACGGTCGGGGCAGGTCGGGCCGGCGTCCGCCTCCGTCGCGGCGGGCGCCGGCCTCGTGTTACTCTCCTAACCTCGCATGAAGCGCAAAGGCCCGCACATTCTCCCCCTTCACTCTAGGCACACGCGGGGTCGGCACCGAACCGGCGTTCTTCTCGTCCTCTCTTCCCAGGAGTCGTTCTGATGCAAGCGATCGTCCTTGCGACCGCACTGTGGATCGTTGGCGCGACGGCCGCCTCTGCGGCACCCGCGGCGAGCGCGCCCGTGACCCCTGCACCCACGGCGATCACACCCGCTGCCGGGACGCCGAGTCCCGGGCCGACCGAAGCGATGCTGGTAGAGATCGCGCAGCGCGTTCAGCCCGCGGTCGTCAACATCCGCCGCTTCGTGCGTGATGAGAAATGGTGGAACGTAGCGAACGAGGCTTCGAAGGCACCGGGCGGCTGGCGCGAGGGCCCCGCGACCGATCTCCTCTACCCAGGATTTCGTCCGGCCGAGGGTGCGACCGGATTCATCGTCACCGCCGACGGCCACATCCTGAGCTTGAATCGCGTCGTGGCCGATCCCGCCTTGCGGAAGGAAGCGGAGGTGCTGGATGTGGAGGTCGGGGACACACACTACCGCGCGCGCGTCCTGAGCCTCGAGCCCACAATCGACCTTGCGATCCTCAAGATCATGGCGCCCACACCCCTCCCGTTCATCGAACTCGGCAACAGCGGCGAAGTGAAGTCCGGACAGTTCGCGTACGCGTTCGGCGATCCGACGGGGCCCGACAAGACGATCAATCCCGGAGTCATTGTCCAGACCCCGAGCCGCGAGTGCTACCAGGAGGAGATGAGCGCGACGTACATCCAGACCTCGATGAGCGTATGCGCCGGAGCTCTCGGCGGACCGCTCGTGAACGTGAAGGGCGAGGTCATCGGAATCAACACCCGGCCTGGGCATTCGGCCGCGCGTGAGAGCGCGGGTTCCGGGACCGTGGCCGACCCCGAAGAGTGCTGTGGCCACGCTCTGCCGATCAACCTCGCGACTGCGATCTACCAGAGCCTGCTCGTGCGCGAGAGCCGGGATTCGCCGTGGCTTGGCATCTCGGTCCTCCTGCTCTCCGACTACCTGCGCGGGAAACTCAACACGGCCGGACTCGCGGGAATCTACATCGACAACGTGTTCGACCCGAGCCCCGCTTCACGAGCGGGCATCAAGGTCGGAGACGTTCTTCAAACGATGGACGGACGCGCCATCCGGAGCGTGTACGACTTCCAGCACTGGCTCTACATGGCCGGTGTCGGCAAGGACGTGAAGCTCGGAATCGTACGCGACCGAAAACTGCTCGAGCTCACCGCTCGAGTCGAGCCCCGGCCTCCCGACGCAACGACGCGCTAGGAATTACTTGCGGAGGAGCTTGAACGCCTGGTTCCAGTCCCCTGCGCGCACTGCGGACAGAACCCAGACGAGACACATCGCCTCGAGATGGCGCGACGACTCGATGCCTCCGAGGTCGTACACTGCGCCCCATCCGAAATCTCTGAGGAGGCCGGTGACCCTCTCCTTCGCCGCGTCGTCGTTGCCGGCGATGAACATGTCGGGCGGCCCGCCGGGGAACTCGGGGCGGAACATGAACCCGTGGCCGATGATGTTGAACGCCTTGACGACGCGGGCGCCGGGAAGCTGCCGCTGCACCCGCTCGCCGCCCGAGTCGTTGCCGGTGATCGCGAGCTTCGGTGGCATCCCGCCCGAGAAGTCGAGCGGGTTCGTCGCGTCGATCACGATCTTGTCGCGGAGGTTCTCGGGTCCCGCCTCCCGGAGCACGGCTTCGTTCGCCACACCGAGGGTGGCGAGAGCGACGATCTCTCCAAACTTCGCGGCGTCCGCGAACGTTCCGGCGGACGCTTTCGCCCCCGCCTCTCTTGCCCACGCGACGGCACCCGCGTGCGTCGCGTCGCGGGAGCCCATGCGGACTTCATGTCCGAGCGCGACGAAACCGCTGCCGAGGGCCTTCCCGACGTCACCCGTCCCCAGGATTCCGACTTTCATTGGACGAATCTCCCTTCTCCGGAACGGTAGCGCAAGACATTCGTGGCGCAGAAGTTTCCCGGCAACCGATCAATCGCATTGACGACTCGATCCGTCGCCCCGTAGACTTCCGCGCACTTTCAGCTTGCGTGTTATCCACAACACGAGCCGCCACATCTCCCAGCGCAACACGAATCGTTTCGAGAACCATTCGCGGATCGCGCATGCGCAGGGTCCCCAGATGCGACGGCTTCTCCGAAATCCGGGAGGTACCATGGACGGCGAGAGTCTGCGCTCCGGTGAAGGTCAGTTTCGCGGCCTGCTGCGCTGTCCCATCCGAGGACATTCCGTCTTTGCGTTCGTGAACGAGGATCGCGACATGGCGTCCTGCGGCTACGTCGAGCTGAGGAAGGAATCGCAAGGCATCGCATTCCGGCAGAATGCGGCGAAGGACGCGCCCTGGAGGGAGCTCCGGCATCCTATCGTCTGCGTGGCCTGCCGAACGGTGGGAACGCTGCGGCACTTCGACGAGCAGGGAATGGCCCTCGAGATGTGCGTCGCGGACTGAGGTACCGTCGCGGTGCCCTCATGTCCGCCGCAGCTTCGCCCGTGCAGCGGACACGAGGCCCGGCAGGCTCAGGATCGTCCAGACGCCCTCGAGGAGCACGAAGCCCCACTGCCCCGCGCGAAACGCGACGAACGTGAGCGCGGCCGCGCCCACGAAGTTCATCAGGTTGTAGATCACGCTCTGCCTATCCGTGAGTCCGAATTGATTCCCGCCGTACGCCGCGAGGATGAGAAGCGCACCCGCGATCGAGATCCCCTGGTCCACTTCGCTCGCCCTCCCCGCGTGAGTTCGCGACCATCGGCCAGCTCGAGCGTGCCGCCGTGCGTCCACGTGTTGTTGCGAAACGTTGCGATCTCCCTGTCCTTCGAATCCCGGATCGTGACCCGCGTCTGCCAGAACCCGACCCGCTTGAAGGTCCACGTGCCGTCCGCCGTCTCCGCAACGCCCAGTGAGCCCATCAGGCTGCGAAATCGAAGCGTCGCCACGACCGCGGACCCGTCCATGAGATCGAAGTCGCGCTTCAACGCGTGCGGCTGCGTCCACGTGAGCTCCCGACCGACGAGTTCCCGAAGATGTTTCATGCGGTCCTTTCTTCTCGCGCGCGACGGCCTCGACCCACTCAGTACTGCGCGAATTCCTCGTCCGGATAGCAATAGAGCCAGCGCTCCCCCGGCTCCGCGGAGGCAACGACGGGATGGTGGATGGTCCGGTAGTGCGCCGTCGCGTGCTTCATCGGGGAGTTGTCACAACAATGCGTGAGGCCGCATTGCTGACATGTCCGCAGATGCACCCACTTCGATCCGATCTTCACGCACTCGACGCATTCGTAGCGCTTGGCGTGCTCGACGTTCGAGATGGCCTTGAGATGCTCGCAGAATTCGTTTGGACTCATGGAGGACTCCCGCTCGCGACCGTCATTGCGCGAGCGAGAGGTTGAACCGACCCTTGTGGTGAGTCAAGCCGGTCTAGAAGTGGTTTCATAACCACCTCAGAGTGATCATCGCGCACGCGATGTAGAAGAACGCTTGGTAGTGTTCGACGCTGTGATCGTATCGCACGACCATGCGGCGGAACCCGCTGATCCAGGCGTT
>JBOHUC010000111.1:0-8937 GCA_050733935.1 Candidatus Eiseniibacteriota bacterium | reverse complement strand
GCCGCGACGCGGCCCACCGTGCCGGCACCGGCTTCGTCGGCCGAGCCGCGCGTGGCCGGCGAGCGCGCGCGTCCGTGGACGAATCAGCCGACCGCGATCATGCTGCGCTCGCTCG
This sequence comes from Candidatus Eiseniibacteriota bacterium, assembly GCA_050733935.1. Lineage (GTDB taxonomy): Bacteria > Eisenbacteria > RBG-16-71-46 > RBG-16-71-46 > DASYSL01 > JBOHUC01. The sequence goes on along the minus strand of JBOHUC010000111.1, from coordinate 8,822 downwards.
TCGTGCCCGGCTGGGGGCAGATGAAGAACGGGCGGCCGTGGAAGGCAGCGCTCGCCGTCGGGCTCGAAGCCTACGCGGGCGTGCGGCTGATCGACGCCTGGAAGGACGTGGACGACGCGCTCGAGCGCGAGAGCGATGCGATCGCGGCCGGCGACGCCGCCGGCGCCGCACAGGCGCAGGCCGAGTACGAAGAGGCGTACAACCGCCGCGCGACCGCGGGCTGGGTGCTCGCTGCAGTCGTGCTCGTCTCGATGGTGGACGCTTACGTGGATGCGCATCTCCTCCAGTTCGACGCGGATTTCGGTCCGGATCCGGGGCTCGGCCCGGACACGGATGCCCCGCCGAAGGCCTCGAACGTGCGGCTCGGTCTGCGCACGAGTTTCACCGGTCCCTGACGCCCGTGCCCGCTGCGGGCGGTGCCGAATCACGAAAGTGAGCGAATGAATTGAGCCGCATTCCATCCGCACGCACGCGGAACTTCTGCATCATCGCGCACATCGATCACGGGAAGTCGACGCTCGCCGATCGCTTTCTCGAGCTGACCGAAACCCTGACGCGCAAGGAGATGAAGGAGCAGGTCCTCGACGCGATGGATCTCGAGCGCGAGAAGGGCATCACGATCAAGTCGCATCCGATCGCGATGGAATACGACGGCGCGGACGGCGGGCGCTACGCGCTCAACCTGATCGACACGCCCGGCCACGTGGACTTCACGTACGAGGTCTCGCGCAGCCTGGCCGCTTGCGAGGGAGCGATCCTGCTCGTCGACGCGTCGCAGGGAGTCGAGGCGCAGACGCTCTCGAATTTCTATCTCGCGCTCGAGAACGGGCTCACGATCGTGCCCGCGCTCAACAAGATCGACATGCCCGCGGCCCGCGTCGAAGAAGTCGGGCTCGAGCTCGCGCACCTGACCGGTGTCGAGCCGCACGACATTCCGGCGATCTCGGCCAAGGAGGGGCTCGGCGTGCGCGAGCTCCTCGAGACCGTGATCCGCCGCGTGCCGCCGCCCGCCGGGGCGAACGAGCTCCCGCTCCGCGCGCTCATCTTCGATTCGCAGTTCGACCAGTTCCTCGGCGTCGTGGCCTATGTGCGGGTGGTCGAAGGGACCGTGCGCGCGGGCGACTCGATCCAGTTCGTCTCGACCGGAAAGAAGTTCGAGGTGGGGGAGGTCGGCGTGTTCCGCCTGAAGCGCGTGCCGACCGAAACCCTCGAGGCGGGGCAGGTGGGATACATCGTCGCGGGCGTGCGCGAAGTGGCCGATGCGCGCGTCGGCGACACGGTCGCCTCGGGGCTCGTGCCCGACCCCGTGCAGCTTCCGGGCTATCGCGAGGTCAAGCCGATGGTGTTCAGCGGCCTCTATCCGATCGACGCGAACCAGTACGAGGAGCTCAAGGATGCGCTCGCGAAGTTGAAGCTCAACGACGCGGCGCTCCTGTACGAGCCCGAGACCTCGATCGCGCTCGGCTTCGGATTCCGCTGCGGCTTCCTCGGGCTCCTTCACATGGAGATCGTGCAGGAGCGCCTGCGCCGCGAGTACGACGTGGATCTCATTGCGACCGTACCGAGCGTGGAGTACCGCGTCCTGCTCACGAACGGCGAGGTGCTCACGGTCGACAACCCGGCCGCGCTGCCGAACCCGACCGTGATCGAGCTCATCGAGGAGCCCTACGTGCGGGCGCACGTCCTCCTGCCGACCGAGTACGTCGGCAACATCATGAAGCTGTGTCAGGACAAGCGCGGCGTGTACGTCAAGATGGATTACGTGGAGGAAAGCCGGGCCCGGCTCGAATACCGGCTGCCGCTGGCCGAGATCGTGATCGACTTCTACGACCGGCTGAAGAGCGTCTCGCGCGGCTACGCCTCGCTCGACTACGAATACGACGGCTACGAGACGGCCGACCTGGTCAAGATGGACCTGCTGCTGAACGGCGACCCGGTGGACGCACTGTCGTGTATCGTCCACCGGGAGAAGGCGTACGATTGGGGCCGGGACCTGGCCAGCCGGCTCAAGGAGCTCATCCCGCGGCAGATGTTCCCGATCGCCATCCAGGCCACGATCGGGGGCAAGGTCATCGCGCGCGAGACCATTTCGGCCCTTCGCAAAAACGTGACCGCCAAGTGTTACGGCGGTGACATCACAAGAAAGCGCAAGCTCCTTGAGAAACAAAAGGAGGGCAAGCGCCGTATGAAGCAAATCGGAACCGTCGAAGTGCCGCAGGAGGCGTTCCTCGCGGTCCTCAAGGTCGACCGGTAACGCCGGCTCAGGAGTCCAATCGCATGAGTGCCGTCCGTCCCGAGCGCAAGCCCAAGTCGCTGCTGCGCGAGTACACCGAGGCGATCGTCTACGCCGTCCTGCTCACCATCGTCCTGCGCGCGTTCGTGCTGCAGGCCTTCCGCATTCCGTCGGAGTCGATGCTCGACACGCTCCAGGTCGGCGACTATCTGTTCGTGAGCAAGCTCGACTATGGCCCCAAGATCCCGTTCACGGACGTCCGCCTGCCCGGTTTCCGGCAGCCTGAGCCCGGGGACGTGATCGTGTTCCAGTATCCCGAGGATCCGCGCCGCGACTACATCAAGCGCCTGGTCGCGACCGGCGGACAGACGGTCGAGATCAAGGACAAGACGCTGTACGTCGACGGACAGAAGCGCACGGAGCCGTACGTGAAACACATCGACACCGCGATGCACCCCGGGAGCATGGATCAGCGCGACAACTTCGGACCGGTCACGGTGCCGCCCGACAAGCTCTTCATGATGGGCGACAACCGCGACAACTCGAACGACAGCCGATTCTGGGGCCCTGTGCCGATGAACCTCGTCAAGGGACGCGCGATGTTCCTCTACTGGTCCTGGGACGGGGAGAGGAAATGGCCGCGGTTCCAGCGCATCCTGACCGCGATTCGCTGAGCGCGGACCCCCGCGCGCTGCCGGCCGCTGCGGATCCCTCGCCCGCGCCGCTGCCCGAACCGCTCGGCGCGGGCGTCTACGTGCACGTGCCGTTCTGCCACGTGCGCTGTCCGTATTGCGACTTCGCGACCCGCCCGTATCGGCCCGCGGAAGTGCCCGGATTCGTCGAAGGCATCGTGCGCGAGGCCGAGCGGCGCGGAAACGCGGCCGCGCGCGAACCGTACGGCAGCCTCTACTATGGCGGCGGCACGCCGAGCCGGCTTCCGGCGGGCGACTTCACCCGGCTCGCGCGCGGGCTCGATCGCGCCCTCTCATTCCATCCGGAACACGAACACTCGCTCGAGGCGAACCCCGAGGATCTCGACGACGAGCGCCTCGCCGCCTGGCGCGAGGCCGGCGTCGCGCGCCTCTCGATCGGGGCCCAGTCGCTCCACGACGACGAGCTCGCACGCCTCGGTCGCACGCACGACGCGCGCGCCATCGAGGAGGGCGTGCGACGCGCGCGGCGGCACGGGTTCGCGAACCTGAGCCTCGACCTCATGTACGCGTTCCCCGGACATCTCGAGGAACGCTTCGACGAGTCGCTCGAGCGTGCACTCGCGCTCGATCCCGATCACGTCTCGGCGTACGCGTTCACGCCCGAGGCCGGAACGCGCATGGGCGAGGCCGTCCGGCGCGGCCGCGTCGAGCGCCCGGACGAGGACCGCGAGGCCGCGTTCTTCGAGCGTGCGCGCGACCGGCTCGAGGCGGCGGGCTTCCGCCACTACGAGATCTCGAACTTCGCGCGCGACGGACACGAGACGCGCCACCACCTCGCGTACTGGCGCAGGCGTCCGTACCTCGGCCTCGGTCCCGCGGCCGTGAGCTTCCTCGCGGGGCGCCGCACGGTGGCACCGCGCGCGTTGCCGGCGTGGATCGCATCGATCGAGAGCGGAGGCGCCGCCGAAGTCGACGAGGCCGAAGCGCACGCGATGTTCGAGACCGTGTTCCTGGGACTCAGGCTCGATGCCGGCATGCGCTTCGCGGATGTCTCCGCGGCCGTATCGGACGAGGTCCGCGAGGCCTGGCGCGCGGCCGGACGGCGGCTTGCCGCGCGCGGTCTTCTGGTCGAGATGCCGGAAGGATTTCGCGTCCCGCGAAGGGAGCGCGTGCGCACGGATTCGATCTGTCTCCTGTGGCAGAACGAGGCCACTGCCGGGACCGCCGGCCTCGTGTAGACTGGCCCATCATGCCGATCCGCAAATCACAGACCCACTCGCGGACCCCGCGCCCGACCCGGCTCGCCGATCTCACGAGCCGCCAGCGCCAGGTCCTGACCCTGCTCGTGCGCCAGTACCTTGCGACCGCGCGCCCGGTCGCTTCGGGAACGCTCACGGTCGAGGGAGGATTCGCGTGGGCGCCGGCGACCGTCCGATCGTCCATGTTCGAGCTCGAATCGCTCGGGCTCCTCGAGCAGCCGCACGCCGCGGCCGGTCGCATTCCGACGGATCGCGGCTACCGCGTGTTCGTCGACGGGCTCGGGGCGCCCGAGCCGCTGACCCCCGCCGATCGCGAGGAGGTCGAGCGCGCGCTCACCGCCTCCGCGCACGACGTCGAACAGCTTTTCCGTCAGGCGTCACGCCTGCTCGCCGACACCGCCTCGGAGCTCGGATTCGCGATCGCACCCGGTCTCGACGAGGGGGTTCTCGAATCGCTCGAGCTCGTGCACGTCGCCGAACGCCGTGTGCTGCTCGTGCTCACCGTCCGAAGCGGGCCCGCGCGTTCCGTGGCCCTCCATCTCACGAGCCCGCTCGGTCGCGCGGACGTCGAGCGTGTCGCGCGTCTTCTGCGCGAGCGTCTGCTCGGCCTCCCGTTCGCCGACGTGAGAGGACGGCTCGCAGGCGACGATGCGCTCGTGCGCGACGTCGCGGCCGTCCTCGTGGCCGCGGCGATTGCCGATGTGCTCGCGGAGCTCGAGCGGCCCGAAGTGTTCGTCGACGGCGCGGCCTACGTGGCGCGGCACCCGGAATTCCGCGAGTCGGGAAGCCTGCGCCCCGTGCTCCAGCTCATCGACCGGCCCGAGCCGTGGCGCGACCTGCTCGCGGGCGGAAGCGATCCCGGGCTTTCGGTCGCGATCGGCCGCGAGCACAATCGAACCGAGCTCGCGCATCTCAGTCTCGTGAGCTTTCGCCTTCCCGGACCTCTTCCCGCATCGATCGGCCTCCTCGGTCCCCGGCGCATGGATTACGCGCGCGCCATGGGGCTCGTCGAGTACGTAGGACGCCGCCTCTCCTCGCTCCTGTGAAGAACCCGTTCAGTCGCACAGGCGCCGAACCGGCGCCCGAGTCGGCCGAGGTGCCCGGCGCGGCCGCGGAGCCGGAAGGCCTCGAGGGCGCCGAGAGCACGGACTTTCCGGCCGCCGGGGTCGACGAAGCGCGCGCGGTCGAGCTCGAGAGCGAGCTTGCGCGCGTCCGTGATGCGTGGCTCCGCACCGAGGCCGATCTCCAGACGTTTCGCCGCCGCGCCGCGCGCGAGCTCTCCGAAGCCGAGCGACGGGGCGCCGACAGCGCGCTCCAGGGACTTCTCACGTTCGCGGACGACCTCGAGCGCGCGCTCAAGGCAGCCGAGCAGGCGGGCGAGAAAGCGAGCGCGCTCGCGCAGGGAGTGGCGCTCGTGCTCCACCGCTTGAACGAATCCCTCAAGTCCCAGGGCGTGACGCCGATCGATCCCGTCGACCTCGAGTTCGACCCGCGCGAGCACGAGGCACTCCTCACGGCGCCGAGCGCCGGTCACGCCGCCGGACACGTCTCGCAGGTGATCGCAAAGGGGTGGCGGCAGGGCGACCGGCTCCTTCGCCCCGCGCGCGTGATCGTCTCGAGCGGCCCGGAGGGCGCCTAGGCCTTGGCCGCGAAGCGCGACTACTACGAGGTTCTCGGCGTCGCGAAGGGTGCGACCGACGACGAGATCAAGAAGGCTTACCGGAAGCTCGCGATGCAGCACCACCCGGACCGCAATCCGGGGAATGCGTCCGCCGAAGCTGCGTTCAAGGAAGCAACCGAAGCCTACGAGGTGCTCAAGGATCCCGAGCGCCGCGCGCGCTACGACCGCTTCGGCCACGAAGCGGCGGGGGCCGGCGTGCCGGGCGCGGGCTTCGAGGGCTTCGATCTCGCCGATGCGCTGCGCGCTTTCATGCGCGACTTCGGCGGCGGCGGGGGCGGGGCCGGCGGGTTCGCGGGATTCGAGGATCTGTTCGGCGCGGCGGGCGCGGGTCCGCGGCGCGGGCAGGATCTGCGCGTGCGCCTCAAGCTCTCGCTCGAGGAGATCGCGACCGGAACGAAGAAGCGCATCCAGATCAAGCGCCAGGTCGCGTGCGAGACCTGCCACGGATCGGGCGCTCAGAAAGGCGGCAAGAAGACCTGTGCGCAGTGCGGGGGCAAGGGACAAGTCCGCCAGGTCCAGTCGTCGTTCTTCGGGCAGTTCGTGAACATCGCTCCCTGCCCGCGATGTCGCGGCACGGGCGAGATCATCGAAAATCCGTGTCTCAAGTGCCGCGGCGAAGGGCGGATTCAGGACGTCTCGACGGTCATGGTCGACGTGCCGGCCGGTGTGGCGGAGGGGAACTACATTCCGCTCCGCGGTCTCGGCGATGCGGGCCCCAACGGCGGACCGGCGGGCGATCTCCAGGTTCTGATCGAGGAGAAGCCGCACGACCTGTTCGAGCGCGACGGTGCGGATCTCCTGCTCGAGCTTCCGGTCTCGATGAGCCGTGCCACACTGGGAGGCGAAATCGAAGTCCCAACGCTCGAGCAGCCCGTGAAGCGGAATCTGCCCGCCGGAACGCAGAGCGGAAAGGGGCTTCGCCTCCCCGGTCTCGGACTTCCGCGCTTGCGCGGCCGCGGGCGCGGCGATCTTCTCGTGCGCGTGCGCGTGTGGACGCCGGGCAAGCTCTCGGCGCGCGAGAAGCAGCTCTTCGAAGAGCTCGACAAGCTCGACGCGGGGAAGGCGCCGAAGCCCGGGAAGAGCTTCTTCGAAAAGGTGAGGGACGCGCTGGGTGGTTGACGCGTCCGCGCGCTACGGGCATCCGTTCGGACAGCCGGTCACGCAGGCGGTCGTCGAAAGTCTCGAAGCCGACACCCTGCGCATCACGGGCGACGAAGCGCACCATCTCCTGAAGAGCCTTCGCTTGAAACCCCAGGCCCGGTTCGTCGCGACCGACGGAGCGGGGACCGTCGCACGTCTCGAGCTCACGGCGTCCGATCGCCGCGGCCTCGAGGCAAGGGTGCTCGAGCGCGCGAGCGTGCCGCGCCCGGCCCTTCGGTTCTGGCTCGTCGGAGACGCAGAGGGCACGCGCGGCGACTGGCTGGTCGAGAAGGCGACCGAGCTCGGGGCGTGGGCCTTCGTTCCGCTCGAGGACCCGGGGCCCGGGCGCCGGGCACGCTGGGGGCGGGTCTCCCGGGCGGCCCTCAAACAGTCGCTCGGAGCCTGGGCCCTGGCCCTTCCCGACCCCGGCGTCCTCGACGCTGACACCGCCGGCACCGCCAGCACGGGACCGCGCTTCGACGGGCTCTGGCTGGCCGACCCGGAGGGCGCGCCCCTCCTTGCGCAAGAGCTTCCTTCCCAAGGGGATTGGCTTCTCGTCTCAGGCCCTCCGGGAGGGTTTGCGGCTGCCGAGCGGGAGGCCTGGCTCGGGAGGCCGGGAAGTGCCGCGGTCGGGCTCGGGCCCCTTCGGCTCCGGGCCGAATCGGCGGCCTTAGCACTCCTCGTCGGGGCGCGGCTTCGGAGTAGTACCGGTCAGGAAACGGCTTGACGGATCGTCACTTGGGAGCTAGATTCCCTTCCCAGAGACGAATTGCGTGAAACCGAATCGCCGGGCCCGCGTGGCCGTGACGCCTGCGGGCTTTGTGCTTGAGAGGGGGGTTGTAATTGCCCGGCATCAGGGTGAAGGAGAACGAATCCTTCGAGAGTGCCCTGCGCCGCTTCAAGAAGAAATGCGAGAAGGCCGGAGTGCTGGCGGATCTTCGCCGCCATCAGCACTTCGAGAAGCCCTCGGAGCGGCGCAAGCGCAAGCTCAACGCCGCGAAGCGGAAGAACCTGGCCCGTCGCGTCGAAAGCTAGTCCCGCGACCGGACCGATGATGTAGAAGCAGAAGGGGGCGGGGAGGAGCGGAAACCCTCCCGCCCTTCGTCGTTTTCATCCCCGCCAGAACGCTCAAAACTCCGTGCGTATGCCCAGGAAAGGAGCGGTTCCCGTCCGCAAGAACGTCGCGCCCGCCGGGATCGCGCCGGGCGTCCTCGATCTGCTCGAGTTCACGAAGGTCGTCGCCTGGCTCGCCGAGCTCGCGAGTGCGCCGACGTCCGAGGCGCGCGCCCTGGCCCTCACTCCGACCGGGGACCCGGCGACCGCCAACCGGCGTCTGGCCGAGCTCGCCGAAGCGCGCCGGCTCGCCGAGACGCTCGGGCCCTGGCCCGGGCCGCCCCCGTTTTCGCTGGTCGAGACGCTTGCGGCCGAGTCCAAGCGCGGCGGCTCGTTCCCGGCCCGGGCGCTCTATCAGGTCGCGGAGCTCCTCGCGGCGACGGCACGGGCGTTCCGCTACTGGGAGGAGGCCCGTTCCGAAGCGCCGCACGCGGCGGCGCTCGCGCGCGGCCTTTCGACCGATCCGGAGCTCGAGAAACGGCTGCGGGCCTCGGTCGACGCGGAAGGCCTCGTGCTCGACGGAGCGAGCCCCGAGCTCGCGACCGTCCGGAAGCAGGCGCACGTCGTCCAGGGACGGCTGCGCGAGAAGCTCGACCGCTACCGTTCGCTCGCGGCCGAGGAGGGGACGTTCGTCACGCAGCGGAACGACCGCTTCGTGGTCGCGGTCCGCGCGGACCGGTTCGAGCGCTCGAAAGGGCTCGTGCACGACGTCTCGACCAGCGGGGCCACGCTCTTCGTCGAGC
>JBOHUC010000110.1:0-4391 GCA_050733935.1 Candidatus Eiseniibacteriota bacterium | reverse complement strand
CGCACCGTGCTCGCGCGCGTCGAAGCCCTGGGCGAGCGCGCGTTTCGCGAGCGACCCGCACTCGGCGCGCGCGACCGCGCTGGCATCGCGTTCGCGGCCCTCGTCCCCGGACGCGTTCTTGCGACGTCCTTCGCCGCGTCGTTCCGCCTCCTCCCGCCGCCCCGCCGCGCGGCGCTCGAAGCACTCCACGCCTTCTGCCGCGCGCTCGACGACGAGGTCGACGATGCGCCGGATCACGAAACGGCGGCCCTCGGCTTCGAACGTGCGGCGCGCGAGGTCGAGCGCGTGCGCGCCGCGGTTCCCCGGAGTCCGGCGGGCCGGCGGCTCCTGCGCGCGTGGCATGCGCTCGACCGGGTGAACGGGGCCCACGATCTTCTGTTCGAAGGACTCGCGTCGCTCCTCGAAGGCCTCGCGCTTGACGCGAATGGCGCCATCCCCGCGGACGACGACGCGCTCGAGGCGTACTGCCGCGCGGTCGGCGGCGGGCCCGGGCTCGCGGCGCTTCCCGTGTTTGGACGACCCGACGCGCGCGCATTCGCGCTCGCCCTGGGCGTCGCGTTGCAACGCACGAACGTGCTGCGTGACGTGGCAGCGGACGCACGCACCGGACGCTGCTACGTGCCGCTCGAGGAACTCGACCGGCACGGCATGACGCCGGCCGATCTCGTTTCGCAGACCGCTCCCCCGCGCTACCGGCGCCTCGTCGCCCCCCTTCTCGTGCGCGCACGGAGCGCGTTCGCACAGGCGCGCTCCGCGATTCCGCCCGGAGCGGCCGCGGATCTCTCGCCCGCGCTCGCGATGGGAAGGGCGTACGAAGCGATCCTCGATCGGATCGAGGCCGACCCCGGCCGCGTGTACCACGAGCGCGTCCGCGTTCCGCTGTACGCGGGGCTCCTTCGCCTTCGCCCCGGGCGCGCGCGTTGACCTCCTCCTGCACCGTCATTGGAGGCGGGTACGCGGGGATCGCGGCGGCGATCGCGCTCGCGGATTCCAGCGTCCGCGTGACGCTGCTCGAGTCCCGGCCGCACTGGGGAGGACGCGCGACGTCGTGGCCCGATCCCCGCCTCGGGGACCCGGTCGACAACGGCCAGCACGTGCTCCTCGGCTGCTATGGCGCGACGCGCGCGCTTCTTTCGCGCCTCGGAACCGCGCACCTCGTGCGCTTCGATCCCGGGCTCGACCTCGTGTTCCGCGAATGGGGCGGACGTGCAAGCCGGCTTCGCGCGCCGGGGGAGCTCGGCCGCGCCGGGCTCGCGCTCGGCCTCGCGCTCTGGACGCGCGTTCCGATCGCCGAGCGGGTTGCGCTCGCGCGCGCGCTGCGCGACGGCGCGGCCCCCGCTCCCGGTGCGAGCGTGACCGCGTGGCTCGATGCGCTCGGGCAGGGAGCGACCGCGCGGCGTTTCTTCTGGCATCCGATCACCGAGGCGTCGATCAACGAAACGCCCGACCGTGCGGAGGCGGCCCTCCTGTTTGCGGTCGTGGGCGAGGCGTTTCGCGGCGCCCCGGACGCGCCGGCGCTCGGGCTTGCGCGCGCGGGGCTTGCGGAGCTCGTGGCTCCGATCGAGGGTGTGCTCGAGCGCGCGGGTGGAAGCGCGCGGCTTCAAGCGCAGGTGCGCGCTGTCGAGCCGCAGGCCGGGTCCGGGGCGACCGGGTTTCGCGCCGTGCTCGAGTCGGGAGAAACGCTCGAATCAGACGCCATGGTCCTCGCGGTCCCCGCGCTCGAAGCGCTCGAGATCACGGGGGACGCGTTTCCGGCCCTCGTGCCGAGCCTCGACCCCGCGGCCGCGCTCGAGACTTCCCCGATCGTGACCGCGACCCTGTGGTTCGATCGCCCGGTCATGCCCGCGCCGGTCGTCGGGCTCGTGAGCCCGCCGCACGGCGGCGGTCCCGGCTTCGCATGGGCGTTCGATCGCAGCGCGCTTCTCGGCGTACGCGAGGGGCGGCATGCGGTCGTTCTGGTCGCGAGCGCGGCGCGCCCGCTCGTCGAGATGCGGAGCCAGGAAATCGCGGATCGCGCACGTGCGGCGCTCGACGCGTACGGCCTCACACGGGAGGTGCCGGTGGCGTTTCGCGTCGTCAAGGAGCCGCGCGCGACGCCGTCGTTCCGCGCGCATAAGGGATCGAGCAGCGCGGCAACCCGACCCGGAGCAGAAACGCGCGTGCCCGGCCTTGCGCTCGCCGGCGACTGGACCGCGACCGGGCTTCCCGCGACGATCGAAGGTGCGGTCCGAAGCGGACAGGCGGCCGCGCGAGTCGTGCTCGAACACGCGCGCCTGCACGTGCAGTCGGTCTAGCTTCCCGGATTCGTTCCGTCGAGGAGCGCGCGTCGTTCCTCGAGGTCGGCCGTCTCGCGCGGGAAACCCCGCTCACGCCAGAACGCCGCCAGCCTCCCCGCGCGTTCTGCCGGATCGAGCCCGAGCCACCCGCACAGTTTTGCGAGACAGGCCGGACAGGGCTCGAGGGGCCGGCCATCGCTGTGGCTCGTCTCGTGCGTGGCGGTCTTGAGCGTTCACAGGAAACAGAGCCTGTACACAGCACTCGATTCCTCGGGATCTCTGAAGCGAACATCGACCACACCTGCCCTGTCGCGTTCTCAAGCGCCAGGGCTCTGTTCATCTGCTTCGGGCCGCGCACTCCGAGCTTCGAGCTCGCGCAGTCCCTTGCGGTCCCAGACTTCGACCCCGCTTTAGCGCGACTTCCAGTTGAAGTAGGTGTTCCGGCCGATCCCATGCTTGCTGATGATCGCAAATGGTTTCAGCAATCAAAGCCACGACGGGGCCTGCACGGGCCACGTGGAATCACCGGATGCGCCTAGATTCAGATTGACTCAACCGCTGCGTTGGTGAAAACTAGCCTGCGGTTCGCCCATCGGAGGCTCCGTAGTGAACGCGGCCGCAGTTCGCATCCTCGGATTGATAGCTTGCTTTCTTCTCCCTGTGTCTTCCACCGGAGAAGCCTCTCTCCAAGAAGGCGACGTTGTCGTCGCCGCCTTCAATCGCTCCATTCACGCGGTCGATTCGGGGACTGGTGCCATCACCTCGGTCTCCGAGGATGGTCAGTTCAACGTGCCGATGAATGTGGCGATTTTACCGGATGGGCTTTCCCTGTTCGTTGCCGATCAGAGCGCGTCCGGCGGGACCATCTTCAGGATCGATCAGTTCCAGGGTCCACAGGATGTGGTCGTCTCGGGTAGCGCTGTGAATGGTGTCAATGCTCTCGCACTTGGTTCAGACGGATTCCTATACGCAACCCGCCTTTCTGGCGGGGCCGGAGCCGCTGGGATCGTTCGTGTCAACACGCTGACCGGTGACGTCGTTCCCGTTTCTGTGGGCGGGAACCTAGCTCTTCCCCGGGATTTGGAGTTTGCCGCCGACGGAGCCCTCTACGTGCTTGACGTTCTCTACAACGACGGCACCGGCACTGGCGGCGGAGCCATCATTCGGGTAGATACTGTGACAGGAACCCAGACGATTGTCTCATCGGGACAATACTTCCAGTCTGTGCAAGGGATGGGCAGCGCAGCAGATGGAAAGTTCTACGTCGTTCAGTTCCGGCCTTTCGCTCGCGTGATCGAGGTCGATGGAACCACTGGCATTCAATCGCTGGTAACCGAACGCGGCATGTTCGATGCTCCCCGCGATGTAGCGGTTGAGCGAAACGGAAATCTACTGGTCAGCGATGGAACTCCCTTTGTCCCCTGCGGCGTTGATTCATGTGTGCTTCCCGCAATCATCCGAGTGGACAGAACAACTGGAGCGCAGAGTGTCCTTGTGTCCGGCCCACCTCTTCGGGATCTGTCTGGCATCGTGATACTCGAGGGCGGGGGCGTAATTGGCAACCTGCCGACTAGTTGGGGTCGGATGAAGTCGATTTATCGATGAGCTGGTAGACACGTCGTGTGTCAGCGTTGGCCCGGACCATCGACACGCACGCACGGGGCTCGCAAGGGCGGAGGCAGTACTTGGACCGGCATCAGTACCTGCTGTCTCGCTTCGACACAGTAGTTTTACGAGACCTCTCGCCGACTGACAACTCCCAAGTCCCGGCCGGTGCGACGCTGTCATTCTTCGCTCGAGGCGCCACGGTCAAGGCCAGCGTGACCGTTGGCACCGGACCAACCCCGATCGCCGTCTATGATGTCGGCAGCGCGCGTGCTGGCGACAATCTTCAGGTGAATACCGGGCCGCAGACTCTGGTTGTGGATTCCGTGACTGCTCCGGGAACAGTTCACGCTCATGTCGCCAGCGGAAGCGTTACCCTCGCGGCGGGCTTGAGTCAAGAGGTGTGTAAACGACCTCAGGCGGCGGCCCTCTGATTTTGCTTCGCGACCTTCACTCCATCCTCGAACACGACGCCGTGACGGACCGCGCTGGCCAGTTGCGGCGCGTCGA
>JBOHUC010000109.1:0-22008 GCA_050733935.1 Candidatus Eiseniibacteriota bacterium | reverse complement strand
GCAAAGCGTGGCGGCCGGGACGGTTCGGGCGGGAACGCTCGAGCTGCGGGTGGACGGAACGGCGCTCGCGTCGGGCGTCTATCACCTGGTCGTGAACGCCGGCGGCGAAAGCCTCCGCTCGAAGGTCATCAGGCTCTAGAGCTCGACCGAAGCGGAACGAAGCAACGCGGCCCGTCCGGGGAAACCCGGGCGGGCCGTTTCACTGTTCCCCGGGCTCGTCGATCTCGAGCTCGAGGAGACGCCAGCGGACACGCCCCGAACGGACCTCGTAACCGAGCAGGCAGCTTCCCGCGATCGTGCCGTTCCCGAATCGCGCAAATGCCCATCGCTCGTTCAGCGGAATGATCGAATCGGGCTCGAAGTGCCATCTCCCGTTCGCGACAATGCCCCGATCCTCGAGCCCGAGAACTCCGATCCGCGTCGAGAGGCTTGCGCGCAGATCGCGCACGGGCTCCGGCAGGCCGCGGGTGCGCAGCGCCCGGGCTTCTCGCAGGGCGAGGAGCCCCTGCTGCGCGACCCCCGCAAGCCCGAGATCCGACGATGGCCGCCCGCGGTTCATCATCGGATCTCGAAGCTCACCGACACGACCGACGTGATGTCCTTCTCGAGCGAGGACGTGTCGTTGATGCCGTAGTCGCTCACCATCGTCGAGTACGCGGGCGTGACCTGGAACACGCCCATCCGGGCCGAGCGCAGCCGTCCGATCTTCGAGCCGCTGTTCTTCGCCATCTCCTCGGCGCGCTCGCGCGCATCGCGGGTCGCGGCCGCGAGCATCTCGACCTTGAGGTTGGCGAGGCCCGTGTACAGGAACTCGGGCGGCATCGACTCGAAGCGCACTCCCTGCTCGATGAGCTCGGTCGAGCCGCGGGACAGCTCCGCGATCTTCGTCACGTCGGGCGAGCGGATCTCGACCGTCTGCTGGAGCCGGTATCCGTCGACCTGCCCGGTCTCCATTCCGTTCGGCGATCTCTGATAGAGGGTGAGCGTCTGGATCTGGCTGAACACGAGGCTCGTGTCGGCGAAGCCCTGCCGCACGAGATACGCGCGCACCTGCCGCTGGCTCACCTCGAGCTCCCGATAGGCCGCCTGGATCTGCGGCGACTGCGCCGAGAACATCCCGCGCCAGACCGCGAGGTCCGAGCGGATCGTCTTCTTCGCGGATCCCGTGACCGTGATCGTCGCGCGCGCGTTCGCAAATCCCATCGCGTAGGACCCGGCGATCCACGCGGCGCCCATGAGTCCCAGAGCCAGCAGCGCGGCGGCGGGGATCAGTCCTACCAGGGTTCCCACCCCGACCCCGACCCGCACCCGGTCCTCGCTCATCGTCCTTCCGTCCTTTCGGCCTCGCTGTCGGCGCCGGTCGATCCACACGCGGGGACCCTCCCCGCGGCGGTGCGTGCCCGTTCATTCGAGCCGGCGCCTCGAGGCCGTCCAACATCACGCTCCGTGCCACCCGATCAACCGTTTGCCGGGCAAGGGATTGTCCCTTTCGGGGCGTGGGCGGCCCCCCCGCGTGTGTCGCCCCGTCCGCATTCAGGGGCCCCGCAACGTGTCCCTCGGGACCCAGGACCAAATCCCTTGTTGCGGGCAGTGCATCGAGGCGAGCACAATTGCGGTGTGCGTGATCAACCGCGCACCCGGCGTGTCCGGTGAAGGACTTCTACCCGGGCACCCGCGAATCAAGATGTCAGGGATCGCATCTGAGACTCGGGGAGTGTGCACCATGGTTCGTGCTGCAGTCGCGACCGCTCGCATCGCGAGGCGCCCCGCCACGCTTCTCGCCCTCGTTCTCGTTACAGTCACCGCGCTGGCCCTTGCCGGCTGGTGGTGGGCCGTTCAGTCGGCGCCACGGCACTCGTCGCGTGCCGCGACGCAGACGGCGACTCTCGCAATCGTAAATGCCGATCAACCGACACAGGCCTGGCCGATGATCGTGCCCGATCAGGTTGCGGACGCGAACGACCGTCCGACACCCGCACCGAAGCTCGATCCGGAGCCCAACTGGTCGGCTCTCGCGCTTGGAATCGCAGACACCGGCGTTCCGGCCACGGCGGTCCATGCTGTGGCGAGCGGCGCCGCTCCGGCGGATCTCGAGGTTCCACTCTCGCCGGCCGAGCGCGGACGTCTGATGGCCGCCGCGCGCGAGCCCGAAGCTCCGCCTGCGCCGCACGGATACGTTCCCGGTATCGTGGTCTACGTCCCCGGAGGAGCGAGCTCGGACGGCGTCTGCAAGTAGTCGTTCTTCTCTAGCGGGATTTGTTCGGACTCCGCCGCGCCAGCATCGCAAGGGCGCGGCGGATTTCTTGTGCCCTCGGAGAGTCCGGCGCGAGGGCGAGATAACGCTCGAACTCCGAGCGTGCTTCCGCCGTGTGCCCGAGACGCGCCAGGAGTGCTCCCGCATTGAGGTGCGGGTCCGCATACGAGGAGTCGCGGCTCACCGAGAGCCGGTAGGCTTCGAGCGCATCGTCCGTGCGATTGAGCCCTTCGAGCGCCACTCCCAGGTTGAATGCGCTCTTTGCATCCCTTGGATCGAGCGCGATCGCGCGCTCGAACGCGGGAACCGATTCGGCCGCCTTTCCCGCTCGGAAGAGCGCCACTCCGCGCGCCGCCTGGAGATCGCCGCGCGTTGAGTCGAGCTGCGCGGCGGACGCGTAGGCCTGAGCCGCCTCCTCCTGACGATTGAGGAGTTCCAAGGCGCGCGCACGATCGAGCCGGGGATCGAACGCTTTGGGATCGAGCTCGGACGCGCGGGCGAGCGGCACAAGCGCGCTGTCGGGTTGCCCCGCTCGCAGGTAGAGCGCGCCGAGCCGGGCGTGGACGCGGGCACTGTCCGGACTCACGATCCGCTCGCGGCGCATGCAATCGATCGCCCCGTTCAAATCGCCGCTGTTTTCCGCAAGACGCGAGAGCGCGAACTGGACTCCTCCGAGACGCGGCTCGAGACTCGAGGCGCGGAGGAGCTGGCGCCTCGCTTCGGTCGAGTCCCCCAGCGTCGTGAGGGCCAGGCCCAGGTTGTAGTGCGCGCGTCCATGACCCGGCGCCTTGTCGATGACGCGCTGAAATTGATCGCGCGCTTGTTCGGGCTCGTCGAGCTTGAGGAGGCAGAGTCCTTGCGCGAATCGAATCTCGGCCACGTCGGGCTGGAAGAACGCGGCGTTTTGAAATTGCCGGAGCGCCTCGACGTAGCGGCCTTCGCCGTAGAACGCGAGCCCCTGGCGGTAGTAGCGCGAGGCGCGCGCGGTGTCCGGCGCGTCGGCGGCCCAGGCGGTGGCCGCTCCCGGTCCGGGGCCGGGCCCCGAATCGGGCTCGGAACCCAGGCCGAAGGCGGAGATAAGGAGGAAGAGGAGGAGAGGGAGCAGGAGACCCGGACCTCCGGGCCACCGGCCGCCCCTCGATTCCGCCCGGGCGGCCGTCCCCATAGCTTTCATTTTCCGCAAGTTTCCAGCCCTTTCGCGAAAATTGCCCGGGCGGGCGGCCTTGACGGTCCCCCGGGGCCCTCCTAGACTCGCAAACCTGTAGCCGCCGCGATCCGAATCATCGCATTCGACGGCCCACCAAAACCGAGGAGGCTCGGTGCGGACACCGCCCCTGTCACGCGCTACGGTACACCCTTCCCCGGCCGGGGTGTCCCTGGCAGTCGGTCTTGCCGCCCTGGCGACCGTGCTCTCGTTTGCAGCCGGGCTTTCGGCCTCGTCGGCCTTTGTCGCCTCCGCGGCTTCCACTGCCGCCCCGCGGCTCATTCCGCCCTACTCCCCCGGCCCCGGAGAGCCGGCGAAGACGGCCGCGGACAAGTCGTTCGACCGGATGATCGACGAGTGGTTCGCCGCCGAGCTGGCCGCACGGCCCTCGTGGGCGACCAATCAGGGCGTCCACGCCTATGACACGAAAGTCGAGGAAACCTCGGCTTCTGCCCGACAGGCCCGGCTCGCGCGCGCGCGCGAATTCCGGGACCGCGCCCGCGGTCTCGAGCCCGGCCACCTGAGCCCCAATCGCAGACTCGACCAGGAGATCTTCGTCTCGCGGATGAATGCACTCGACCTCGACCTCGACGTCGTCCGGTCCTGGCAGCGGAATCCGTCGACCTACTCGGGTGTGGTCTCGGCCGGCATCTTCGCGCTCGTCAAACGCGACTTCGCGCCCGCGAACGACCGCATGCGCTCGGTCAACGCGCGGCTTGCCGAAACGCCCCGTGTTTTCCGCGACGCGAAGGCCACCCTCGAGAATCCGCCGCAGATCTACACCGAGATTGCGATCACCCAGACGCAGGGCCTCGTCCGTTTCCTGCGCGACGTCGTGCCGGCCCAGCTGGCCGCCGCCGACGACCCCAAGGTGCGCGCGGAGTTCAAGGAGCGGCAGGCGACCGCCATCCAGGCGGTCGAGGACTACATCGCGTGGATGAAGCGCGACCTCCTTCCCCGCTCGAAGGGCAACTACCGGCTGGGACGCGACACCTATCAGAAGAAGCTTCTCTACGACGAGATGGTGGCGACGAGCGTCGACACGCTGCTCGCCCAGGGCTACGCCGCGCTCGCGGACAATCACCGAAGGATGGTCGAGACCGCGCGGCGAGTCGATCCCGCGAAGACCCCGCAGCAGGTGCTCGCGGACATGGCGAAGGATCACCCGTCGAACGACCAGCTCCTCGATGCGACGCGGGCGGGGCTTTCGAAGATCAAGCAGTTCATCGCGGACAAGAAGATCTGCACTCCCCCGCCGAACCAGAACCTGATCGTCGCCGAGACGCCCGTGTTCTCCCGCAGCACGTCGTTTGCGAGCATGGATTCCCCGGGCGTGTACGAGCAGAACGCGAACGAGGCGTACTACAACGTCACGCCAGTGGACTCGGCCTGGACCGATGCGCAGAAGGTCGAGCATCTCGGCTTCTACAACAAGTGGCAGCTCGAGGTCGTCTCGATTCACGAGGCGTTCCCGGGCCACTACTACCAGTTCCTCCACTTGAAGAACGTGCCCTCGCAGGTGCGGAAGCTCATGGGCACCGGCTCGAATTCCGAGGGCTGGGCGCACTACTGCGAGGAGATGGCGATCGATCAGGGCTACGGCGGGGACGATCCGCGCTACACGCTCGCGATGCTCAACCTCGCGCTCCAGCGAATCGGCCGCTACATCGTCGGGCTCGAGATGCACGTGAACGATTGGGACTTCGAGAGGTCGGCGGATTTCTTCGAGAAGGAATGCTACATGGCGCGGGTCAACGCGGAGCGCGAGGCGCGACGCGGAACCTCCGATCCGACGTACCTCGTGTACACGCTCGGCAAGTGGGAGATCCAGAAGCTGCGCGACGAGGTGCAGAAGTACGAAGGCGATCAATTCGTGCTCGGTCGCTTTCACGATCGATTCCTCGAAATGGGCCGCGCACCGCTTGCGGTGATTCGGGAGTCGTTCCGGCAGCAAATGAAGGGGGAGTCCCGGGTCGGCGTGCGGGCGGCTGGCTCGGATATTGCTGAGTAGCCCGGGGCCGGAAGGCTAAAAGAAGGCCCGAACGACAAGGGTGGGATATGGACGCAAAGATCGGCAAAATGCTTGTCGATGCGCACCTTGTGACCGAGCAGCAGCTGCAGGAGGCGCTCGCGCTCCAGCGTGAGGCCGGCGGCCGGCTCGGTGACAATCTCGTCAAGCTCAACTACTTGCGGCATGGCGCGTTCGAGCAGTTCACCGAGACGGCTCCGCCACCCCCCAAGGCCATTGCGGAAACCGGTGTCGGCGAGGAATTTCTTGTCGACCTCGCCATGAAGCACCTCTATTACGGCGGCGTTTTGGCCGGTTACGAGCTCTCGAACCGGATGAAGCTGCCGTTCCAGGCGGTCGTCCACCCGATCCTCAAGTTCCTCAAGGACGAGAAACTCTGCGAGATCAAGAAGGGCGCCGGCATTTCCGAAGGCGTCTATACCTATGCCCTGACCGACGAGGGCCGTCGCCGCGGGCGTGAGGTCCTCGAGCAGAGCTCCTACGCGGGCCCGGCTCCGGTTCCCATCGAGAACTATCTCTCGATGTGCTCCAAGCAGACCGTGCGCAACCTGGTCGTGCGCCGGTCGGAGATCGACGCCGCGTTCACGCATCTCGTCATTCCGCCGAACATCATGGAGCAGCTCGGACCGGCCGTGAACTCCGGCAAGTCCATCTTCCTGTTCGGCGATCCTGGAAACGGAAAGACGTCGATCGCCGAGAGCCTGAGCGAGCTCATGCACGGCGGCATCTACGTTCCGTACGGACTCACGATCGGAAACCAGGTCGTCAAGGTGTTCGACCCCGTGCACCACATTCCGATCGACGTGCCGAAGCCCCGCACGTCGTCGGGCGACGTGGACATCACCCAGGGCGGCATGAGCTACGACCAGCGCTGGGTGTTCTGCCGGCGCCCGGTCGTCGAGGTCGGCGGCGAGCTCACCCTCAACATGCTCGACCTGCGCTTCGACGAAGTGTCGAAGTTCTACGAAGCGCCGCTCCAGGTGAAGGCGAACGGCGGCCTGTTCATCATCGACGACTTCGGCCGCCAGCAGGTGTCGCCGCGGGACCTCCTGAACCGCTGGATCCTTCCGCTCGAGAAGCGGATCGACTTCCTGACGCTCCACACGGGCCAGAAGTTCTCGGTGCCGTTCGACCAGCTGCTCATCTTCGCGACCAACATCGACCCCGTGAATCTCGTGGACGAGGCGTTCCTGCGCCGAATCCGCTACAAGATCCACGTCGACGACCCGAGCGAGACGCAGTTCGCCGAGATCTTCTCGATGGTCTGCGAGATGAAGGGCGTGCCGTACGAGGCGGAAGCCGTCGAGTACCTCCTTCGGGAGTACTACCAGCGGCATCGCCGTCCGCTCCGGGCGTGCCACCCCCGCGACCTGGTGGAGCACGTGATCGACCTCGCGCGCTTCAACGAGGTGCCGCCGCAGCTCACGCCGCAGGCCCTCGACCACATCTGCCGGACCTACTTCATCGACGGGTAGCCGGGACTCTCACAGGGACGTGACGCCGTCAGGCCAGGATGGTCCTCGCGGCGCGGCGGGCCGACGACCGGGCGGCCTGCCACAAATCGAAGCCCGCTCCGCTCTCTGCGGGGCGGGCTTTCGTTTCGACGATCGCAGGAATTTGTTGACTCATAACCAATTGTAACACCATCAGTTATTCTAATTTGACTTGGGATTGCGCAAGATTCTGCGCTACCGTGCCCGCATGCAGACCCGTTTGGTCGACCGATATGACGTCCTTCATAGCCTGGGTCGCGGTGGGCTGGGGGAGGTCCTTCTCGTCAGAGATAGCCACTCCGGGGAGCTCCGGGCCCTGAAGCAACTTTCGGGACTCGAACCTGAGGCCATCGCCCGGTTACGGGAGGAATTTGCCGCACTTGCTCGAATCGAGCACCCGAACATCGTTCGGGTCTTCGACTACGGGACGCTTCCGGACGGTCGTCCCTTTTTCACCATGGAGTATCTCGTCGGGAGGACGTTCGACGAGGCCGTGCAACCCGGGGATGTTCCTAGCGCGCTCCGCGTCACGCGGGACGTGCTGGCCGGGCTCGATGCCCTCGCCGCTACGGGATTTGTTCACTGTGACCTGAAGCCATCGAATGTTTTTGTCCTTCACTCGACCGGTGAGGCAAGCGGAGAGGGAGCAGGTCCAAGCCACCCCCTCTCGGGGTCGGTGCGCTTGCTCGATTTCGGCTTTGCCGGCCGACTGACTGATCTCCACTCAGGAAGGGTCCGAGGCACTCCGGGTTATGTGGCTCCAGAGGTCCTCGACGGCGGCCCTTACACGCGGGCGTCGGATACCTACGCACTCGGCGCAACCCTGTACCGGGTTCTTTCGGGCCGGCCGGCGTTCCCAGGAGCGAATGCCGCAACGATTCTGGATGCCCAGCGCCGGAGGCGCCCCTCCGCGCTCGCACTTCGCACAATGGGAGTGCCGAGGGCACTCGAGCAGCTTCTCCTGCGGCTACTCGATCCCAACATCCCAGCGCGCGCTGCGGCACTGGAGGAGCTTCGGTCTCTCCTTGTTGATCGCTCCCCGGATTCGGGAGTGCAGCCGGACTCCGTTGTCGAGCTCGGGCGGGGGAATCTCGTCGGTCGAGCGGCCGAGCTGGGCCAGCTCAAGCGTCATCTGCTTCGCGGCGATACTCGGGTTGCCGTCGTTTCCGCCGGACATGGAATCGGAAAGACACGGCTAGCGCGCGAGGTGGCAGTCGATGCCGAACTCAAAGGCTGGAACGTCATTTGGACCGATCCTGATCATCCCTCGTTGCCTTCAATGACGCCGACAGCAGCGCCGCATGCGTTGCTCGTGCTGGAGGACATCGACAGATGGTCGTCCAGGGCGGTCGCGGAGTTGAAGCTCTCTGATGCGGGAAGTCCACGTGCGTTTCTCCTGACGACCTCCGAAAGCGGGGTCGGGGAAGACTGGCGGAGCTTGTTCCTGCAATTGCCTGACGACCCCGTTTGGATGGAAATGAATCTTTCCCCGCTCGATGAGGCTGCCACGGCGGAGCTGATCTTGGCTCGCCTAGGATCCGACCCTCCAGATGGGCTCGCTACACTTCTCCGCCGGTCGGTTGGTGGTGGTCCTCGGGCCCTGCACGACGCGCTGGACAGAATCATGATCGACGGCGCTTTGAAGCGCATCGGAATCCGCTGGGATCTGAACGAACGCCAGGCCGCGGAATCCCTCTCTTCACAGTCCGCAACTGCTCTGCATCAGAGGTGGGCCGGACTACCCGATGCTTCAAGCAGGCTCTTGTTTGCACTCGCCGGGACGATCCAACCGGCTTCGACGGAAGATCTAGCACGGTTGGCAAGCACGACTGCTACGGAGGCCTCGAGCGCTCTGCAGGATCTCGAGTGGCAGGGCTGGGTGGAGCGCATTGGGACGAGCTGGCAGACGCCGGAAGCGCTGGCGAGAACGATACGAGAATCGGACGCGGTACCCGAACACGTCGAAGCTCGGCGCAGGCTCGCATCCGCCCTCTCCGACCGAATCTCGCGCGAACCCGACGCGGCAAGCGATTACCGGGCACAGCTGCTCCGACTCCTTGCAACGCATGAGCTGCATCTTGGTCTCGAGGTTGAGGCCCGCTCTCACGCTTTGAAGGCAGCGGAGGCTTGCCTCGAGGCCAATCGCTACGGATTCTCCGAGGCCTGCGACTTTCTCGAGAAACTGGCCGGATCCGGTAACTCGGACTCGAATGAGCTTGCGAAGCTTGCAGCAGCCTGGAGGGCATACGATGACCCTTCGCGAGCCATTCGGATGTGGCAGGCCGCGGTTGAATCCCTCCCTCCCGATGAAGTCCGTCTTCGTGCAGAGCTCTGCCTTCTCATGAGTGACGCCCTTTGCTCCATCGGCTCGTACGACGAAGCGGCTGCGGTCGCGAACAAAGCCCTCAGAACGATCGAACCCATCGATGACACCTCACGATTGCTCAGATCGAGACTCATCGCACAACGAGGAGTCGCGCATCGATCCCTTGGCCGGGCGGACGAAGCGGCCAATGACTTCAGAGAGGGCCTCGAAACACTTCCTGATTCGGCCTATGCGGACCGTGCGGGATTGCTGACCAGACTAGGACTCCTTCAGTTCACACGCGGCAATGCGGCCGGTGGACGTAAGACGCTTGAAGAGGCGCTGGCCCCGTCGGAGGCGTCGGCCGACCCGGACACCCTGGCCCGATTGCACGGCGCTCTCGCACTTGTCGCAAGAATCGAGAGTCGCTATGCGGACTCGGCGGAGCAATCCGCGCATGCACTGCACTGGCGGCGCCTTGCTGGCGATCCGGTCAATCTTGCGCTTTCCCTGGCCAATCTCGCAGCGACCTGGAGTCGAAGCGGCAACTGGGACCAAATGCGGAGCGCGTGCGCAGAAGTCGAGTACCTTGCGCGGCGGGCTGGAAACGAAGTCCTGCTGCTCAATGTACTAGCCACACAGATCGCCGCGACTGCAAGACGGGGGCTTGTAAGTGACGGTCGCAGACTTCAGCAGACCGAGCACAAGTGGATCCATCGCACAGCCAGACCGGACGCTCACCTTCACCGTCGAGTCTATCTCGCCGAATTTCTCCGACTCCGAGGCCGAGACATCGCAGCTGCTCGGATGTTTTCCCGGATTGTGGCCGATGCCGCGGCAGGGAACCAGCAAGTGTATGCGGCTTACGGGCACGAGGGCCTCGGTCGAATTGCTCTCAAACGTGGTCGACTCGAAGCGGCGGAGCGAGCATTCCGGTCCGTGCTGGCTCTCCGGTCGTTGGAGCCGGAGTTCGTCGACTCGTCCTGGCTGGGATTGGCACGAGTCGCGTTGCTGCAGCTCAACGAAGGGCTTTGGCGTGAATCGAGCGAGGCTCTTGCTTCTCATCCAGCGCGTGCTCTGGGGTCCGAGTGCGTCCGGACTGAAGTCGAGGGAATTGGCCTCCTGTTGCGAAGGGACAGTAAGGGTGCCTTTGACCAGGCACTGGCGTCAATCGATGGGCTTGTGGTGTTGGATCTGCTTCCCCGAGCGATCGAGTGTGGCTGGGCTTTCGGCCGCGCTTTCGGTCAAGCCGGGGAGACGGAAAGTGCGCGTACCTGTCTATGGCGCGCGCATGAACTCGCGCGGCAAAGAAGCCTTGTGGCGTGGAGCGGGCTGATCGCGGACGACCTTCTCGAGCTTGGAGGGGAGATGCGGCCGCAGCTATCGACCGAACCGGACACGGGGAAGGTTAGGGACATTCTCTCGGAAGTCGGGGAGGTTCTGAATTCGATGCTCGACTTCGCGGCGCTCCTCCGCAAGTCGCTAGAACTCGTCTGCCAGGCCATTGGAGCCGAAAGGGGCTTCATTCTCCTGACCGACTCCGCCGGAGGCGATCCACGCCCCGTCGCAAATTATGGCGTAGTCGATGAGGAGGCTCGCGAATCTGCGCTCGAGGTCAGTCGGACAGTCGTGAGACGCGTGGCGGAGAGTGGCGAAGCCTTTCGTTCCGACGATGCTGCGCAGGATCCTCGCCTCGGCTCCACGATGAGTGTGCTGGACATGGCCTTGCGATCGCTTCTCTGCGTGCCACTACGAATCAAGAACTCCGTCATTGGTGCAATCTATGCCGAGAGTCGAAGCTCGTCCGCGGTGTTCTCTCAGCACGAGCTCGTGCTGGTGGAGGCTTATGCGAACTTGGTCGCGATCTCGATCCAGAACAGCCGCCTGCACGACGAGCTGCGCAGGTCCCGCGATCGCGTGATTCAGGAAAACCTGAGCCTCCGTCGCGAGGTCACCGGGCGCTATCAGAAGACGAACATCGTCGGACAAAGCGAAGAAATCGAACGCGTACTGAGTGAAGTCGAACGAGTGGCGGTGGCCCGCGGGAGCGTATTGATCACGGGCGAATCGGGAACGGGAAAGGAGTTGATCGCAAAGACGATTCACTTCTCCTCCTCGCGCGCCGAACGTCCGTTCATTTCCCTGAACTGCGCGGCTCTCCCGGCCGACCTGATCGAGGCGGAGCTATTTGGGATCGAAGACCAGGTTGCCACGGGAGTACGAAGCCGCGCCGGAGTGTTCGAAAGGGCGGACGGCGGAACCCTGTTCCTCGACGAGATCGGCGACATGCCGATCACGCTCCAAACCAAACTACTTCGAGTGCTACAGGAGCGCGAGTTCACGAGGATTGGTGGAAGCCGGGTGATTCGTGTGGACATTCGGCTCATCGCCGCGACGAATCAGGATCTCAAGCAGCTGATCCGGGATCAGAAGTTCCGGGAAGATCTCTACTTCCGCGTCAGTACCTTTCCCATTCATGTGCCTCCGATCCGGGAGCGCAAGGTGGACATTCCCCTGCTCGCGCAGCATTTCGTGGGACGGTTCTGCGAGGAGAACGGGCTTCCCGTTCCCCGGATGTCAGCGGACTTCATGGCCGTCCTGCTTCGGGCGTCATGGCCTGGGAACGTGCGAGAGCTGCAGAACTACATCGAGAGGTCCGTTGTCATGTCGAGGGCTCCGGTCCTCGAGCCCGTCGTTCTGCCGGGGGACCTGGGGGAACCCAAAGCCCTTGAGCTCTCGTTGGGGTCGGGCCCCGCCGCCTCCGAGTCGCTCCCCGCGGACATCAAGACCGCTCTCGAGGACATCGAGCGACAGTGGATCCTTCGTGCACTCGAGGAGTCCTCCGGGAATCAGCGAAGAGCCGCACGGGTCTTGGGAGTTCTCGAGCCAACCCTTAGGTACCGGATCTCTCGCCTCGGTATCCCCGGAGGAAGGACCAAGAATTCTTCTGGTCGAGCCCGCAAACGAGGTCAACCCAAGCAGTAGGCAGCTTCTTGCGCATGGATTGCGCAGAAATCAGCGCATTGCGAATTGCTTAATGCAATGAGATTTAGCAACGACAGCCTCTGCTCTGCGCAGATTCCTGCGAATTCAACCCATCTCGAGAACACAAAAACCCGCTAGAGAAATCCATCGCAAACGCCACGGCAGCAACAGATTAGTTCATCGCGTCTCATCGCCTTGCAAGCTGGCACGCTCCTCGCGATAGGGAGTGGCACGGTGGACGCTACATCCGGGTTGGATCGGCCGACTGGCCGACGCACCAAGGACTTGCACCCGGAGGTAGGCCATGAAGACCCGCCGTTTCGTCGCTGCCCTGAGTCTCACCGTGGTCCTCGTGCTGGGCTCAGTTCCTGCCCGAGCTGATTGGCAGGAGCCCGAGCCCGGACCGCGCGCAGGTGACTTCCGGACCGGCGAATTGCTGCTCCAAGCCGCTTCGGTGGGCTTCGTGGCGGCAACAGTCGCGCTCTAAGACCGGCCCCGCGAGCGGGGCCACGGTCCCCAACGCCACCTGGAGGAGCTCCGATGGCTGAAGGGCGGGATTCGAAATCTCGAAGCGCGGCAGAGATGGCGGGGGCGCTCGACCCGTTGAGCGGGATGGGGCCGCAATCGGCTCACACGCTCGTGATCGGTCGAAGCGCTGGGGAGCGCGAGAGCGTGGCCCGGGCAGTGCACCGGTTCCACCGCGGGGAGGATGGACCCTTTCTCAGGGTCCTGTGCGACAAGGATGAAGCCCTCCTCCGCAATGCGCTCGAAGCCTGGCTGGCCGGCTCACCCGGAGAGAACTCCCCCCCTCTCCTGAGTCGGCTCGAGGGAGGAAGCCTCTTCCTCGATGGGGTCGAGGCTCTTGGAGCCGAGTCGCAGAAACTGTTGCTCGGGTTCCTGGATGCTTCGGGGGGAGATCGCGGGCGTGGCGACTCCCCCGGCCGCCCCAACCAGCCATGGAAGGGCTTGCTGATCGTCGGAAGCGAACAAGCTCTCCGACACGCAGTGCGAGACCGGGGCTTCTCTCCGGAGCTGGCCACGAGTCTCGAGAACGTCCGGATCGTCCTGGATCCGGAGGACGCAGCCGGACCCTAGACGGAGCATCGTCGAAGCGAACGCTGCGGGGGGCCGCTTCAAGAATCAAGCAGTGCCGAGGCTGGCACTGCCTCGCAAGGACGCGAGGCACTCTCGCGACGGTCTCCTGGACCTCGCGGGGGTGCAGGGCCCGACCCCCGGGTCGGGCCCACACACTCGCCTCGCCGCGCAGTCCGGCGCGTCGGTGCGAATCGTAGCAAGCGCTGAGGGGGCCGTTTTCGCAGTCCTGAACATGCAGCAGACTTCAAAGCGCAAGGGGGCCGCGACGCAGTCCTGAAGTACCTCGCAGCAACGGGGGCCGCGACGCACCGGAGACTAAAGGGAGGCCACGAGGGCCTCCCTTCTTCGTTTTTGTTGACGGCGCCCGGCGCCCGGGCGCAGAGTCATTGTCTGACTCGGTGCTGTTCCCTCCTCCCGGAGGGAGCTCCCGCCAGCTCGAGTCACGCGATCCCGGGCCGCCCGTGCGGATCCTCCAAGTGGAGGCCTCGCTTTCGGCTGCGGAGCCCAGCGCTGGCCCGGAGATTGCTCAAGGATAGAGCCTGTTACCCTTTGGACGGGTCTCCGCTTCCCGGGGATGGCCTCAGGCCATGACCGGATCCGCGGGACGCGGCGACTTTTTCGCCTTTCAAGGGAGGTTCCGTGGTTCGGATGGCCCTTTCCCCCGTCAAGGCCCCCGCACGGTCGCGCCTGGGGAAGGCGCTCGCTGGTCTCGTTCTGTCCGTTTCCCTCCTCCTGCCCGGTGAAGGATGGATCGGCGGGGCGATGGGATCGGGCCCGGCGGAGGCTTCGGCCGCTTCAGGCTCCTCCGTCCGCAAGAATTCGACGGGGTCCTCGACCTCGGGCTCGCGCAAATCGTCCTCCGGAACCACGAAGCGAACCTCCACGAGCACCGCCTCGAAGTCCTCGAAGGGCTCCTCTGGAAAACGCATCTCGACGACGCGCGCAAAGACCCGCTCGAAGGCCGGCGTTCGGAAAAAGCGCAAGCGCAACCGCGGTGCACGACCGACCAAAGGGGTGAACGCGCGCGCGGCGCTCCTCATCGACGCGCAGACCGGCGAAGTCCTGTTCGACAAGAACGGCGGCATGCCGATGCCGATCGCAAGCCTCACGAAGCTCATGACCGCGATGGTGTTCCTCGAGACCGAGCCGGATCTCGCGAAGCGCGTCATGGTGGGCCGTGAGGATCTCGCGGCCGCGGGCAAGAGCCAGCTCCGCAGCGGTGAAGTCGTGACGCTGCGCGACCTCCTGCACCTCTCGCTTCTCTCTTCGGACAACGCCGCGACGCGCTCGCTCGTCCGGAACTCCGGCGTCGAGTCCGGCGAGTTCCTCCGGCGCATGAACCGGAAGGCCCAGGTCATGGGACTCTCGAACACACGGTTCGTCGAGTTCACCGGGCTCTCGGATCAGAACATCTCGTCGGCGCACGAATACGCGCAGATCCTCAAGTCGGCGAGCCAGCAGCCGCTGATCGCCCACGTGACGACCCTGCCCGACTACAAGTTCCGCTCGTCGCGCCGGGATCACTACCTGGTCAACACGAACCGCCTCTGCCGCTACGGCATCTTTGACGTCAAGGGCGGGAAGACCGGATTCATCAGCCGGTCCGGCTACTGTCTTGCGACCTGGGTGTCGACCCGCTCGCGCGACGTGATCGCCGTGGTGTTCGGCGCCCCGTCGAACTCGGCGCGCTTCGCCGAAACGCGGAAGCTCATCGATCGTCTCGCGGTCGCGCCGGTCGCGCCCGTCGCTCCGGCCACACCGGCCACGCCGGCCGCTCCGTCCGTCACAGGCGGCGTCCGGAGGAGTTGAAGCCGGGCGTCACGGATTCGTCGAGGACATCCCCCCTCGCGGGCCGGGAGCCAAACGGTTCCCGGCCCGATCCATTGTCGGGGCCGCGCGCGTGTCTGCTACACTGACTCCCCCATGAACCCGGATATCCGTCCCGAACGCCTGCCGGGCGACCGCCTGGCGGCGAACTTCGATGAGGTCATCCCGCCCTACGGGGAGCAGGAAGCTCTGACCGAGGCCGGCCGCTGCCTCTTCTGCTACGACGCGCCCTGCATCCAGGCCTGTCCCACCCACATCGACATTCCCGGTTTCATCCGCAAGATCACGACTGAAAACCGCCGGGGCTCGGCGCGCATCATCATGGAGTCGAACCCGCTCGGCCTCACGTGCGCGCGCGTGTGCCCGGTCGAGCAGCTGTGCGAGGGCGCGTGCGTGCTCGGCGCGCAACACCGCCCGATCCACATCGGAAGGCTGCAACGGCACGCGACGGACTGGCTCGTCGAGCACGACGAATCCCCGTTCGTTCCCGGAAAGGCGAACGGCCGGCGGGTGGCGGTCGTGGGATCCGGGCCCGCGGGGCTCGCGTGCGCGATCACGCTCCGGCGTCTCGGATACGACGTGACGTGCTACGAAGCCAAGTCGAAGCCGGGCGGCCTCGACACGTTCGGCATCGTCTCGTTCCGTGAGCCGGTCGAGATCGCGCTCGCCGAAGCCCGCTTCGCGGAGCAGATGGGAGTCCGGTTCGTCCTCGGGACGCGCGTGGGCCAGGATCTTCCGATCGAGAAGCTCCTCTCCGAAAACGATGCCGTGTTCGTGGGACCCGGCCTCGGACGCGTGCCTACGATGGGCATTCCGGGCGAGGATCTGCCGGAGGTGCTCGATGCGCTCTCGTTCATCGAGCGCACGAAGACCGAGCCGCTTTCGAAGATCCCGATCGGCCGGCGTGTGGCGGTGATCGGCGCCGGGAACACGGCGATCGACGCTGCGACCGCCTCCCGTCGGCTCGGCGCCGAGGAGGTCTCGATCGTCTATCGCCGTACGCAGGCGGAGATGCCGGCGTACGCGTTCGAGTACGACTTCGCGAAGCTCGATGGCGTGATCTTCCGCTGGCTCACCGCTCCCGTGCGCGTGCTCGAATCCGGAGGCCACGTATCGGGGCTCGAGTGCATCGGCATGCGCCTCGGCGCTCCCGATGCGAAGGGGCGGCCGCGCCCCGAGCCGGTCGAGGGCAGCATGTTCACGCTGCCCGTCGACATGGTGATCAAGGCAACCGGACAGGAAGGCGGGTTCGCCTGGCTCTCGACCGTCGGCGTCGCCGGATCGAACGGCAAAGTCGCCGCCGATCCCGTCACCGGGGCCACGGCCCATCCCAAGATCTTCGCGGCCGGCGACTGCACGGGCCAGGGCGGTGATTCCGCCACCGTCGTCGCGGTCGTCGAAGCCGGCAAGCGCGCGGCCCATGCGATCCACGCAGCCGTGCAACGCGTCTCGGGGGAACGGCCCGACCCGCTGAGGAGACTTCCATGGCCGATCTGACTTCCGACACCGCGGGCATCAGGAGCCCGAACCCCTTCTGGCTTGCTTCCGGGCCGCCGACGAACACGGCCTATCAGGTCATGCGCGCGTTCGATGCCGGCTGGGGCGGCGCCGTGTGGAAGACGATCGGCGAGCCGATCGTGAACGTCTCCTCGCGCCTCGGGGCGATCCCCCTGAACGGCTATCGCATGATGGGCCTCAACAACATCGAGCTCATCACCGACCGTCCCATGGACGTGAACTTCCGGGAGATCACGGAGGTCAAGAAACGCTACCCGAAGCACGCCGTGATCGCCTCGCTCATGGTCGAGTCGAAGCGCGAGGTCTGGCACGACGTGGTCAAGCGCACGAACGATACGGGCGCCGACGGGATCGAGCTCAATTTTGGCTGTCCACACGGGATGAGCGAGCGCGGAATGGGCGCGGCCGTGGGACAGGTCCCCGACTACGCGTGCGAGATCACGGGCTGGGTCAAGGAGGTTGCGAAGATTCCGGTGCTGGTCAAGCTCACGCCCAACGTTGCCGACGTGCGCTACGTCGGCCGCGCCGCCGTGAAGGGCGGGGCCGACGGACTCTCGCTCATCAACACGATCAACAGCATCATGGCCGTGGATGTCGACACGTTCGAAGTGGCGCCGAACGTCGACGGGAAGTCCTCGCACGGCGGCTACTGCGGCCCGGCCGTGAAGCCGATCGCGCTCCACATGCTGTCCTCGCTCGCCTCCGATCCCGAGCTCTCGAAGGTGCCGCTCTCGGGCATCGGCGGCATCGCGACGTGGAAGGACGCGGTCGAGTTCATCGCGCTCGGCGCAAACTCGGTCCAGGTCTGCACGGCGGCCATGCACTTCGGTTTCCGGATCGCCGAGGACCTGGTGGACGGACTCACGCAGTACATGAAGGACCGGAAGATCCAATCGCTCGCCGAGCTCCGCGGGCGCGCGGTTCCGCGCGTGACCGACTGGGGCCACCTGAACCTCAACTACAAGGTCGTCGCGCGCATCGATCCCGGCACCTGCATCAGCTGCAACCTCTGCCACATCGCGTGCGAGG
Source organism: Candidatus Eiseniibacteriota bacterium (assembly GCA_050733935.1). GTDB lineage: Bacteria > Eisenbacteria > RBG-16-71-46 > RBG-16-71-46 > DASYSL01 > JBOHUC01. Next base: position 4,269 of record JBOHUC010000109.1, on the reverse strand, counting down.
ACGGCGCCCACCAGTGCATCGATCCCGTGGTGCCCGGCGTTAGGGCCGTTCCGTCCGTGCGCGAGGACGAGTGCGTGGGTTGCAATCTCTGCTCGCTCGTCTGCCCGGTCGACGGCTGCATCTCCATGACGCGCGTCGACGATGCCCGGAAGGCGCCCGAGACCTGGGTCGAGCGCGTCGCCCGCACGGGCTCGAGCGCGGCCGCCTGGGAGGCGAGCGGCGTTCACACGCACGCCAAACCGTAGCCGCCCCGCCCGCAGACACCCCTCGCACGCCCCCGGCCGCGGCCGCTTTGCGCAGGCCTTGCAGCGATTCGCGACCGAAAGGTGGAGGATCGTTCCAAGGGGCGCGACGACCTCCGGCGTCGCGCACCGGGGGGAGGCTTCCATGGATCAGGATCGTCTGTGGGTCGGAACCGCGGACGGCGTGTGCCGGACGGCCGATTCGGGGGGCGCGCGCCGTGCGCTTCAGGGACATGCCGTCCGCGCGCTGTGTCATGACGGCACGTCGCTCTGGGCCATCCTGGACGCGCGCACGCTCGTACGATCCCCCGACGGCATCGAGTGGAACGCGATTCACGAATTCGACGGACTGCGCGCCCACTGCCTGCTGCCAGGGCGCGACGGAGTCCTGGTCGGCACGTCGGATGCCCGGCTCTATCACCTGTCCCAGACCGAGACCGGAGCTGCGGAACCGGTTCCCGCGTTCGACCGTGTTCCGAAGCGCTCGCGCTGGTACACGCCCTGGGGCGCGCCGGCGGATGTCCGCTCGCTCGCCCGCGGCGCCGAGGGCACGCTGTACGCGAACGTCCACGTCGGCGGTGTCGTGCGCTCGCGTGACCGGGGAGGCTCCTGGGAGCAGACGATGGACATCGAGGCCGACGCGCACCAGGTGCTCGCGCACCCGACGCGACCGGGGGCGCTCGTCGCGGCGACGGCGATCGGGCTGGCCACGAGCTTCGACTCCGGCGGGTCGTGGACGTTCCTCACGGAGGGTCTGCACGCGACCTATGAGCGTGCGGTGGCGTTCGGGGACGACTATTTGCTCGTGTCGGCTTCACGCGGCGATCATGGGCGGGATGCGGCCCTCTATCGCACGTCGTGGCCCGAGGTCGGACCGTTCGAGCGCTGCAGCGAAGGGCTTCCCCGCTGGTTCGATGACAACATCAACACGGGAAGCCTGGTCGCGGACGGGGCCTTCGCCGCCGCGGCCACGCCGGGCGGCCGGATCTACGTGTCGAAGGATCGTGGAGTCACCTGGTTCGAGACGGGGGAGTTCCAGGCGATCAAGTGCCTGGCCCTCGGCCGATAGACCCGGCCCGGCCCGGCGCGCGAGCGCCGAGCGCCGAGCGCCGGGTCCCAAAACGCGAACGCGGAGCAAGGGGTCCCACCCTGCCCCGCGTCGCACCAGGCCCCGACCCGATCCGGCCGGAAGGGGTCTCGAGTGGCCCGGCCCAACAATCGCTCTACGACAACGGCCTTACTTCAAGTGTCCTACTGCCTGGCGATGAGCCGGGCCGTCGAGACGTCCGCACCACTCACGAGGCGCGCGAAGTAGATCCCCCTCTGCGCCGCGCCGCGCTGCCACACGAGCTCGGTCGTGCCCGCCGGAGCCGTGCCCGAGTAGATCCGCGCCACGTGACGACCGCTCGCGTTGTACACGTCGACCGTCACCGGCGCAGACTCGTCGAGCGTCATCGTGAGCCCCACGCCGCCCGTAGCTGAGGCCGCGAGGCCCGACGAATCGCTGTGAAGGGTGATCCTGCCCTTGCCCTTCGGATCCTTCGCGCTGTTGATGGCCTTCGCGAGCGCTTCGATGCGCTCCTCGACAGTCGCGCCGTCCTCGAGCACGACGTTGAGCGACAGGCGGTTGCTCACGACATTGAGCAGCATCGTGAGGAGCTCGCGCCGCAGCGCAATGACCGTGCCCTGATGCCCCGGCGTGAGCGCCGTCTCCATGTCGATGAGCGAGAGACGGCGGGCCGGTTCCGGCCCCGTCCCGTCGGGGTCGACCTGCGTCACGCCCTCGACGGGCAGCGGATCCGGGTCGCGGCGGGCGAACTGATCGAAGATCGCCTGCGGGAAGTTCACGGCCATGTCCTCGAACGACTCCGACCGGTCACCGCTGCCGCGCAGGGCCGCGCGGACTTCCTTCCGCCAGTAGTCCGAACCCAGAGGGTTGTTCACCACCGGAGGAGGAGGGTCGTCGTCGTGTGCGATCGAGAACATGACCGACGTCGTCGCTTCCGCGACGATCGTGACGGTGGCCGAGCCGCTCGCCGGGTCGACGGCATGGAAGCCCGCGGGCACCGCGAGCGTCACGGTGCAGCTACCCTGCGGCACGTCGGTGAGCGTGAACGCGCCTGCACCGTCGGTCGTCACCCCGGTCGTCGTTCCGTTCGCGTCGAGCACGGTGAGCGAGGCGCCCGCGAACGGCGCGCCGTCGGCCGTCACGAGGCCCGCGAGTGTACCGGTCGTGATCGGCGGGAACGGACTCACTCCGCAGCGAAGCCCGAACGAACCACCGCCGATCGTGATGAATGCGGGGGACAGCGAGCCGTCGGCGTTCACTTCGAACGTGCCGCTGCCCGTGCCCGCCGGCGTATTCGTAAACAGCGTCGCCGGGAATCCGGCGGCGACGGCGCCCGCGAGGCCTGCGTACAGGCCGTCGTCGGTCGTCGGAAGAACGATGGCGTCACCGGCTGCGAATGTGTGGCCGAACACCGTCCACGTCGCCCCGCGGATCGGAGCCTCCGTGCCGTCCACCACTCCCATCGTGCACGCGGTTTGACGCCATTCGAAATCGAGGTTGGTCGTGCCTTCGGTGACTTCGCGCGTCTCGGGACGCGTCAGATCCACGGGCTGGCCGTCGAACGCGGCTCGCACCGTGAACGTGAATCCGCCGATGGCGGCTCCGGACATCGTGGGATAGACGCTCTCGTCAGTGACCGGGGAGACCAGGGTGCCGCCGCTCGCGAAGCTTCCTTCGCCCGCCAGGGCCCAGCTTGCGCCGGGGATGGCGACACCAAACTGGTCTTCCACAGCAGGCGTCACGTCAGCCGTGCGCCATTCGATCACGAGATCGCCGCCCATCGGATCGAGGAACAGGAACTCGCTCCGGGCAATCGCGTTTGCACCGGTCGGGTGCCAGGATCCGCCCGGAAGCATCGCGCCCTGGAACGCGGGCTCGATCGTGAAGAGCTGCGGTCCTGAATCGACCGTGATCGTGCCCGGCGTCGTGGTCTCGATCGAGGTTCCCTCGACCCGCACGACCGATCCGTTGAGCGGCCGGCCGAACTGGTCGACGACCTGCACGTTGTACGTCGCCGGCCCACCTCCGGGCTGCGCATGTGCCGGCCGCGCGGCCAGAGCGAAGGCGGCCCACAGCGCCGCCAGGGCCAGGACCTGCGCGGCCAGCCCGGCAGCGGGTCGAAACGCCGGGCAGAGTGTGAGCATCGTGGCGGGCGGAGCAACGGGACTCAGGCGGAGAGTACGAATCCGATCCATGATGAACGTCCTCCTGCTCTCCATTCGGTCGCCCGCCAGCGCGTTGAGCCAGGCAGACCGAGGCGACACCGAGAGACGCATCGGGCGTGCCAGAAGTGGTGGCCAACCTCGTCGGACGGCGGAGTCTGCACGGCTCGATGCAACACGCACTTTGCACTCCCCGCCGTACGCACGCAGGCACATGCTGTTGCGGACGCTGCGCTCCACTCCCTGCAGTTCGGGGACGCCCGGAACGGCGCGCGACTTGCGGGCGAGCCGTTGCGATTCTGGCCACCCCCGGCAGGCACTTCGGCAGTGCGATTGCACGACGACATCGCGCTCTGCACGAGGCCAGGCGCCGCCGAACACCGAATTGACGGGCCGGGCCCGGTCGCCCGGCGTACCGTCGCCTCCGCCCGTTCGACCATTCGACGTGAGGAGACGACCCATGCGACCCGCCGCCACGAATGCCGCGCTTTCGCCCTTCGCCGTGCTCGCCCTTCTCGTTTTCCTGGCCGGCGTCGCAGGACAGGCTCCCGACGCGGGCGCTCAACGCAATCCCGACATCCGAAAGGAGGCCTGCGCGCTCGTCCTGCCCGGAATGGACAAGGCGCGAGTGCGCGAGGGCCTTTCGTACAAACAGGCGGACGGAACCGCGCGGGCTTGAGTCAAGAGGTGTGTAAACGACCTCAGGCGGCGGCCCTCTGATTTTGCTTCGCGACCTTCACTCCATCCTCGAACACGACGCCGTGACGGACCGCGCTGGCCAGTTGCGGCGCGTCGA
>JBOHUC010000108.1:0-2623 GCA_050733935.1 Candidatus Eiseniibacteriota bacterium | reverse complement strand
CTGAGCATCGCTCAGCAGTACGTTCTTCCGGACCATCGACCACCTCCTCCGCAAGAGGCGGAAGGAAAATGGCCCCGTCGATCGCGGCGTGCAAGCGCAAAACGGGTTATGAAACCACTTCTAGTCCTTCTCTTCCCGCATTCGATCCGCGCACTTCGCAGCACGCGCGAGGAGAAGATCGCGCTCGCGCCCGTTCTGCGCGAGTGCGGCCGCGCGCTCGAACTCGGTGCGCGCCTCGGCGAACCGGCCCAGCTTCTCGAACAGGTCCCCGCGCACCGCAGGCAGCAGGTGGTAGCGCTCGAGCGCGGGTTCCTGGACGAGTGCGTCGACGCGCGCGAGTCCCGCTTCCGGCCCCTCCGCCATCGCGATCGCGACCGCGCGATTGAGCTCGATCACCGGCGACGGCGATACGCGCGCGAGCGTCCCGTAGAGCGAGGCGATGCGCGACCAGTCGGTCTCTTCGGGCGTCCGCGCCCGCGCGTGACAGGCGGCGATCGCGGCCTGGAGCGCGTACGGTCCCAGGGCCCCGGCCGCTCCGCCCAGGCGTTCCGCCCGCTCGAGGGCGACGAGCCCGCGGCGGATGAGAAGCCAGTCCCAGCGCGCGCGGTCCTGATCGAGGAGGAGGATCGGCTCGCCGCCGGGACCGACGCGCGCGGCGGAACGGGAGGCCTGGATCTCCATGAGCGCGACCAGCCCGTGCACTTCGGGTTCCTCCGGCGCGAGCTCCGCGAGGACGCGCCCGAGACGCATGGCCTCCTCGCACAGCGCGGGTCGCATCCAATCGTCGCCGGCGGTCGCCGCGTATCCCTCGTTGAACACCAGGTACAGGACGCCGAGCACCGCCGACAGGCGCTCTTCGAGCTCCGCGCCCCGCGGGACCTCGAACGGGACGCGGGCTTCGGAGAGCGTCCGCTTCGCGCGCACGATGCGCTGAGCAATCGTCGGCTCGGTCACGAGAAACGCCCGCGCGATCTCGCCGGTCGTCAGGCCTCCGAGCAATCGCAGCGTGAGCGCGACCCGCGCTTCGATCGAGAGCACCGTGTGGCAGGCGATGAACATGAGCCGGAGGAGATCGTCGCCCACGGGATCGTCGAGCCCGGCATCGGGATCCGGCGTCGTCGCAACGAGCGCGGCCTCGACTTCGCGCGCGAGCGCATCCTGTTTGCGCTCGAACAGGCTCTTGCGACGGAGGAGGTCGATCGCGCGGTGCTTCGCGGCCTGCATGAGCCAGGCGCCTGGATTGCGCGGGACGCCCGATTGCGGCCACTGCTCGAGCGCCGCGACGAGTGCGTCCTGCGCCAGATCCTCCGCCACACCGACGTCGCGCACGAGGCGCGTGAGACCGGCAATGAGGCGCGGGGATTCGATCCTCCAGACCGCGTCGATCGCTCGATGGGTGTCGGTCGCCGTCATCGCGACCGATCACACCATCATTGCTCCAGCATTCGCAAGGCTGCCGCGAAGCGGCCTCTGCCTAGCGCCGGTTCCCGGCCCGGGTCTGCATCTCCTCGAATCCCGTCGCGGCCTTCTGCACGTCGGGCGGGAAGTCCGCCATTTCCTGCACCTGGCGGATCTCGATCACCTCGTTCTCGGAGCCCGGACAGCGGGAGGCCCACTCGATCGCCTCCTCCCTCGACTTGACCTGGATCATCCAGTAGCCGCCCACGACTTCCTTCGCTTCCGCGAACGGCCCGTCCGTCACCCTGGGCTTCCCGCCCTTGAACGAGACGCGCGCTCCCATCGAGGGCGGATGGAGCCCGTCGAGGGCGAGCAGCACGCCCGCCTTCTGGAGCGACTCGTTGTACTTCATCATCGATTCGACCGCCTTCGCGTCCGGCATCGTGCCGGGCGCGGCCTTCTCGTAGCCTCCCGGAATCATGAGCATCATGAAGCGCATCGCCGTTCTCCTGTCGGGTTCGGTGGATCGTGTCGGTGGAGCGTCAGTTGACGTTCTGCTTCTCGATCCGCTCGCGCAGGCGCTCTTCCTGGGACCGCGCCTCGGGCGTGAACTCCGCACCGAAATCCTCGGCCTCGAACACCGGGCGGATCTCGACGTCACCGTCCGTTCCGTCCGGGTTCGGGATGCGCCGCGCCCACTCGACCGCTTCCTTCATGGACTTGACCTTCCAGATCCAGAATCCCGCGATCAGCTCCTTCGTCTCCGCGAACGGGCCGTCGACGACGCTGATTTGATTCTTCGCCCAGCGGACGCGCACGGCCTTGGAGCTCGGGTGGAGCCCCTCGCCTGCGAGCATGATGCCCGCGTTCACGAGCTCTTCGTTGAAGTTGCCCATCTCGGTCAGGAGCTTCTCGCTCGGCATGATCCCCGCTTCGCTCTCCTTGTTCGCCTTGATGATCACCATGACCCGCATCGTCCTACCCTCCTTGTGTTCGGTCCGTGCGCCGGGTGGTCGCCCCGAGTGGGCGGGCCCTGCGCTTCACAGACACGACGAACGGCGGCCTGCGATTTCGACATGTGGGGAGTGTCGGTGGGGATTTTTCGACAACCGGCGGCGTGGCAACAGCTTGAGCTAGAGCTTGAGCGACTCGTGGCAGCTTTGCAAGTCAGGGATCCGGGGAGGCCGGGGAGGGCCGTGAGGGTCGGAAGCCCCGTGGCCGCCGC
>JBOHUC010000107.1:0-60660 GCA_050733935.1 Candidatus Eiseniibacteriota bacterium | reverse complement strand
TTGGGCGGACGGGGGGCAGGCTACCGGTTCGGCGAACTCGCCCCGGCGAAGCCCCCGACAGGGGTGGTCTACTTTTCAGTCATCGGGTTGGTCTACTTTTCCCTAATCGTTCACACCAGTCGCCGTGAATTTCTGAACTCGGTGATTGCCCTGATCGCTGACGTAGACAAAACCGAGTTGATCGACAGCGACTCTTAGGGGCGCAACAAACTGCCCGGGCTCACTCCCAGAGGATCCCCACAGAGTCACAAGGCCGCCGGATGCGTTGTATCGAAGGATGCGGTGGTTGTTGGTGTCGGCTATGAAGATGTCACCGGACGAACTCACGGTGATCCCGAAGGGTGAGCCGCACGGCCCGACTCCGGAGATGGACCACTCGCGCAGATATCCGCCATTTGAATCGAATACCTGGACCCTGCATCGTTCGGAGTCGAGCACATAGACGACTCCGCTACGGTCCACCGCTACATCCCGCGGGCCCGTAAACTGGCCAGGGCCGACTCCAAAGCTCCCCCACTTACCCAAGAAGATCGGCGGAGGTTCTCCGTGCGATGGAGTTGAACTCGCGGCGAGTGCTACGAGAATCCCAAACGCGGCAATTGGAGCTCTTCTCACGAGCGACCCCCGGATCGGGTGAAGCAGTCCCTTCAAACCTGCTACAGCAATTGTGACCGTATCACTGCCACATGCGGAGAAGGCAGTGGCCATGTTGTGGAGGCGCTCGGGAATCTACTCAGCGGGCAAGAACGACGCGACGCACCGCCTTCTTCCCGGCCGCAGAGTACTGGAGAAAGTACATGCCAGCAGGCACGCGACCGCCGACGCCAGTCCCATCCCAACTGATAAGGTGACGCCCCGCCCTCTGCATTCCCTCCGTGAGCACGGCGACAAGCCGCCCCCTCACGTCTAGGACGCACAGCTTCGCAGAGACATCATGCGGGACGTCGAATTCGATTTGAACGGCCCCGAGGCTTGGGCTCGGGGCCACACTCCGAAGGCCGAACGTGTGCACCTCAGCTCCGGGAGTCACTGTCAGGATGCTCAGCGTCACAGTGCTACCGTCATCGCGCCTTGCCACGAGTCGGTAGCGGTAAACGCGGCTCCTCTCGGGGCTCCTATCGATCAGAACCATGGTTCCGAGCTCGAAAAGCGGTTCGCCGTCAACAGGGGTCCACGGGCCGAATTCGCCTTCCCCTCGCTCGAGCTGAACGCCAACGAATCGTGATTCGTCGCCGAATCGCCAACGAACCTCGACGCCATCAATCGTCCATTGCGCCTCGAAAAGCGAAAGAAGCGTGGGCGTTGGAAACCCTGCACCGATGTTCAAGAGTACTGAAACCATATTGCCGAAGTAGCTTGTAATGGCGAGATCCGGCTTCCCGTCCAGGTTGAGGTCCCCCGCCGCCAGCGACCAAGGGGATGGCGTGGCTCCGTAGTCGGTCTTCGCCCCGAAGGTTCCATTCCCGTTTCCTAGGAGCACTGAAACAGTGCCAGCGCCGTAGTTCGCCACGCCCAAGTCTGGCTTGCCGTCACCGTTCAAATCTTGGACCACAACCGAGTGCGGATACTGCCCGGTCCTGAAGGAGGTCGGCGATCCAAAGGTTCCGCTCTCATTGCCCAGACGCACGGAAACTGAATTTGATCCGGAGTTCGCCACGACCAGGTCCAGCCGCGAGTCTCCGTTCAAGTCTCCAATGGCCACAGAATGCGGCTCCGTGCCAGTACGGTAGTCCGCACGCAAACCGAAAGTTCCATCTCCGTTCCCCAACAGCACCGAGACTCCGTCGGCATGAAAGTTCGTCACAGCCAAATCCTGCTTCCCATCCCCGTTCAAATCACCAATCGCTACCGAGCGCGACACCCCTCCCGTCGCATAGGCGCCAGCAGTTGCGAATGACCCATCGCCGATGCCCAGCAGGACGGATACGGTTGAAGGGTTCCCATCGTTCGCTACAGCGAGGTCTTGATTACCATCGCCACTTAGATCCGCCACCGCAAGATGTGCAGGCGAACCGCCCGCCGCATAGTCATTCCGGACATCGAAGACTCCGCCTCCGCTTGCCGTAAGCACCGACACAGAGTTCGAATAGGCATTGGATACGGCGAGGTCTCGCCAGCCATCAGCATTCAGATTTGCGGCAACGAGCCCCGTGGGGCCATCGCTGGTCGGATAGTCGGCCCTCGTGCCGAAGTTGCCTGTGCCGACTCCCATTAGAACCGAGACCGAGTTCGATCCAAAGTTCGTCACTGCCAGATCCAGCACGCCATCTTGATTCAGTTCCTCGATAGCCACAGACCAAGGATGCACCTCCGTCGCGTAGTCAATCCCCCTTCCAAAGCTGCCGTCACCATTTCCAAGCAAGACGGAGACGGAGTTGCCATATATGTCTGCCGTCACTACATCGGGTCGGCCATCGACATTCACATCTTCGACTACGACACAGAAAGGACCGTTTCCTGCAGCATAGTTACTGGTCGGACCAAACGATCCATCTCCAACCCCAATTAGTATTGAAATGGAGCCCGAATTGCGATTCGCGACCGTGAGGTCCGAAATGCTGTCTCCATCCAGGTCTGCAATAGCCACGGAGACGGGCATGTTTTCCGTCCCAAAGTCACTTCTCAATCCAAAGGTCCCGTCCCCATTCCCCAGGAGAACGGAAATCGTGTTCGACCATTGGTTCGGCACGGCAAGGTCTGGATTGCCGTCCCCATTCAGATCTCCGATCGCTACCGAAAACGGATCAATCCCTGTGGGGTACTGAGTCCCGGGTCCGAACGCCCCGTCGCCGTTTCCCAGCAAGACAGAGACGCCATAGGGCGGAACGAGGTTTGCCACGGCAAGATCAGGATTGCCGTCCCTGCTCAGGTCGCCGATAGCCACACCGTGTGGACCTCCCCCAGCCGCATAGTCGGTTCTGGGTTCAAAGTTCCCATCTCCGTGTCCTAGTAACACCGAGACCGTATGTGAACCCAGATTTGCCACGGCCAAGTCGGGCTGGTCGTCGCCATTCAAATCACCGATCACCACGGAATGGGGTTGGCTCCCCGTCGGATAGTCGGTTCTCGGTCCAAAACTTCCATTTCCGATTCCGAGCAGCACCGACACCGTGCTTGTGCCCAAGTTCGCCACTGTGAGATCCGGCCTGGTGTCCCCGTTCAGATCCCCGATCGCAACGGAACGTGGCTCGCCTCCGGTTCCGTAGCTGTCTCCGGGCACGAAGTGGCCGTCTCCGTTTCCCAAGAGCACGCTCACGGTGCGGGAATTGGCATTCCCAACGGCAAAGTCCGGCCACCCATCCGCATTCAAGTCAGCGGTCGCAATGGACATGGGGCCAATGCCTACTTCGATCGGAAGGAACGATGCGGCAAACAAGGGTTCTCCCACGGCTGGCACAGATTCGAGCACCCAGCACAGGAGGCCCGCTCCCAGCAGACTCGCGCGGGAGAGTGGGGAAGCCTTGGCTTGTGATCTCATGGGAACAGACAATTTCATTGGAAGCCTTCGCCTGAGATCTGTTCCGGAGCTGCTACCGAATTGCTACCGAATCAGCGCGGAAACGCACCTCCTGCGCCGGAAGAGAATAGACGAAAACGAAGCGCCCCGGGGCGAGCAACTCCTTGGGGCGCTTCGCACTGTGTTGCAGCGACGTCGGTTGGCGGCTCGGCCTCGGTTGGGGTCTGGACAGCTTTCCAGACCGTCGCCATAGCCACTTGGCTATGCCGCCTCGTGGCGGCAAGATAACAACTTACGGGGTTTCGGGCAACCGGCGGGGACGGGGTTGCTACTGGTCTTGGCCGCGTCAGAGGGCGAGACGCTTCCACGCACCGGATCTCATCCACGCCCAGGAGGCAACGAGCGTCACCAACCAGCCGAGCGCGAGCGAGGACCAGATAAGCGCGACGCTGCCCGACAGGGCAAAGGCGGCCACGCAGCTCGCGGCGATCATCACGACGGTAAGGGCGACCTCGATCCCCAGAGCCGCGAGGGTGTCGCCCGTACCGAGGAGCGCGGTCAACCACATCTCCGCCGGAATCACGATCAGCATCGCGGCCGCAACCACGCGCAAGCTCGCGGATCCGGCCGCAAGAAGGTCGCTTTCGAGCGAGAAGGCGGACAGCACCCAGCCCGGGGCGACGATGGCCGCGATGATGAGCGGGAGCGTGACGACGCCCGCCGCCCAGATTGCTTGGTGGACCACCGTGTCGATGCGATCCGTCCGGTTGCGCCCGATCAGCCGGGCTACCATCGAGCAGGTTGTCTCGCCGAAGGCCTCGGTCGGAATGCGCAAGACGGAATAGCAGACGTAGACGACGCTGCCGATCGCAAGAGTGACCGCTCCGACCCGCTCGAGCACCAGGAAGAAGATGAACCAGCGCAGGGCCTCGACCACGCCCTGTGCGGAGATCGGGCCCGACAACTTGACCAGCCGCGCGACCAGCTTCGGCGGCCAATGCGTGATGCGGAAGAGGCCATACCGCCGCGCCTCGGGCCGCCTCCACAGGTAGATGGTAAGGAACGCACATGTGGCGATTTCGGCGAGCACTGACCCCAGGGCCGCACCGCGGATACCCATGGGCTCGAATCCGAGCTTGCCGAAGATGAAGATGTAGTCGAGCAGTGCGTTGGTCGCGGTCAAGAGCAGTGTTGCCGGCACGAGAATGCCCGTACGGCCGAATCCGACGAGCAGGGCACTGTAGGCGAAGCAAGCCACGGTGAACGGAATGCCGAAGCAGGCAATGCGAAGGAACTCCTCGACCGCGCGACCCACCGTCTCCGACTCGACCAGCCAGCCGGAGAGAGTGCCTGCGTTCACCCAAAGGAGCGCGGCCAGGACCGCGCTCAAGCCGACGGTGAGTCCAAGGCCCAGGTTAAACGTGCGCACCGCCAGGCCAGGTCGACCGCGCCCGATCTGGCGCGCGGTCAGGATCTGAATTCCGTCGATGAGGCCGAGCGAAAGCACGAGCGCCAGCTCGACCGCGGAGTCCGCGAGGCCGACCGCGCCCAGCTCGGTGATGCCGACACGCGAGAGGAAGAGCGTGTCGGTGACGTGCAGAACGATCTCGCTGATCTCCGCAAAGAGGAGCGGAATGGAGATGCTCCACAACGCGCGCGAACCGAACAGCCTCACGACCTCTTCACGTGGTAAGGGTGATTTCGTATGACTGACGGTTCAGGTGCATCATCATGCACGAGAGCAACGCACCACCCTTGAGGAACTCGCTCAGGTTGAAATAGGCCACGTCGAAGCCGAGCTCGGTCGCGATGTCTTCCAGGCGGCGGTTTTTCTTCACTTCGAACGCGTAGTCCTCTGTGCCGGCCTTGAGCTCGAGCAGGTTCGAGCCGTTCAGGATCGTGTTCGTGAGTCGCACGGAGTTGGTGAGGCCGCTGTAGCAGTCGTCTTCCGAAACGTCGATGATGTTCGTCACCTTCTCGAGCGCCGCGATCTCCTCGTCTTCGAACGCCTCGGTGCACACGAGGGTATCCTCGCGCGTGACCGGAAAGATCGAGCAATCGAGGTGGTAGAGATAATCGTCCTGCAACCGGACCTTCACGATCTGCATATCGAACGTGCGCTCCATCCACTCGTACGCAGCCAGCTCCGAGCGCATGCCGTAGCCGCCCACATAGATGTTGTCATAGAGGTGCTTCAGGTCGGCCTCGCCCTCAAACTTATGCGGCGCCACGTGCACGTCGTAGCCGAGGTCGGCGAAGAATTTCGCGCCCACGGCCGATTCGCCGTACCGCGGCTCTGAGGTGAAGTTCGAAATAATGACTGCCGACCCGCCGTCGTAGTGCTCGGGCACCAGGCCTAGATTGGCCGTGAACACGAGATCCTGCAGGTTGCAATCACGTGGCGTGGGCAAAAGGTAGACCAGCGCTTCCGACGAGACGTAGCGATAGAGCTCGAGGAACTGCAGCATGGCGCGGTCCTGATTGAGCGTGCGCGCGCCAGGCGACATCTCTTGCATCCAACGGTTGTTAGCGACCTTGACTGAGAACGAGAACGGCACGTTGAGGGTGAACGCGGGACGGCGCAAGCGCGTCGGGTTGAGGCTCCGCGGCGTGGGCTCGAAATCGTGAGACGAAATCTGATCGAGATGCTGGCTCATGAGAGTCGCCCTTCAGAGAATGGAGTCGGCTGTACGACGTTGCCCGTCCGATCCCTGACCTCGATGAGAGGGTCCAACCCGCCCTCTACATGCGTTCCCGTGGCCTGCAGCGTGATCAAATCCCTTCCTCTGCGCAGGGGAACTATGAGATCCACCTGCGATCCGTAACGGATCTGGGAGAAACGCTCTCCCTGCACGTACGGCTGTCCCTGCTTGAGATTGAACGGCGTAATGCAATCGACATCATAGTCGGCGATCTGCAGCACATAGTATGAGCCGCCCCATGCCAGCGAATCGATTCGGTTGACAACGCGCTGATTGTGGTGCAGGTAGCCGAGTGTGTCGGTCGACACACGGAGGTCATTGATGATCTGGCGCTCGACTTCGAGCATGGGATGGTTGTAAGTGTCGATCGGCTCGAGCTCTCTGAAGTGAATGCGGCCTGGGTAGGGTACCCGGTTCACGTGGACGTCGAAGAAAGTCATGAAGATTCCGATGACGAGACTGCGCTGCGAATACGTCGGGTCGCGGAGGGCGTCGCGCAGGGAATAAGCCTTCCCCTTGATGTCCACAATGCATTCGTCCGGCTCAACCTCGCGCTGGTAGAGCAAGATGCCGTCTGCCGGTGCCAGAAAGTAGCTGGTGTCTGAGAAATATGGTCGGCTGGGATCACGGAAGAAGTGGGCTTCGGAGAGCCACCTGACCGACTTGTCGCGGAAGGGCGCGACGTCGGTCGCAATCCAATCTTCGATCTTCTTCGCCACGAGCCCCCCGAGGAATCGTGCGCAGCGGCTGCGCGAGAGGGCGGCAGCATCCGAGCACGACCTTGAGTGTTCCGCGGGAGGCGGCCCGTCGGCTGAATGGTCGACAAACCGTCGCTGGTTTATCCGAGGACAGACGCCCCTGAGATGAGCAGAGCGCAATAAGTTTAGCGGCAGATCGCGGAACCGGTCAAGGCCCGCAGTCGCAGGCAAGTGAGCGGCAGGGTCGGAAAACAGTGCGCTTGCAATTTGCAATGCGCCGCGTGAGGCCGCGCAGTGGAATCAGGTGCCTCGCCAGCTGCATCACCCGGAACTGGACGACGGTCGCGCCCAGGAGAACACGAGGTTGACCAGCACCCACTGCCACCCAACGAGCGCAACTCCGATCACGTTTTGAATGCTCTCGATCCCGCCTGACCGAAAGAGAACGACCTGTGCCAGCAAGATCGCGTTTCCGCTCTACGCGTGCTCGCTGAGCGCTGGTGCGCGTGGAGCCGTCCCGGTCGGCATATGGCCGTCGGCAGGACTACGGCGCCGTTCTCAATCCGGCGCGGGGGAATGCAACTCCCGTGTCCGAACTCGTTGCTACCGAATTGCTACCGAATCAGCGCGGAAACGCGCCTACTGCGCCGGAGTGGAATAGACGAAAACGAAGCGCCCCGGGGCTAGAAACTCCTTGGGGCGCTTCGCACTGTGTTGCAGCGACGTCGGTTGGCGGCTCGGCCTCGGTTGGGGTCTGGACAGCTTTGCAGACCGTCGCCTTAGCCACTTGGCTATGCCGCCTCGTGGCGGCAAGATAACAACTTACGCCGTTTCCAGCAACCGGCGGGGAGCCGGCTTGCTACTGCTCTTGCTACTGATTCTGCACAGCACGAACCCCGTCCCGTTGGACGAATCCGCCGAGGACTCCAGCCAGCGCCGATAGAATGGTCCGGACGGCGACAAGCGGCGCGCGGGTGCGAAGCTTGTCCCGGATCGATCCGTCGCCAGCGACCGATTCCCGCCTCACCGTCGTTTGAGCTTACGAGCCCGAGAACGCCGTGGCCCCGGGTCTCCATTCCGGTAATCTCCGTGCGCTTTGCACCCTGCGAACTACTTCCCCGGCTTCCTCCCCCCACTTTTATTCCATGGAGGACGCGCATGAGACTCGGATTTGTGGGTGCACTGGTCCTCACGCTCGGGCTCGCGTCAGCGGGCGGAGCTCAGGCCGAAAGCCTGCCGTTGCCCGTCAAGGCGCTGCCGATTCCTCTTCCGAGCCCCCTCACCCCCGCTGATTTCGGGATCGACCGCGAACCGGCTTGCCTGGCCATCTATTTGAATGAGTCCAACGGAACGACGTCGTATCTCCCGGTCGGAGCGGGGGTGGAGCTCGCCGACGATCTTCATGCCGCGTCGCCGGCCGTTGAGACCCTGTGCGCGTTCGATTTCGGTTACTTCAAGCCGAGTTCCGGCTTCGTCGATGCGCTCGTCACGCTGTACGAGAACTTGCCCGGGGATCCCGACCCCGGTCCAGTCGTTGCCGGACCGTACCTGATCTCCAGATTGCCCGACGGGCTGCGCGCGTTTCGCATCGAGGTCCCGCCCGGATCCCTGATTGCAGGCGACGTCTGGCTCGGCGTGGCGTTCAGCGACAGCGAGACCGGTCTTCTGGCGTTCGGGCCCCCGACGCTCGGATCTTCCCACGACCGGATCTGGATCAACCCGCCTGGGGCCCAGGGCGACTTTGGCGGCGGGCCCCCCGCGAACTTGTACCTCGGAATGCACACGAGCCCGACGACTCCGACGCGTGCCGAAACCTGGGGATCGATCAAGGCCATCTACCGGTAGGAACGCTGAGAAGGGGGAGATCATGCGTTGTCCCGTTCGACGGAACCGCTCCCGAGCGTTCCTCGCCGCGCTCGTGCTGTTCACTCTTGGCCTCGTTCCCGCTCTTCCCGCCGCGGCGCAGGACTACAGGCCCGGCGAGGTCCTGGTTCGTTTCCGCCCGACCGCGTCCGCCGCAAGCATTCAGGCAATCAAGGACGACCTCGGGGCGGACCGCGTGCGTCAGTTCACGAAGCTGCGCATTGAATACCTTCGGATCTCGAACGCTTCGGTGGACGAGGCGCTGGCGCGTTATCGAACGCACCCCGCGGTCGAGGTCATCGAACCGAACTTCATCTACCGGTCCTGCTTCGTCCCCAACGACCCGATGTTCAGCCAGCTCTGGGGCATGCAGAACACGGGCCAGACCGGCGGCACGCCCGGGGCCGATATTTCCGCGGTCCAGGCCTGGGACGTGTTCACCGGGTCCCCGTCCGTCCTGGTTGGAGTGATCGATACCGGGGTCGACTACACCCACCCCGATCTGGCCCCCAACATGTTCACGAACCTGAACGAGATTCCGGGCAACTTCACGGACGACGACGGCAACGGCTTCGTGGACGACGTTCGTGGCTGGGATTTCGTCAACAACGACAATGACCCGTTTGATGACGCGGGGCACGGGACGCATTGCTCCGGCACGATCGGGGCCGTGGGAAACGATGGAATCGGAGTTGCCGGAGTTTCCTGGCAGGTCCGGATCCTGCCCATCAAGTTCCTCGACGCGTTCGGATCGGGATCGACCGAAGGCGCGATCGCCTCGGTCGACTACGCCCGGACGATGGGCGTTCAGATCATCAGTGCGAGCTGGGGAGGAACAGGCAACTCGGAGTTGCTCCGCTCTGCCATCGAGTCGTTCAACAACGCGGGCGGGCTTTTCGTAGCGGCGGCGGGCAATGCCGCCCTGGACACGGACGTGTTCCCGTTCTATCCGTCTGCATACGACCTTCCCCGCATCGTGGCCGTGGCGGCCTCGACCCACAACGATGTCCTGGCGGGTTTCTCGAACTTTGGCGTCGTTTCCGTGGACCTCGCCGCCCCGGGCGAAGGCATCCTGAGCACCGTGCCCGGCGCGGGCTACGCGACATTCAACGGCACGTCGATGGCCGCACCCCATGTCTCCGGAGCGCTCGCGCTCATGCTCGGACGCTTCCCCGCCATGGACCCGGACGCCGCCAAGTCCCTGCTCCTGTCCCGTGCGGATCCCCTTCCGGCACTGGCCGGCCGCGTGCTGAGCGGCTCGCGACTCAACGCGTTCATGGTGATCGCGGAAGCCGATTCGATCCCTCCGGGTGCGATCTCGGATCTTTCCGTCGCCTCGACCGGTGGGCAAAACGTCACCCTCCACTGGACCGCCCCTGGGGACGACGGCCCACTCGGCACGGCCGCGCGTTATGACGTGCGTTACTCGACTTCGCAGATCACCGAGGAGAACTTCTTGAGCGCGACGGCCGCGTCGGGCACCCCGACTCCGCTCCCCGCAGGTTCAGCTCAGGAGATGATCGTCCCGAATCTCGATTTTTCCACGACCTATCACTTTGCGATCCGTACCCACGACGAGTTCGGCACGGCCTCGGTGCTGTCGAACAAGGCCCTGGGCACGACGCTCGGTCCCCCGGACGTCGAAGTGTCGCCCTTGTCTGTGTCGGCGGACCTGTTCACGGGACAGACCGCAACCCGGACCGTGACGATTGCGAACCACGGGGTGAGCGATCTCGTCTTCGAAACCGACGTGGAATCCGTCGAAGGCGTGACGGTCGACATCCTTCCGGCTGCCCAAGGGGCCTCGCAGACGTTGCTCGGGCGCGGCACGCCCATGCCTCTCGAGCAGCTCGCCGCGGCCAGGGTCTCGCTCCCGGCGAACGTCGAAGTCGCTCCCACCGATCGCGACGCGTTCGCTTCCCGTGTCTCCGGCAGGGCGGCCGTCGAAGCCGCTCCGGGCCGGATCGTGCTCTCGCCCACGGAGGAGGTGTTTGGCAATACCGCGATCAGCTTCTTCGGCGGAACGCGCATGCGCGGCAACATCTTTCAGTGCACGACCGAGCGCCTGCTGCGCGAGCATCGCCTCTTCCTCGGGCCAAACTTCGCCACCCGCATGTGGTTCCTGGTCTACGAGGGCGCGGCGGCGGTCGGAAATTTCGACCTGATCAGTGTTTCCCATCTGCCGAGTGCGGGGCCCGGGCTCGGCTGGTACAGCTCCGGAACGGTGGACGTTCCGCTCATGGAGGGTCGCTTCTATCTGATCCTGGCGTCGTTCGAGGAAGCGAGCGGTTACTTCGGCTCCGACTTCCTGCCCGTCTATCCCATCACGGCGTCCTTCGGACAACTGATCGCCGGAGCGGGAGCGACCTGGGCCCCACCGTACGGGGTCCCTCCGCCCCCGTCCCAGTTCGTGCCTCCGGATGCCTACGGCTTACCCGTTGCCTACTACCAGACCCTGATCACGGACCGGAACCTGCGCTGGCTGACTGCGAACCCTGCCTCGGGCAGCGTGGCCGCGGGCGGGGCGCTCGATCTGGCTGTGAATTTCGACGCCGCGGGTCTGAACGGCGGCGATTACGAATCCCACCTGGCAATTCTCAGCAACGATCCCGACGAGAGCCGCGTCGACGTGACCGCCCAACTTCACGTCACGGGCGCGCCCGACATAAGCGTGGAACCGGACTCTCTCGACTTCGGCCACCCCTTCGTGGGCGTGGCCCTTTACGACACGGTGGACGTTCGGAACGCGGGCACGGATCTCCTCATCGTGAGCGGGGTCGACATCACGCCGTCCGAGTTCGAGACCGAGACTTCGGGCTTCAGCCTCGCTCCGGGAGAAACCCGGCGACTTCCCGTGCGCTTCCTGGCCGCAACCCCCGGCGTGTTCCCGGGATCCCTCACCGTGCACAGCAATGACGTCGACGAGGCGCAGGTCACGGTCGCGCTGCACGGCGAGGGCCTCCTGCCTCCCGACATCGCGGTTCAGCCGGAGTCGCTCCTGGTCGGTCTTCTGAGCGGGGAGCGTGTCACACGGATGCTCACGATCTCGAACACGGGATTCAGCGATCTCGAATTCTCGATCGCCCTGCGGGAGGTGGGAGGCGCCGCGCCCCGGGTCGTGAACGTGCGCACGGTGCCGATCGAGGACCCGTCGTCGGGGGCCGAGGCAAGACCGCGTACCGACCGCACTCCGGCCGGGTACGTGCCCACCGCCTTCGCCGGTCGTACCGTGGGTGGGGCTCAGGCGCTACTGGTCTACGACTTCCTGCCCTGGGGCCAAAACGCGAACCAGGTTGTCCTTGAAGCGAACGGCATCGCTTATGACGTTACCGGCACCGCGCAGCTGGGCTCGATCGATCTCGACACCTACCGCCTGATCATCGTCGCGAGCGATCAGTCAACCTCAAGCTACCTCAACATCGCATCCCAGGCGGACCGTCTCGACGACTTCGTTCAGGGCGGCGGGCAGCTCGAGTTCCACGCCGCCGGTTGGGGGTTTCAGGGTGGGGATGCGAGCGTCGTCACGCTTCCGGGTGGCGTGGGGATCACCCCCTATTCCGCGGGGACCAACTTCATCGTCCTGCCGGATCATCCGCTCGTCCAGGGGCTGCCCAGCGCGTTCTTCGGGAACAGCGCGAGCCATAGCTATCTGTCGAACGTGCCGGCTCACGCGCAGGTGGTGACCACCGACGAAGTCGGCCGGGTCACGCTCGCCGAGTACTACCTCGGCCTCGGGCGCGTGGTCGTGTCCTGTCAGACGCTCGAGTTCTACGCCCCCCAGCCGGGGAATCCGATCTCGATCCTCCACTCCCGGCTCATCCCGTATTCGCTCTCCGGCGGCGGCGTCCCCTGGCTGTCGGCCGAGCCCGTACAAGGAACAGTACCGGCGGGCGGGACGGCCGAAATCGCGATCGAATTCAATGCCGACGATCTCCTCGGCGGCGGTTACGACGCCTTGATCCAGGTGCGAAGCAACGATCCGGACGAGGTCGAGACGAGGGTGCCGGCGCACATGGACGTCACCGGGGTACCCCATCTCACGGTTCGAGGCGAACTGCAGGTCGTGGAGTCGGTCCAGACCTACTCCCAGTCCGGAGCCACGACGACGCACGATCTCCTCCTCCCGCAAACGCCTCCCGCCGATGGAGACTTGAACCTGCATGTCGATGGTGACTTTGGTGACTTTTCGGAAACCGCGAGCCTCTACGTCGAAGGGAGCCTCCTCGGGTCCGTGGGAGAAGTCTTCATCGATTGCCAGCCGGACAGTGGCGATTTCCACCTGGACGCCGGCCAGCTCGCGGCGTACGCCGCGGACGGAGTCGTGCATGCGCTGATCCAGAACTCCCCGGCGGTGGATCCGTTCTGTGGCACGGAACGGCACCGCTTGCGACTCTCCTACCACCTGAGCGCGGACCCGGTTGCGTTCGGTGTGAATTTGCTCGGGCAGTGCCGAACCATGGCGATCGAGCTCGAGAACTCCGGCACGGACGTTCTGGTGGTGCACACGATCGGATCGAATTCTCCCGACTTCGTTCCGGCTCTCACGAATCTCACGCTCGCGCCCCGGGCAAGGGCCATGCTCCCCGTGACCTTCTGTCCGAGCGCGACCGGCCCGGCCGCGGGCACGCTGTCGATTGCGAGCAACGATCCCGACCTGCCGGTCCGCACGTTCAGCATGAACGGCCTGGGCACCCTGCCGCCCGACATCGCTCTGGCCCCGGAGGAGGTCTTCGCCGAGCTCGGACCGAACGAAACCGCGACCCGCGAGGTCACGATTTCGAACCACGGACAGGGACCCCTGGTGTGGAGAGCGTCCGTCGCAGGCATCGCCGACTCCGGAGCGGTGGTCGTGGCAAGCCCCGTGATGGCTTCGACGAACCCCCACCCCGCAACGAAGGAACCGCGGGCAACGGGCGAGTCCTGGGCAGGAGGCAAGGTCGCCCCGGTCGTGTCGGCTGCCCCGGAAGCGCCGGGCGTTCCAGCAGGCTCGACCCTGGCGCTGCGCACGCTTTCGCCGCGTGAAACCAATGGCTTCCTCGAACCCTCGCTCGAAGACGTCCTGCATGCGCTCGATGCCAACTTCGCCCAGGTGACCGCCCTCATCCCGAACCGCTTTGATTTTTCCGAGGGCGTCAACGGGACAGGGATAGGCGACGGCGGGAACGACATGTACGACTTCGGTAATCTCCTGGGCACGAACCTCGGATCGGCTCTCGAGTATTCGGATGGGGTGATTCGGACGAGCCCATTCGTGGGACCGGGCGGCCGCTATTTCACGCGCAAGTACCCCGGTCTGTTCGTGTTCGTGGCCGATCTCGATGGCGCCACGAACTTCGATATCACGGGCAACCTGGGAGCGGACAACGGCGGGAATGTCGACGCAGCGATCCTCGAGCAGTTCGTCGGGGGCTCGATCTATCGTGGTTTCGTCAAACGCGTGTTCAACGCATTCGATCCCTCGGTCAATCATCTTGTCATCCTGCGCGACGCCGAGGGCGTGAACCACGAGTGGGCGCCCAACACGGACAACGACTTCCACCGCGTGTTCGGCTTGACGGGCTCGCGTCTCTACTACCTCCTGTACGCCGGCCAGGAAGGCGGCTACATCGACAACCCGACGACGCTTGGGATCCTGAACGAATTCCTCGAGCAATCGGGCGTGGGGCCCGAATGGCTCACCGTCGCCCCGATCACGGGCGGAGCTCCCGCCGGTGGCGCCACGCAAGCTCAAATCACGTTCCACAGCGAAGGTCTGCTGGGCGGCATGTATGTCGGCTCGGTCGCATTCGACTCGAACGATCCCGACGAGTCCAGGGGCGTGGTGTCCGCTCACCTGCGCGTGATCGGCATCCCGCAGATCGCGGCGGCGCCGGAAAGCCTCGACTTCGGCACCCTGTTCGTGGGACTGGCGGCGAGCGAATCCGTGGAAGTGAGAAACATCGGCACGGACCTGCTGACCGTGAGCAACGTCGAGATCGCTCCTCCGGCGTTCGGGACCGACCTCTCGGGCTTCACGCTGGCCCCCGGAGCGCGGCGCATCCTGGCCGTCAACTTCGCTCCCTCCGTGGCAGTCGAGGCCGTCGGCTCTCTGACGGTCCATAGCGACGACCCCGACACGCCCGCGCTTGCCGTGGCCCTGCGCGGCCAGGGCATCCTCCCGCCGGACATCGCCGTCGCGCCGGAATCGCTCTCCGTGGCGGTCATGAGCGGAGACAGCCTGGCCCGGACCCTGACCATTACGAACACCGGAGCCAGCGATCTCACGTTCGCGATCGGGTTCGGGAATGATCTCGGAGCGGCCGTGCACGAGACGACGGTTCGAAGCGTTCCGAGCCTGGAATCAAGGCGCCCGATCGAGCCGTCGAATCGAGCTCCGGCAGACTACGTGCCGTCCGCTTCAACCCCCCGTACCGAAGGGGACGCGCGCGTGCTCCTCGTTCAGGATGCGCAGCCCTGGGGCACCATGGCCAATGAGATGGCCCTCGAGGGAATCGGGATTCCCTACCATGTGATCCCGAGCACCGCACTCCAGCTGGTCGATCTCGAAGCCTACGACGTCGTGATCGTGCCCGGAGATCAGTACACGGCGACGTATGTCAATCTCGCCGCGCGGGCGGCGCAACTCGACGCCTACGTCCAGAACGGCGGGCAGCTCGAGTTCCATGCCTTCGGATGGGGCTGGAATGGCGGGGACGCAAGCCTGGTGACTCTTCCGGGCGGAGTGGGAATCGCATATTTCAACTCGACGATGAACCACGTCCTCATGCCGGATCATCCACTCGTCACCGGATTTCCGGCCAGCTTCTTCGGTCCTCCCCCGAGCATTGCCTTTCTCACGAACCTCCCACCCGCCGCGAGCGTCGTGATCGGTGACGATCTCCTACGCCCGACCTTCGCCGAGTACCCGCGCGGGTTCGGACGCGTGGTGGTGGCCTGCCAACCGCTCGAGTATTCCGCCTCCTATGACACAGGAACTCCGATCGCGATCCTGCACTCGCGGCTGATTCCGTACACCCTCTCCGGCAGCACGCTCTCCTGGATCTCTGCGGATCCGCGCGAGGGGAGCGTACCGGCTGGGTCGACCCTCGAAGTCACCATCCAGTTCCGTTCCGAGGGAGCCCCGGCCGGCATCCTTGAAACCCAGGTGCTCGTGCAGAGCAACGACCCGGACGAGCCCGTGTTGTCGGTGCCCGCCCGGATGCAGGTGATCGGAGTGCCGAACATTGCGGTCCAGCCATCGAACCTCAACTTCGGTGTGGTGCTGATCGGGGAAACGGGCACGCTGTCGGTCGAGGTGGAGAACGTGGGAACCGACCTCCTGACCGTGAGCGGGGTCGAGATTTCACCGGCCGAGTTCCAGACGGATCCCTCGGGCTTCGTGCTGGAACCGGGGGCGAGCCTGAGCCTGGCTGTCGATTTCAGCCCTGTCGACGCCGGAGAGGAAACCGGCGTGCTCACGCTGCATAGCAACGACCCGAACGATCCCACGATTTTGGTTCCGCTGCATGCGGAGGGACGGGTGCCACCCGAGATCGACGTGACTCCGACGTCCATCGACGTTGCCCTGGGAAGCGGCGAGAGCACGACCCGGAACCTGACGCTCTCGAACACGGGGGGCACCGACCTCCAGTTCACGATCTCGTTTCAGGATGTGTTTAGCGGATTGGCGAGGGTGGCGGGCGTTCGAAGCGGGCAGTCTGCCGGGATGATCGCCGAAACCGCGACCGATCAGAGGACGAATCAGGCTCCTCCCGGCTACGTTCCCACGCTATCCCAGCCGGACACCGCCGGGGAAGCCAGCGTACTCCTGGTGCAGGATGTGCTGCCGTGGGGACGAACGTCGAACCAGGATGTGCTCGCCGCGAACGGGATAGCCTTCGATGTCGTGGGGACGGCAGAGCTGCCGTTCGTGAATCTCGGGTCCTATCGGAGCGTGATCGTCGCTGGCGACCAATTCACCCAGAGTTACACGAACCTGGCCGCGCAAGCGGTCCAGCTCGCCACGTACGTCCAGAACGGGGGGCGCCTCGAGTTCCACGCGGCGGGGTGGGGATTCCACGGTGGAAATGCCAGTCTCGTGACGCTGCCGGGCGGGGTCGGGATCGTCAGCGATCCGAGAGAACGAAACATCGTCCTGCTCCCGGCTCATCCGCTGGCCGCCGGACTTCCGGCATCGTTCGACGCATCGTACGCGAGCCTTGCGTACCTCACCAACATTCCGCCTCAGGCCTCGGTGGTCATTGCGGACGACCGGATCGACCGGGCTACGCTGATCGATTACCGCTTCGGGATCGGAAGGGTGATTGCCGGCACGCAACCGCTCGAGTTCTACGCACCCCAGTTGGGAACCCCGATCTCGACCCTGCACTCGAACATGATTCTGTACGGCCTGGCTGGGCTCCCGTGGCTGACCGCGAATCCGCTCACCGGGAGCGTGTCGCCCGGCTCGTCCGCGGAGATCGTGCTCACGTTCAACGCGGCTGACCTCACCCCGGGAACGTACGATGCGCTCGTCGTCGTCGAGAGCAACGATCAGGACGAGGATCCATTCCCGGTCCAGGTTCATCTCGAAGTGGCGATGGCGGCCTCGGTCTCGGCCGAATCGGCCCCCGAGCGCCTGTCTCTCGCTCCCGTGGCACCGAATCCGGGCCGCGGGCTCGTGCGCTCGGAGTACGCCCTCCCGCGGCCGGGAACGGTCCATGCGGCGATCTTCGATGTCCGCGGGCGGAGGGTCCGAACCCTCGACGAGGGGCCGCGACCGGCTGGGCGTCATGCGCTTCTGTGGCGCGGCGAGGACAACCAGGGCGTTCGAAGCGCGCCGGGAATCTACCTGCTGAAGCTGGCGTCCGAGCAGGGGACGCTGCTGCAACGCTTCGTCTGGCTTCCCTAGACGGGAAGGCGCTCACATCGGGCGATGACAAGTAGTTGAGCATGGCGCGTTTGCGGGGGGCAAAATCGGGGAAACGACTCCGATCGAGGTGCCCCCCGCGAACCCGAACGCCCGTGTCCGCCCCCACTGGCTTTCGCGGACGGCCCCGCGGGCCCGAGTCTCAGATCCTCTTGAGGTGACACCCGTCTTAGACGATCATCGCCAAGTGAAACCAACCGATACGCAAGATCCCGACTACTACCACAAGGTCGTCGATTGCCAATGGGCCTGTCCGGCGCACACGAACGTGCCGGAATACATCCGCTTGATTGCCCAGGGGCGTTACACCGACGCCTACATGCTGAATCGGGAGTCGAACGTCTTTCCCGGCATCCTGGGCCGTACCTGCGACCGGCCCTGCGAGCCCGCCTGCCGGCGCGGGCGGCTCGAAGGTGACAAACCCGTCGCCATTTGCCGGCTCAAGCGGGTGGCCGCCGACCTCAAGGGGGAGATCGGCCATCTCCTGCCCAAAGTTCCGGCCCGGAAGAACGGAAAGCGTGTGGCCCTGATCGGAGCCGGTCCGGCATCCCTGACCGTGGCCAACGACCTGATGCCCCTGGGCTACGACGTCGTGCTGTTCGAGAAGCACGAGACGCCGGGAGGGCTGATGCGCACCAACATCCCGTCCTTCCGCCTCCCCGAGAAGGTGCTCCAGGAAGAGTGCGATGCCATCTTGGACATGGGGGTCGATGTTCGTTACAACTCTCCGGTGACGAGCATGCGAGCGCTCCTCGAGGATCGATTCGACGCCGTCTTCGTCGGCAGCGGCGCGCCGCGCGGCAAGGATCTGCAACTCCCGGGACGCGACGAGGCGAGCGCCAACATCCACATCGGCATCGACTGGCTCGAGTCCATCGCGTTCAAGCACATCGACAAGATCGGCGAGCGGGTGTTGATCATCGGCGTCGGCAATACCGCCATGGACTGCTGCCGCTCGTCGCGACGATTGGGGGGCCGGGACATCAAGGTGATGGCCCGCCGCCCGCGAGGTTTCTTCAAAGCCTCACCCTGGGAGCTGGAAGATGCCGAAGAGGAAGGAATCGAGATCCTCGTCAACCATGCACCGAAGCGCTTCGTGCTGGAACACGGGAAGCTGGTCGGAATGGAATTCGAGCGGCTCGAATGGGACACCGACGCCAGAAACTCGAGGACAATCGATTCCGTCATTCTCCCCTGCGATGACGTGATCCTGGCCATCGGTCAGGAGGCGGCCTTTCCCTGGATCGAGCGGGACATCGGTATCGAATTCGGCAAGGAAGACCTGCCCGTCGTGGACGGGACCACCTTCATGTCCACGCGCCCCGGCGTCTTCTTCGGCGGCGACGCGCCCTGGGGCCCGAAGAACATCATCTGGGCCGTCGCCCACGGACATGAAGCCGCGATCTCCATTCATCAGTATGCGCAGAGTCAGCCGGTGACCGTGCGGCCGCCCCGCGGCCTGAATCTCATGAGTCAGAAGATGGGAATCTCGGAGTGGAGCTATTCCAACGACTTCAATCCGGTCCACCGCCAGAAGATGAAGCATGTCGATCTGGTCAAGCGCTTCCAGGAATTGTCCGTCGAGGTGGAGCTCGGCTTCACGCCCGAGCAGACGGCCCGTGAGGTGGAGCGCTGCCTGAATTGCGACGCGCAGACTGTCTTTGACGCTCCGCGCTGCATCGAGTGCGACGCCTGCATCGACGTCTGCCCGGTGCTCTGCCTGACCATCGCGCCCAACGGCGAGGAAAAGGATCTGAAGAACCGGCTCACGGCCCCCGCCCAGAACCCCGAGCAGGCTCTTTTCGTCTCCGAGGAGCTGCCCCAGACGAAAAGGGTGATGCTCAAGGACGAGAACATCTGCGTGCACTGCGGACTCTGCGCCGAACGTTGTCCCACCGCCGCCTGGGACATGCAACTTTCGGACATTCTATTGCCGTACGCGAAGAACGGCTCATGCCCCAAGCCAACGCCCGAGTAAACGACTTCGCCTTCAAGCTGGCCAACGTCAACGGCACCGGTTCGGCCTCCGCGAACGGGCTCCTGATGCAGGCGATCTTCCGGATGGGGATTCCCGTCTCCGGCAAGAACCTCTTTCCGTCCAACATCCAGGGGCTCCCCACCTGGTATGAAGTCCGAGTGAACAAGGACGGCCGAACCTCCCGGGCGTTGGACTATGACTTGATCGTGGCGATGAACGCACAGACGTACGCGCGCGACATCCAGGAGGTTCGCGAGGGGGGCTATCTGCTCTTCGACTCGACCTGGCCTCTCGACAAGCGCCTCCTGCGTCCGGACGTGACTTTCCTGGGCGTTCCGCTGGCTCAGCTCTGCGTCGAACACTTCAGGGAGCCCCGCGAACGGATTCTCATGAAGAACATCGCCTACGCGGGCAGCCTGATCGCTCTTCTGGACATCGAGCTGAGCGTGGTCGAAGAGCTTTTGCAGGAAACGTTCGGGAAGAAGAAGGCCTTGCTCGAGTCCAACCACAAGGCGTTGAAGCTGGGCTATGACTTCGCCAGGCAGACCTTCGAGTGTCCGCTCGCGTTCCGGACGCAGAGGATGAACGCCAACGACGACAAGATCCTGATCGACGGGAACACGGCCACCGCACTGGGAGCGCTCTATGCGGGTTGCACGGTCGCGGCGTGGTATCCGATTACGCCCGCGACTTCCGTGATGGAGTCGTTCAGAGGCCTGTGTGAGCGCTACCGCAAGGACCCGCAAACCGGGAAGAACAACTTCGCGATTCTGCAGGCCGAAGACGAGCTCGCGGCCATCGGAATCGTCATCGGCGCGGGCTGGGCCGGCGCACGTGCCTTCACCTCCACGGCGGGGCCGGGGATCTCCTTGATGAACGAATTTCTCGGGCTCGCCTACTATGCCGAAATCCCGGCCGTCCTCGTCAACGTGCAACGGGTCGGCCCGTCCACGGGAATGCCGACTCGAACCCAGCAGGCCGACCTGCTTCTCTGCGCCTACGCGTCGCACGGCGACACCAAGCACATCTTGTTGTTCCCGGCTCATCCGGCCGAGTGTTTCGAGTTCGCCGTTCAGTCGTTCGACCTGGCCGAAAAATTCCAGACCCCGGTCATTCTCATGAGCGATCTGGACATCGGGATGAACGACTGGGTGGTGCCTCGCCTGGCCTGGAACGACGACTACAAGCCCGAGCGCGGTCGCGTGCTCACCCCCGAGCAGATCGAGAAACTGGGCCACTTCCACCGCTACGCCGACGAGGACGAGCATTTCGTGACGCCCCGCACGCTTCCGGGCTTCTCTCCGAAGGGGGCGTATCTCACGCGCGGATCTGGGCACAATCGGCTGGGCGGCTACACCGAGCTTCCCGAGGAGTATCAGGCCGTGGTCGACCGGCTCGCCGAGAAGCACCGCGCCGCCGCCCGGTTCATCCCCCCGCCTGTCATCGAGTCGTCCCGGAACGGAAAGGGGAAGAAGAAAGCTCTCTTCTCCCTCGTCACCCTCGGCGGATGCGACGCGGCCGTCCGCGAGGCTCTCGATCTCTTGTCAGAGCAGGGAATCCTCTGCGACTACATGCGTATCCGCGGCTTCCCGTTCGGCGCCGAGGTGGAAACGTTCTTGAATGCTCACGACCTCAATTACGTCGTGGAACAAAACCGCGACCACCAGCTGAGGTCCCTGATCGCGCTGGAAACCAACGTCCCCAAGGAGAAGCTCAAGTCGCTGCTCTTCTACGGCGGCTTTCCCCTGAGTGCCGGTCAAGTCGTGGAGGGCTTCCTCTCGGCCATGGGAAGACCGGACGGTGGAACCGCACGCGGTCTCGGGGGCATGCCGGAAGCCCTGAGCGGCGCGGAAGGCTGAGGACCCAGATGCCATCGATCTCCAAGCCTGTAGCCGCCCCTCCGGGATCGCAGAAGAACGACGTCGGGCTGACCGTCCGCGATTACGAGGGCGCGATGTCCACGTTGTGCGCCGGCTGCGGGCACGATTCGATCACCGCCGCCTTGATCCGTGCCCTCTGGGAGCTATCAATCCAGCCGCATCGGATCGCCAAGATGAGCGGCATCGGCTGCTCGTCCAAGACCCCGACCTACTTTGCGTCCGGCGCCCATGGTTTCAACAGCGTGCACGGCCGTATGCCCGCCGTCGCTACCGGCGCGGCGGCCGCCAACCGGGAGCTCACCTACATCGGCATCTCCGGGGACGGCGATTCCCTTTCGATCGGACTGGGACAGCTGTCTCACGCCATCCGCCGAAATGTTCGGATGCTCTACGTCATTGAGAACAACGGCGTTTATGGGCTGACCAAGGGGCAGTTCTCTGCCTCGGCGGATGTCGGATCGAAAATGAAGAAGGGCGAGGAGAACCAGATGGCCCCAATCGATCCGGTGTTTCTCGGGCTATCCATCGGCGCGACGTTTGTCGCTCGAAGTTTCTCGGGCGACAAGCAGCAGCTCGTGCCGATTCTGAAGGCAGCAATGAAGCACCGCGGGCTGGCGCTGGTGGACGTCATTTCCCCCTGCGTGACCTTCAACGACCACGAGGGTTCCACCAAGAGCTACCTGTACACCCGCAGGCACGAAAGGCCGGTCGCCCAGGCCGACCTTGTTGCACCCGCCGAGGAGATCTCGGCTCCGATCGGAGAAAAAGGTGTGACCACGATTGCGATGCACGACGGCAGCCTCGTGCGCTTTTCAGCCGTTTCGGACGGCTACGACCCAGGCGACCGGGCCAAAGTCTTTCAGTACCTGCAGGAGCAGCGGACCCAGGGGGTGATTCCGACCGGGCTCCTGTACCTGGACGAGTCCGTCCCCGACATGCACGAAATGAGCAACACGAACGACACGCCCTTGGTCCAAGTCCCCTTCGAGTCCCTCTGTCCTGGCTCAGAAGCGCTAGAGAAGCTGATGCAGGATTTTCGATGACCTCCAAGTCGCGGGCTTGTCCCGCGCGAGGAACGCCCGCCGACCTGCGACTCTCAGGGCGTCGGCGGGCGCTTCGGCAAAACTTCAGTTCCAGTTGTCGATCTTGACATCGTTCGGGTCCGGGGAGCCCTTCCCCGTCTCCAGAAGCGACTTCATGCTCATCAGGAAGATGGCCCACTTGGTGCTGCAGTGGTGCATGAACTCCACCGGTTCCTTCCAGCCCTGGTGCTTGAAGAGGACGATGGTGAAGTCCCCTTCCGTCTTGAGGTCGAAACTCACCTTCGTGCCGATCCACTCCTTGGGCCCGTCGACCACCTGCCAGAGCACGCGCGTGGCGGGGTCGAGCTCGAGCACCTTCATGTCGAAGCCGCCGGCCCCGAAGCGGAACTGGAGAACTCCGCCAACCTTGCCTTCCCCCTGCGTGTTGTGGGTCCACCATGCAGCGAGGCGCTCGCGGTTGGTCAATGCCTTGTAGGTGTCGTCCGGGGACGACTTGATTCCGACTCGATGCAGAATGTCCACCATGTCCGGCTCCTCCTGTTCGTCCATACCGATTTTCGACTCGACCCGAGTGATGCTTGGCGGTCGCTGGTCATTGGATGTCGGATGTGCGAACAGTGGAGAGTGACAAGTGTGACGGGATTTCGATGAATGCGCGGATCAACGCTGCGGTGCCGCGGAGCTTCACTTCGGCCGACGAACGGCCCTGACCTTCCCGCTCTTTGCGCCTCCGCAGAAGAACCGATCGCCACCATCGGACTCGAGTCCCGACACGATCACTCCGGGCGGCATCTCGAGCTTCTCGAGCACCTCTCCCGTTCGAGGATCGACGCGTCTCAGGTCGCTTTCGTCCCCTTCCCATGTGCCGTGCCAGAGTTCTCCGTCGACCCAGGTGACGCCGGTGACGAAGCGGTTGGACTCGATGGTGCGCAGGATGGCCCCGGTTTCGGGATGGATTTGATGAATTCTCCGGTTCCGATAGTGACCCACCCAGAGCGTTCCTTCGGCCCAGGTGAGCCCCGAGTCGCCGCCCCCGCCGGGCGCGGGGATCGTCCCGAGCACCTGGCCGGTCTTCGGATCGATCTTCTGGATGCGATCCTCGGCGAGCTGAAACAGGTGCCGGCCGTCGAAGGCCGTTCCAGCATGCGCGGCGACCCCGATCGAGCGCACCACCTTCCCACTGGCCGGATCGAAGGCGTTCAGCCGGTCTCCCGCCGCAAACCACACGCGCTGGCCGTCGTAGGTGACGCCATGCACGTGGTCGACGCCCGGAAAGGGGCCGTACTCGCGAAGGATCTCGGCGTTCGCCTTGCGCATGAACACAGCCTAGTCCATCGGGAGAGGGGCGGGGAGCAACAAGGTCGTCGCGACTCCGGGCATCGGCGGCGTCATCCAACGACGGGCGCGCCCGCGCCCGAAGGCCTGCACCTTTCCGGCGGCCGCAAGGGAGCCGAGCGCGCGCTGCACCGTTCGCGGGCTGGCCGAGAGTGCCAACGCCAGCGCCGAGGTGGACCACGACTCCCCGTCGGCGAGAAAGGCAAGCACGGCCGCGTGTTCCTCTTCGACGGGCCGTGCCAGCACGACGACCTCGCGGGCGCGGCGCGGCAGGAGCGCGAACCCCCGCTTGGTCGCGCTCACGTCAGCCAGCCTCCGGAGCACCGTCCGCAGGCGCCCGACTTCGACGCGCAAGCGCGCGCGATGGGACGCATCGGCGAGCTTCGATCCGAACGCTTGAGCAACGAGCGCGTCTCTCGGGGCGTCCGCCGGCCACGCTTCGCCCAGGGCCCGCGCAAGCGCGAACAACACTGGACGTCTCGCGAGCGAGACCACCGTCTCCTTCTCCCGCACGGCGTTTCGGCTGGCGTCGACGACAAGCGCATTCGTTGCCAGCAACGCCTCGACGTCTTCGAGCAGGAGTGGGCGCTCCTCGCCCCGCGCAATCAGGCGCGCCGCAGGTGCGTCCAGGACGAGTCGTGCACTCTCGACTTCCGCAGTCAGCGCAGGGATCCGCGCTTCCTGCGCAGCGTGCTCGGCTCGAGCGAGCGCAGCGCGCGCTGCCTTCGTGCGAAGACGTCGTAGCGCGATTCCGGCGACGACCAGCGCGTGCGCCGCCTTCGACGCCGGGGAGAGAGGCGTGGGATCGAGCTCGGCAAGTCGACGCTCAGCCTCGTCGAGCTGGCCGATCAGGACGAGGCGTCGGACCTCGAGAAGCCGCGCATGGGCGGCGTTCACGCGGTCGCCGTGCTCCTCGAGCGTCACACGCGCTGCCTCGAGCGTGATGGACGGCCAGCCGAGGTCGCGCGAGACGAGTGCAATCTCGGCCTCGGCGACGACGCAGCGCGCGCGGGCCACCGCCTCTCTCGGGCCGAAGGCGCGAGCGGCGCGGCGCAGGAGCGCCCTCGCCCGGACGAGATCGCCGAGCTGCGCCATGGCGATTCCCCGCAGCGCCAGCGCAGGGGCGTCGTCGCGCAGGGCGATCCGCTTCAGGGCGCCGAGGGGATCGCCCGCGGCGAGCGCCCGCGCCGCGGCCGTGATCAGTGAGTCCACCGGAATCCCGTCACATTTGTTACTCCAGGCCCCGTTCGATTCGCGACGACTCAGTCTATCTCACGAGCATCAGACCAGCAGGTCGAGTCGAGAGTCGCTGGCAACCGATGCACGAAGGAGAGCCATCATGGCACCGAACAGTTCGAGAGAGATGATCGCAGCCCTTCAGATCTCGTTGGACGGCTTCACCCAGGGAGAAGACCAGGGGGAGGCCAGCTGGGTTGACTCGTGGGCCGATGCGATCCAACTGATCCCGGACGTCGATGCGTTCGTCCAGGGATCCGGCATGTACCCGGGCTACGGCGAGTACTGGGCAGCGATCCACGCCGATCCCAAGGCAGTCCCGCCGTACTCGGACCGGCCCCCGTCGAAGAGTGAAATCGCGTACGCCGAGCTGGCCGCCAGGTCACCACACTATGTCGTGTCGACGGCCCTCGAGAGCGTCTCGTGGCCGCCGACGGCGCGGATCATCCGGAACATTGTGGAGTTGAGAACCATCAAGGGGCAGCCCGGGAAGAACATGTACGTGGTCGGAGGTCCCACACTCGTCGTGAGCCTTCTGAACGAGGGCTTGATCGACGAGCTCAAGCTGATCATTCACCCGCTCCTGCTGGGCGGCGGCAAGGCGCTCTTCGCAGGCATCAAGAAGCGTCAGGCGCTCAAGCTCGTCGAGGCGAAGTCGACTGAATCAGGAAGACTGATCGTGACCTACCGGACTTGATGCGAGGAGCTCCTCAGCGCACGATCGCGAATCGCGTCGTGCGCTCCATCCGGCCGTAGTGCAGCTTGAGGAAGTGAATGCCCACGCCGAGCCTCGAGCCCTCGTCCAGGACCATCGTGTGCCTGCCCGCTCCGAATCCGCTCACGTCGCGCTGAAGAATTCTTCGTCCCCGGACGTCCACGATCTCGATCGTCGCCGGTGCGGAACCCGGCAGGACGAAGCGAACCGACAACGGCCCGCGACTCGGATTGGGGAATGGCCTCTCGAGCGCAAGCGCACTCTCCTGCAACGGATCGACGCCCACGAAGCTGCCTCCGACGAGCTTCGTCGCGTAGATGTCCGAGTTGGTCGTGGCCTGGTTGCGCGTGTCCGTCCACGCGACGATCGCATCCGCATCGCTCGTTCCCGCCATCGCGACTTCGAATCGGGTCCCGGTGGTCGAGCAAATCGAGAGGCCGCCCGGGGGCCAGGGTGCCGGAATGCTTCCGCCCGCCGCCACCTGTGAGGCATGCACCTCGGTGTTATTGCCGTAGAGAAAAGCCGTAAAAGCCCCGCCGCCGCCGTCGGACACCACCTGGGGCCCGTCGGTACCGTTCACCATGGAGACGGTCTGCGTCCAGAGTTGCGCGCCATTGCTCGCGACCTTGTCGAGCTGCACCGCCTCGATTCCGAAAATCGACGTGGCGACGATGCAGCTGCCGCTTCCGTCCGGAATGACCTTCGGCTCCGCATCGACGACACCCGTCGGCACCTCGCGGCCCGCGCCGTTCCATCCCGCGACCACGGCCCCCGCACTGTTCACGTGCTGCAGGAAGATGCGGTACTGGCCCGTGCGGAATTCAGTCCAGACGAGGAAGGCGCCCCCGGATCCGTCCGGCGCCGCGCCGAGATCCTCGTCGTTGAACACGTTCCCCGAACCGCCCTCCTGGATGCCGTTCGCCGTCCAGGACTCCGCGCCGGCCCCCGTGATGCGCTGCGCGAACAGGCGGAACGCATTTGCCCCGTTACGCTCGTCCACCCACGCGATGATCGCTCCGCCGGCGCCATCCGTGGTCAGCGTGGGAAACACCTGATTCCCCGTCGACGTACACACCGCCTTCCCGTTTCCGGTCCACAGCGTGTCACCCGTCGCACTGATGCGCCGCGCGTAGATGTCCTTGTTCGCACCACCCGCGCGCGCATCCTCCCAGGCGGCGATCGCGCCACCCGCCCCGTCCGCGATCACCTCGAAATTGGTCACCGACGCAAACGCGAGACGAACTCCGTTCGCCGTCCACTGGGTCGTCCCCGCGCCGTTGATGCGCTGCGCGTAGAGGCCGCCGCGGCCATCCCGCCAGACCGCGATCGCACCGCCTGCACCATCGGACACGGCGACCGGTGTGAGCACGGTCGTCGCCAACGACTCGAGCGCGATGCCGTTCGCGGGCCAGCCCGGGGAGACATTCCCGTCGGTCGTCAGGTGCTGGGCATAGACATCGCCCAGGCCCCCTCCCGAACGCACGTCACGCCAGACGATGATCGCCCCACCCCCGCCGTCGCTCACGACCGACGGGAGGGTTTGCGCAGCCGTCGCAGTGCAAACGGCGTTGCCGTTCGTCTGCCACGCGGCGTGCGCGGGAAGCGTGACGATCGACGAGAGCGAAAGGAGGGACAGGAAAGTCGGAGCGATGCGGGCGTGCGAAATCACGAGCGCCTCCGTCCAGGGAGAGATAGGAAATCGGGGGGCGCGAAAGCGTAGCAAATTGAACTACGTGATCAAAGAGCGGAAGCGTCGACCGTAGCGTCGACCTCTCACGCCAATTGCGCGTGGGCCTGTCGGTTAGCCGTCATTCGAGCCGAGGGAAATTCTGTCGGCTGGCCGGCGACGGTCGATGGGAGTATCCTATTTGCCTTTCCGGACTCCCCCCGATTGTTGGCCGAACCTCATCCCCTGGGCTTGTTTCAATCCCGCCCAGTCCAAGGGGAGTCGCAATGCTGCCGTCCAGCGCGGCCCGCCGCGCCGTCGCCATCTCCATCGTGTTCGTTGCCGGGCCCGCCTTCGCTCAGCCCCCGGTGCTCGATGGCGACATCGACGACGTCATCGATTTTCTCGGGGCCGACGCCGACCTCGGAATGGTCGAGACCGATGCCAACCTGGACATCTGCAAGACAAACCCACTCACCATCCCGTGCACGGCTCCGCAGGTCCCGTGCGCGATCGGCACGTACTTCGTGAACGGGTTCGACGCCGTGTTTGCAGTGGTTGCCTACGACGCGACCGCTGAGATCCTCTACCTCGGCATGCGCACGGCCGGAGCGATTGGCGACGCGGACGGCGACGGACTCGCAGGCCCCGGAGTCGGCTGCACGCCTCCGCTCAACCAGGGCGAGCATCGGGTCCCCGATGCAACGGGCATCGGCCCGGAGGAGATCTATGCCTGGGGCCTCGATACGGATTGCGACGGACTCGTGGATATTGTGTTCCGCACCCTGAGCGGCTCCGGGGGAACGGCCGACATTGAAGTCCTTGGGACTTCGGCCGGCGCAACTCAGGGCGCGTATGCCGGCAACGAGATCGAAGCGCGCATCGAGGGCGTCCAACTGCCGGCGGGCTGGCGTCTGCAATTCTTCGCCGGTTCCACCGGCGACGGGTTGATCGAGGACTTCGGCGGCTTCTCGACCATTACCCCGAACCCGTTCCTCGGGCAGAGTGTGGGCGCGCCCGTGCACGATCAGCCCGTCTGCGGCGTGCCTGGGGACTTCACGGGAGACGGGATCCTCGACCTCGCGCTCGTCGTGGACGGGGGCACGCAGATTCTCACCGCGTTGGCGCCGACGACATACGACACGCTCGCAATTCTGCCGATCGGCGGGGCAGGCCGCGGCATCGCGACGGGGAACTTCAACGACGACGTGGCACTCGACCTGGCGGTCACGACGAGCACCGGAATGCACGTCGCGCTCGGTGGGAACGAGGGCAAGGAAGAAGGCCCTGATGGCCCGTTCTTCGCTCCGGTCACGTACGACGTCGGCGTCGATCCCCAGGACATCGAAGTGGCCGACTTCAACGAGGACGGCGTTCTCGACCTGGCTGTGGCCGTGACCGGTGGAAACGAGGTGGTCGTACTCCTGGGCAAACCCCTCGGGAACGGCGTAAGCGACGGCACCTTCGAGTTGTCCGCGGAGTACCCTGTCGGAACCGCGCCCCGTTTCCTCGTGCAGGGTGACTGGAACGATGACGGTGTGACCGATCTTGCCGTCACGAATTCCTCGAGCAACAGCGTCTCGATCATGCTCGGTCATAGCGCGTCACCGGGAAAGGGGGATGGAACGTTCGAGGCGGCGACTGAGGTGCCTTCCGTGAGCGCACCGCGCCCGATTGCCGCCAGTGACTTCAACGAGGATGGAGCGACCGATCTCGCGGTTGGTTCGACCGACGGCGGAGGGGTCGCGATCCACCTGGGAGGCCAGGCGGGCGGCTTCGGCGACGGTACGTTCCTGTCGCCGATCGTCTATTCCGTTTCGGAAGGCTGCGAGGACCTGGCGAGCGGGGACTTCAACCAGGACGGAATCACGGATCTCATCGTGGCAACAGGACCGAGCGGACTCGTCCGGTTCCTCTACGGGGAAGGAACGGGAACGGTTGGAGATGGCGCGTTCACGATCGGCCCGACGCGCGATGTCGGAGGCTTCGTCTCGGCAGTCGAAGTCGAGAACTTCGATAGCACGGGCCCGCCGGACGCGATGATCGTGCGCTTCGATCCCGATGACGTGATCCCGATGCGAGGCGTGTGCGATCTGCCGCCGGGCAATGCGTTCGCGCTCCACGAGTTCATGACCCCCGGCCCATTCCAGCACGGAGCCCATCTCTACGTGGAGTGGGACCGCGGTTCGGACACGCAGGAGGTGAACCTCGACTTCTCCCCCGACGGGGTGCACTGGGAGCGGGTCGCGACCCGCGTGACGGACTCGTTCTTCCGCTGGACGGTCCCGCCCGTTACGACTTTGAGCGGGCGCCTGCGCCTGGTCGACGCCTGGAATCACGTGCTCACCGACATGACCGCGTCTCCGTTCGAGCTCACGGCATCGACCGTGGGAGTGGAGGATCCGGGTGAGGAGGGCGAAGGCGGGCACGGGCGCCGCCTGCTCGAGCTCTCCGCAGCGCGGCCCAACCCTTCGCGAGGTGCGGTGACGTTCGAGCTCCTGCTGGCTCGGCCGGTCGACGTACGCATGGGCCTCTACGACGTCGCGGGGCGACGTGTGCGCGAGATCCTGAGCGGCCCGGTCGAGGCCGGAACGCGCGTCGTGACCTGGGACGGTCGGAACGATGTCGGGAATGCGGTGTCACCCGGGCTGTACTGGGTGCGCGCGGTCGCGCAGACCGGGGCCGGCGCGGACCGGGTCGAAACGAAAGGCCGCCAGATTCTTCGCCTGCCGGAGTAGAACGCGGGCCTTCTTACCGAATCAGAAGCGAAAGCCGACAGCCCGTGGGGGGGGTCGCAGCGAGTTTCGGTCCCCGTGGTACCGTACGCTCAGTGACCCTAGGAACACTTCTCAGGAGGACGTGCCATGAGCAATGCGCAGCCAGTTCCGGAAGGCATGACCGGCGTCATCCCGCACCTCACCGTCAAGGGGGCCGCGAAGGCAATCGACTACTACAAGAAAGTCTTCGGCGCGACGGAGCTGAGCCGGTTCGACATGCCCGACGGCTCGATCATGCACGCGACGATCAAGGTCGGAAACGGCGTCGTGATGTTGAACGACGAGTTCAAGGAGATGGGCTGCATCGCGCCCTCGTCGGGAGGCTCGCCGGTCTATCTCATGATGTACGTCCCCGACGTCGACGCGACCTTCAACCGCGCTCTCGAGGCCGGCGCCGAAACCAAAATGCCGGTGG
This sequence comes from Candidatus Eiseniibacteriota bacterium, assembly GCA_050733935.1. Classification (GTDB taxonomy): domain Bacteria; phylum Eisenbacteria; class RBG-16-71-46; order RBG-16-71-46; family DASYSL01; genus JBOHUC01. Next base: position 29,987 of record JBOHUC010000107.1, on the reverse strand, counting down.
CCGACCAGTTCTGGGGAGATCGTTACGGATTACTCGTCGACCCCTTCGGTCACTACTGGGAGATCGCGACGCACAAAGAGGATCTCTCGAACGAAGAGCTGGCTCGCCGCGGCCGCGAGGCGATGTCGCAGATGGCGAAGAAGTAATCGTGCTTCGATGGGAGTGAGGCGTGGCGAGCGCATCGCCGCGCCTCTTTCCATTGCCGTCCGGCAGCCCTACGAGGACGGAGATTCATGCTGCTTGAGAATCTCCTCGATGTGATCCAAAGCAAAATAGTTCAACGCGATGATTCTTGATGCCGCACGAATGGTCGGCGGAATGATGGCTCGCGCTTCGTCCTTGTTCTCCACGTCCACGATGATCCAGGCGCGGTGATCCCCGTCCATACAACCCCAGTCGGCGTGTGTCACGAAGTGCGACCCGGAGGTCAAGAAGGCCTTCACAACCCGGGCGCACGCGGCCGTTTCAGCGTCGTGCGGCGCCTCGATCAGGAATCGCGGCATGCTCCCTCCCTCTGGTGGATATCCCTCGCCCATGTGACTACCACAAATGGTGAGCGCCCCACACGCTCAACCCATGGGGCGCTTCGCATTGTGTTGCTACGACGTCACTTCGATGGGGACCGTCCTATCTCAACAGCGGGAGCTTCCCGGTTGCCGTCTCATCCCCGTTCGGAGGCGGACGACATAGACGGCCGATGCCCCCGTAAGTGCAGGTGGGCCCGTCTGATAGACGAGAACGAGCGCCGCTGCCGGACCGTGCCTCAATCAATTTTATTAACTTTTCTTTTCTAATGTTCAAGCCCGCAGGATAGACTTTCTGCCATGACGGCCGTCCCGAAGACCTCCTCCGGCTACGACCCAGGCCGGGCCTGGCTCGATTACCTGAGCGACGAGGACCTCGCGTTCATCCGGCGATTCGTCACGGCCTCGGGATCGCTCAAGGAGATGGCTCGCATCTACGACGTGTCGTATCCGACGGTCCGCCTTCGACTCGACCGGCTCATCGGCAAGCTCGAAGCCCTCGACAGTCCGCGTGCGGGAAGCGAGGTCGAACGCGTGGCGCGGGCTCACTTCGCCGAGGGAAAGCTCGACGTCGACACTTTGAAGTCCCTGCTGCATGCCCATCGGCGCGACCAGAGCGCCGCGGACGGAGGTGCCTCATGACCCGGTTCCACTCGCGCATCGTGCGCAGGGTGCAGGCGGCCACGGCGCTCGCCGGCGTCCTCATGGTGACAGCGGCTTCCCCCGCGTTCGCGAAGGATCCGACGCAGAGCGGCGAGCCGCTTCGAAAGATCTCGTGGGCGGAGTTTCAGGCGAAGGGAAAGCTGATTTCGGGAACGCTCGTTCCGAAGTCGTCCGCGGGATCGACGGAGACGCTTCGAATCGACTACCGGAAGTCCGAGCCGAACACGTTCGGTCTCGCGGTCCTCGAGTCGCCCGGCATCCGGCAGACGAAGTGGGTCCTGACGGGCCGAATCCGCTATCAGGCCGTGAAGGGGCGCGGCTACCTCGAGCTCTGGAACCGATTCCCGGATGGAAGCGAGTACTTCAGCCGCACGCTCGCCCCCGCAGGTCCCATGGCCTGGATCGAAGGAACTTCGGACTGGCGTGACTTCGTCCTGCCCTTCGACGCGACGGGAACGACACAGCACCCGAGTCGCCTCACGATCAATCTTCACCTGGCCGGACCGGGCCAGGTCGAGATCGGGTCCCTGGCTCTCTACGACGGGACAAGCGCACCCGGACTGAGCGGGGTTTCGGGACTCCTTGGAGGTCCCCACGAGACGAGCGCGGGATCCGGTCGCGGATCGTGGTGGAACGATGCGACGGGCGGACGAATCGGCGGAATTCTTGGATCGCTCATCGGAGTGCTGGCTGCGGTCATCGTCCTGTTGCTCGCGCGGGGGCGGGCGGCGGGCCTCGTTCACACGGTGCTCGTCGCCATGATCCTGAGCGGCGCGGCCATGTTGGGAGCCGGGGTCGTCGCCCTGGTCCTCCGCCAGCCCTACGGCGTCTACTATCCCCTCCTTCTCATCGGTGTCCTGCTCACGCTCACGGGCGCACTCGGACGTCGCATGGCGAAACGTCGCTATCAGGAGATCGAGCTCCGTCGCATCTCGGCGATCGACGCAACCCGTTACTGAATCCGACCGGCGACCGCGAGGTCGTGCCGTTAGTCGAGCGCGACCAACCTCGCATGGAACGTCCGTCCGGGCGTCACCAGGCGCACGAAGTAGACGCCCGCCCCGATTCTGCGTCCGTGCTCGTCGCGCCCGTTCCAGAGAGCGACGTGCGTGCCCGCATCGTGGGCTCCTTCGACGAGCGTCCGCACACGGCGACCTGCCACGTCGAACAGTTCGAGCCGAACGTCGCCGGCGCGGGCGAGCCCGAAGCGGATCGAAGCCCGCTCGCGGAACGGATTGGGGCTCGGCGTGGCGAGGAAGTCGATCGCGGGCGCGTCCTCCGCCGCAACCGTGCCGTTCAAGCTGGTCGGGACGATGAGAGCAATCGCCTCGCCCCAGTTGCCCGCAGCGTCCCGTGCACGCATCCAGAACGTGAGACTCCCGTTCCCGAGACCTGCCGTCGCGAGGACGGCCGAGGCCTGGACCGTCGGCGTGCCGAACGACGCCGACATCGGCACACCACTCCCCGCCGGGACGGGCGACGCTCCGATCGAGTACTCCGCCGCGACGACGGTTCCCCCGCCGGTCTCGGCGTCGCTGAACCTCGCGAAGAGCGTGTTCGGCCCGGCCGGGCGAATGGGCACCGGGCTCACACTCGCGCTTCCGCCGACGAGCGCCGGGCCCTGCGTATCGCCGCCGCTGCGCGCCACCGTGAACGGCGCACTCATGAGTGCCGTCGTCTGAAGCGATGGCGTGCCGTCGTCGGCGACACGGAGGCGAAGCAGCATGCGCGTCGAGTTCGGAGTCGGCGACCCGCCGAGCGCCCCCGTGAGATCCCAGGTCCAGCCCGAGTCGGTGCTCGCCGCATTCGTCACGGGCGCCCATGACTCGCCGCCGTCGATCGAGTAGTCGAGCTCACGCGCGGTGATCGCCCGCCCGGCATCCGGGAGAATCGAGTAGCGCACGGTGACCACGTCTGTTGTCACGACCGATCCGGGCGCGGGCTCGACGAGGCGCGCCTGCGGCGGACGGTGCTCGAGGAGCCAGGACACCGCATCGGCGAGGACCGCGGTGCGAGTCGGATGGTGGGACGTCGACGCGCCTGCGAGCGCACGCCACTCGAAGAACTGCCCGACGAGCCGCGACCGCTGCCCGCCCCACACGCCGACACCGGCCGTGCCGCGCGGCGAGTTGCTCTCCCAGTGCATGCCCATGTGCCGCGATCCGATGAAGTTCTCGACCCAGTCCGCGATCCAGAGCCCGTCGGTCCCCGGTGCCGGTCCGACGTTGTCGCCCGAGTCGGCGTAGAGCCAGAACGCGTAAGGAATCGAGTCTGTGTACGCGCCCGAGACCGGGTTCCCCGCAATGCCGGCGAGAGTGTCGGCCCAGATGTTGTCGAAGTAGTAGCGCGTCTTGAGCCCGCTCTCGATCCACGCCTCACGCTCGGGGCTGTACGACGGCGCTCCCGCATCGGAGAGTCCGAACCCGATGTCGTGGCCGGTCACGAGGAGTCGCCCGCCGCCTTCGAGCAGCGAATCGATCGCCGTTCGCTGGGCATCGCTGAACGGCGGGTAGCGGTCCGGATCGACCTGCCACAGGACGGCCTGGTACGAGCGGAGGCCGACCGAGGAGTTTCCGACGAGCGGCGGATCGTTGCCGGCGGCGGGCAGGACGTCCACCTCCCAGCCGAGCGCGGCGAACGCATTCGACCAGGTCGCGAGCACATCCGGGTTCGGATCATCCATGAGAAGCGCGATCGATCCGCGGCTCGCGGTCGTGAACGAGCGATGCGCCCCGCCCAGGCTGTCAGTACTGACATCGCCTCCTGGCGTCGACGACTCGACGTCGTACCGGTAGGTCGTTTCCGGCGCGAGTCCGGTGAGAAGCACGGCATGCTGTGTGGTGTGGCCGCCGGAATCGGCGACGGCCCCGAGCACGCCGGCGCCGAAGCGCACGCGCGACGTCGCGGCGATGTCGGTCGTCCACGTCACGAGCGCGCGGGTCGCGCCGAGGGAGGTTGCGTGCACGCTCGAGATGGTCGGTGCTTGCACGTTGATGCGAGCACTGGCCATTGCCTGCGCGAACGGAGAGATATCCACGTAGGCCGCGGTGACGATGTCGTCCGAGGAGACCGCGAGGATGCCGTCGGAGGCGAGGTATCCCGGGATCGGGGCGATCGGGAGCGAACCCCGGAACACGCCGTTCGACCCGGTCAGCGTGACCACCTCCCCCGCCGGCTCGCTGCCCGACAGGACGCGCACCGCAAGCGGGCCCGTCCCGTTCGTGTCGATGACCTCGATTGCGATCGTGTCGGTGAGTCCGTACTGGAAGCGGTCGAGCGCAATCGCGCCGGCCGGCCCGCCCACACCGCCCGTGATGCAGAGCGCGAAGCGCTGAGGTCCCTGAACGACGCGGCGCCCCTCGATGCGAACCGTCCACTGCCCGGGGCCGGGTGTGGCGAGACGCACGAACTCCTCGACGTTGAGCGTGTCGCGCACCCCGCCCGCGATCGACACGCCGTTGAGCAGATAGTTGCCGCGATAGGTCTGGCCTCCGTGCGTCACGACGAGGTCGAGATCGTTGACGAGCTGGATCTGCGACGCCGGGCTGCCCGGCGCGTCGGTCCAGCAGAGTGCAATCTTGAGCGGGACCGAGGGATCGGTGACGTTCACCGTGTACTCGACGTACTCGAGATCGCCGAGCCCGTCCGTGGGATCGACGAGCAGCGTGCGCAACGGGTCGCCGGGGAAGTGGAGAACGTCGTCGATCGTGAGCCGGCCGTAGCCGATCGAATTGTCGGGCGCGCGGAAGCTGACCACGTCGTTCCGCGCCGCCGCCACCGCCATGGCGCGCAGGAGTGCCGCGGACGGCTCGAATGCGTTCGCTGCGACGGGTGCACCGGTCGGATACCAGCCCTCGGTCAGGTACTGACGCACGAGCGCCATGGCCCCGGCGACCGCCGGTGTGGCCATGGACGTGCCCCCGTATCCCGCGTACGAGTAGCGCGTCGAGCCGATCGACGAGACCACGGGGTTCCCCGGCGCGACGACGGTCGGCTTGCGGCGGCCGTCGCGCGTCGGCCCGCGGCTCGAGAAGGGAGCGAGCTGATTCTGTTCCGTGCCGTTTCCGGTCGCGCCCACCGTCAGGCAGTTCTTGGCTGTGGAAGGTGCCGCCGCCGAGGCGAACACACCGACGTTGCCGACTGAGTACGCGATCAGGTAGTCGGGGTGATCCCAGGCGAACTGGTCGACCTGCATCGAGGTCAGCGTGTACGCGCCGAGCGACGAGGTCTGACCCCACGAGTTCGACGAGATGCGTGCTCGCCCCGCCGCGTTTCCGTCGTAGGACGGACGGAACAGGTCGTTGAGGTCGGAGGGCAGCGTGAACGTGCGACCGGGCCCCCCACTCCCGACGTCCATGAAATAGAGGCGCGCAGCAGGCGCGAGACCCGCCCACGGCGCGGCGGATGTCGGGCTCGGGTCCCCTGCTACCGTGCCGCTCGTGTGTGTTCCGTGGTAGTCGAAGGCGAGATCGTCGCCGAAGCCGAGGGAATTCAGGGGCGTGCCCGGCTTGTAGGCGACGATCTTGCGGTGCGTCGGGAAGTCGCCCCAGTCCGTGATCGGGTGCCCCGGGTCGTCGAACATCTCGTGATTCGCGCGAATGCCGCTGTCGGAGACCATGAGGATCTGACCCTGGCCGCGCAGGCCATGGCCCGTCACCGGGCGGAAGTCGGGCACGCCCGACTGAATGACCCACTGCGCGTCCCGATTGTGCGGCTCGTACTTCGGCGTGGGCTCGATCCAGGCCACGTCTGTGAGCGCGGCCGCCGCTTCGAGACGCGTGCGGTCGAGCTCGAAACGCACGAGCCGGTTTCGGCCGTCGGCCTGGAGTGCAACTCCCACTGCGCCCAATGCGCGCAGGGCGTCGAGCGTCGCTCCCGTGTCGGCGTCGTCGAAGAGAAGCGCGGTGACATCGGCCGCTGTTCCGGTCGCTCCGGTCGCTCCCGTCGTGTCGCGCAGGTCAGGGCTCATGCGATAGACCGGCTCATACGGCGCGATCCACGGCTCCCCGCCCGATGCGGCCAGTCGCGCAAGCTCGTCCGCCTCGAGTCGCACGACGTAGCCATCCCCTGCGATCGGCCATGCGAGCGTGCCGCCGGCAGTCGCAATGCGAGCCTTCGCCGAGTCGGGTGAACCGTCCGCGAACTGGACGAGGTAGGCGCCGCGCTCGGGGACGCTCCTGGTCGTCCCGTCGTCGGCCGCGGTTCTCCGCAACCGCGCGAGCTCCGGCGCCGACGTCGGCCCGTCGGGTTCGAGCGTCACCCCGGATGCGAGCTGGATCGCGCGCCTCGGTCCTTCCGTGCCGCGGAGGTCAGCGGCACTTCTTGCGAGCCGGCCCGTCGCGTTCGGACGAACGAGGCCATCGGGCCCGACACGATTCGCAAAGCGTGGGAGGAGAGTGAACGTGCGCACGTCGCCCGCTCGCAGCGCACCGGTGCGCGAATCGGTCCACACGACGGTCCACCAGAGGTTCGCTTCCGTGCCCTCCGCGAGGCCCAGAGGCTCGAGCGCAACGGTCCCCGTCCCGGCCGGGATAATCGTCCACGCCGACCCCTCAGGGAGTGCCGTCCACCCGGAGGGATCGAACGGAAAGCGGGCGACAACCACCCGCAGATCCCTGGCCTCCTTGCCGGGGTCCACTTCGAATGAGCCGTTTCGTTCGGACACCCGATCTCCTGGCATCGGGCGAACCGGAGCGGGCGAAGCGGTGGACGGGCCGGAGGAGGCCTCCAGCACACGAGCGCTCGCGTCGAGGGACGGCGATCCGAAGACCGCGAGGACCAGGAGCGCACACAGGGCGCGCCTACGGGAGGAACCAGTCACGAGTCACTCGCTTTCGCTCGAGAGGATGGGACCGGGCGGGGACGCAGGCGCGCAGGATAAGGCCGAAACGCTGAGCGATCAACAAAATTCTCCCAGACCAATACAGTGCCATCAAATAACTCTGATTAAATGAGTTAATGTATATTTCTGGCGGTATGAGAATTCTCTCAGATTACTCTTGCATGGCTCCAGAGTGAGCCCTTATCCTCCGCCCGTCGGGCTTCTCTTGGTGTTCCGACCGTTTCCCTTTCTCCCTTTTCCCCTGTCTTGCGAGGTGCTCCATGCGTCTTCGCCACTCCGGAGTCATCGCGGTTGCGTCCGCGCTGCTCGTTTCGCTCGCGTCGGCCGCCGGCGCCGCGGTCCTCTGGGACCAGACGAACATTGATCCGACGTTCGAGGGTTCGCTCAACCTCGCGTCCTCGTCGTGCAACGCGATCTCGGGCAATACGAAGCTCCACAACGCGTCTGACGTCCACTTCTCGCAGCCGGTCAACATCCAGACGGTCCGAATCCTGGAGTCCCTCGGCAACGTCGAGGCCGCGTCGCAGGCCTTCCTGTGGATCGCGCCGAAGACGGGTCCAATGCCCACGGCGATCAGCACCGACGTCAACAACGTGGCGAACAACGTCCCGATCTCGATCAGCTACACGACGGTCGGCACCACCACCGTGGCCGTCGTGTCAGCCACGGGCCTCAACATCAGCCTGCCGGCCGGTGACTACTGGGTGTCGCTCACGCCGCGGCACTCGCGCGGACTCTTCCCGTACACGGTGCACCTCGTCACGGCCGGGCCCATCGTGGGCGATCCGACGGCGACGATCGAAGCCTGCACTGTGAACTCCAACTGGATCTACGTGCTCGCTCCGAACATGTACGACTACTCGCTCAAGATCGAGGGCGAGTTCCCGGTCCCCACCGTCTCGAAGTCGTGGGGTCACATGAAGTCTCTGTATCGGTAGTCGCAAAGAACGCCTGTCGAGGAGCGGCGTCATCGGGGCGGGATTCCCGGTGACCCGCACCCGGGGCGTCCCGAACCCACGACGCACCCGACGAACGTAGTCATCCCCCCGGGAGAACCCTCATGAAGCAAACCATCCTGGGCCTGGCCGCAAGCCTGGCTCTCCTCGCACAGCCGGCGCACGCCGCGGTCACGTTCGACTTCCTGTTCGACGAGGGCTACCCGCTCGCCGCCTCGAACGATGGCTCCGTCGTGGTGGGTAACGGTGCAAGCGGTGGATACATCCCCTTCTACTGGACGGAGTCCACCGGATTCGTCTCGCTCGGCCGGCCGCAGTTCGTCGGTGGAGGAGGCATCCCGGGAGTCTCGGCGGACGGAACACGCATCGCCTCGTCCATCGGAAGCGTCGACAGCTCGTACACGACGCAGGGTCTGTGGACGCAGGCGACCGGGTGGCAGGAGCTCATGCCTCCCATTCCGCCCGATGGCGGTTCAACCGACGGCTCCTACGGCAACGTCTGGGGGATGTCGGGCGACGGCTCGACCGTGGTCGGCCTCTACTGGCGCCATGGGTTCGGCCGGGCGCACGCCTCGAAGTGGACTCAGGCCACGGGCGTCGTCGACCTCGGCGGCACGACGACCAATCAGGCGAGTCGCGCGAACGGCGCGAACTATGACGCGTCGGTCATCGTGGGCTGGGTCGAGACTCCGACGGGTCCGTGGCGCCCGGCCGCGTGGGTGAACGGCTCGCTCGTGCTCCTTTCTGACTACGATGAAGCCACGATCGCTTGGCACGGCGAGGCGCGGTCAACTTCGCCGAACGGCGACATCATCGTCGGCTTTGCGAAGGACCCTGTGAGCAACCGCCGCGCAGCCGCGATGTGGAAGCGGACGGGCGGCGTCTTCGGTCCCACCCAGGTCCTGGGTTACGTGGACGGCACCGAACCGGGCGGGATCAACATTGCCTACTCGGTGAGCGCCGACGGAAGCATCGTCGTCGGCTACTGCTCGTTCGACGGCTCGCCCTTCACCCCTACCGGCTTCGTCTGGACGGAGGCGACCGGCGTCATCGACGTGAACGAGTACCTGGCGAACAACGGCGTGCTCGTGGACCCGAACTTCACGATTCAGAGCCTCACCAAGGTCACGCCTGACGGCTCGAAGATCTTCGGCTACGGACAGATGCTCACTCCCCCCTACGACACCCGCGCATTCCGGATCACGCGTCCGGCGACGGTTGCCGTCGAGGAGTCGGCCGGTCCGGCGCGCCTTTCGCTTGCTACCCCGCGCCCGAATCCATCGTCCTCGACAACGCGCCTTGAGTTCACGCTCGAGACGCCGTCGCGCGTCGACGTATCGGTGTTCGACGCGGCCGGGCGCCGGGTCGCAGCCCTCCTGAGCGACGAGGTCGCGGCGGGTCCGCACTCGGTCACCTGGGATGGACGCATGGCTGACGGGCGGACTGCGGCGCCGGGCCTCTACTTCGCGCGTGTCTCCACGCCGGTAGGAATGGCCTCGCGGCGACTGGTGCGCGCGCGCTGAATTTCGCGCGTTGGGGTTGACTCTCTCGGAGGAATGACGAGAATGCCCGAATGTCGGATGAAGCGGCGGGACGGAAAGACTCGGACTTCCACGAAGGAGAACGCCGCGTGACGCCGATCGTGACGGAAGGATCGGCCCGCGCGGATATTTCGCAGAGGATCGAAGCAACCGGTCGCGAGCTTCGGGAGACGCTCAGCGCCGTCCTCGAGGCCGTGGCCGGACCGCGTCCCCGGCCAACGCGGGTGGCGCGTGCCATCGGGCTCGACAAGAGCCTCGCGAGCCGGCTCGTGCGGGCGGTTCAGGCGTCGTCCGATCTCGAGCTCATGCACCTCGTGCCGTCTCCCGGGGGGCTCCAGATCTTCGCCGACCTGGCCCGCCGGTACGCCGACCCGGCCTCGATCGAGAACCTGAAAGCGGCGACCCGCCGCTTCGACGAGCTCCTCGATTCCGTTCCCGGCGGGCGAGCCTCGATCGACGCCCAGATCTCCGAGTCGTCGCCGGTCGCGCTCTCCCGCCGGGAGCACATCGCGAAGCAGGCGTCGTTCAAGGCGATGTCGTTTCTCCTCGGGCACTTTTGCGACGTGCTCTCGACGTCGCTCTTCCTCGTGCCCTCGGCGAATCCGAGCCGCATCGACGGCATCGAGATCCATCGCCGCATCGGGCTCCGCCGCATGCGCCCGAGCACACCGCTCGCGCTGCTCAGCCTGTGGGGCGACGCCAGCGACGCGATGAGCGAGCACGGGATCCGCATGGTCACGATCAACGGCGAGAGCGGAGCTGCAAATCCGCAGAGCTTCCTCCTGCCGGCGTTCAGCACGCAGCCCCTGCCCGAGCTCGACGTCGTGCGCGGCGGCGACATGACGACGCTCGTCCTCCCCGGCGATCCAACCGTTCACGCGCCGGCTCAGTTCGTGTCGGCGTTCCGCATCCAGAACGGCTGGCCGATCGTTCCCGAGGAGCGCATGCAGTCCCTGCGCGGGTACATTCTCCACACGCCGTGCGTGCAGATGGTGCGTGACATCTACCTGGCCGAGACCGTCTTTCCCGACGCGGTTCCGCAGGTCTCGTTTCTGCTGCCCGGCCCGCGCGAGCGAATGCGCCCGCCCCGGGCGGACGGCCAGCGCCACTTCTCCGAAGCCGATCTCTCGAGCGCGATCCAGCAGCTCCCGCTCGGGCCTCAGGCGTTCGAGATCCCGGGGGTCGTGAACCACTCGGCCGCCGTGCGGCACGTGCTCGAGCGAACAGGGCATGCCCAGACCCGCTTCCGCGGCTGGCGCTGCTCCATGACCTATCCGGTAACGTTCGTCGAGCTCATGTGGTGGCTGTCGCACCCGAGCGTCGCAGACAAGAAGACGCCAGCCCGGTAAAGGCGGCGCAGCCCCCTATCGACGCGAGGCCTTGAGTCGACCCCAGGTGGTCGGGTCGGTCGGAACCGGCGCAGGACCGAACTTCAAGACGCGAAACGGATCGGTGGCGAAGACCGAACCATCGGGAGCCGGAACGATGGCGAACCCGATCGTGAACTGTCCAGGATCGCGGCCGTAGGATCCCCACTTCGAGAGAAACCTGCCGTCGGCATCGAACTTCTGGCAGCGGTGGTTGCCCGAATCCACGACGTAGACGTTCCCGTCCCGATCCAGCGCGACGTCCGACACAGCCCGCAGTTGTCCGTCTCCCGGCCCTTGGCCTCCGATGGTGCCGAGGAATGCGCCGTTCGGAGTGAACTTCTGGATCCGTCCGTTCACATTGTCCGCCACATAGACATTTCCATCGGGACCGCAGGCAATTCCGACGGGGTACAGGAACTCACCCGGCAACGAGCCGTACGATCCCCACATCGTGAGGTGGTTTCCGAGAGCATCGAACTTCTGGATTCGATGATTGTCGCGATCCGTGACGTACACGTTCCCAAGGCCGTCGACCGCAACGCCGTCCGCCATGTTGAACTCACCGGGTCCCGTTCCGGGCGTCCCCCAGTGACGGAGACTCACCCCGTTGCGATCGAAGACCTCGATCTGCTGGTTCCCCCCCTCGGCGACGTACAGCTCCCCGTCCGGCCCAACGCGATGTCACGGGGAGTCCGGTAGGGGCCAAGCCGAAGCTCGCCCAAATAGTGGCCGTCCAGGTCGAACCTCTGAATTCGTCCGTTGTAGCCGTCCGCCACGAGCAGATGCCCGTCCGCGTTCAGCGCGAGGCCGAAGGCGCCATCGAACTGACCGGGCCCACTCCCCATGGTCCCCCACTCGAAGAGAAAGATCGGCGCGGGCTCGGCCAGAACCACCGCCGGACGACGAACCATTTGCACGTTCGATGCGACAACAAACGCGAGGGCTGCGAGGAGGACTCGGGCGTTGCTCATGGGATGACCCTGCCTGCGAGGACAACAACCAATCGGCGATGTGCCGGGCAACGATCGTGGAACGAAATGGACGTGGAGTCAAGCAGACCCTGCACTCCGAAAGCAACGGGCCCGGCATTCGAGCCGGGCCCGGAAAAACAGCCTTCGAAGAATCTTCGCGAAGGTCAGTTCGTCGCAGGAGCGGCGGCGGGCGGCGGAGGAAGATTCCGGCCGTCCCACTCCGGCGGCGGCGGGAACGTGAGACGCGCAGCGGTTGTGGGCGTGCCCGGCGGGATGCGATCGGGAGCTTTGTGCACGACGGGCGGCAGGCTCTTGATGTAGGCCGCGAGCGCTTCGGCATCCTCGTCACTCATGTAGGCGTATGCGGGCCACGGCATGGGTGGAAGGATGGGAGTCTTGTCCGGCCGGTGGCCCTTCCGGAACGCGTTGATGATGTCTTCCTCGGTCCAGCTTGCGATCCCGGTCTCCGGATCCGGCGTGAGGTTCCGCGGATAGGTCACGCCCCACGGGCCTTCCCATCCGAGCTCGCTCCCCGAGAGCATGCGGGTCGTGTCGGGAACGCCATAGAAAGTTCCGGGCGTGTGGCAGTCCACGCAGCCCGATGAGTACGAGATCACCTTTCCACGCGCGATCTTCTCGGCTTGCGTCATTGCGGGCGCTTCAGTGCGCGCCGTCGTGCACGACGTGAAAGCGACCGCTGCGACAACGATCCCGCCCGCGCATCCAATGACGGCGCTTCGAATTCGATCCATCTCCCCCTCCTGGGTCCAATTCGAGTGACGTGCGATTTCTTGAGAGTCATTCGGCTGGGCAACGGCTGAGGAGATTAGCGCACGGACCGCGCGCGGTTCAACCGGAGATCAGGGGCGCTTGAGCCTCAGTTGCGCTTGACTCCCGATGCCGCCGGCCTGCGTTCCGCGGGCTTGCCATTGGGCGCATTCGCCGCATTCGCCGCATTCGGCGCAGCGGCCGGTTTCGGCCGCTCCGCAGGCTTCGCGGCTTCGGACTTCCGGACGGACTTGAGCGGGGTCATGGCGGGGCCGGTGAGAAGTTCGCCGTTCGGGGCGAAGCGCGAGCCATGGCACGGACAGTCCCAGGTCATCTCGGCGCTGTTCCAGGCCACGATGCATCCGCGGTGCGTGCAGGCGGCGAGCACGCGGTGCTCCCGTCCCGAAGCGTCGCGCGAGACGGCGACCTGCTTTCCATCCTCGAGAACGATTTCGCCTTCAAAGAGCCCCACATCGACCATTCCCTCGGGCTTTCCGACCGTGACTCTTCGTGCGTAGCTCGAAGCGGCAGGAACGCCCATCTCGACGAATTGGCGAACGTTCTTCGGAATGCGCATCGGGTCATAGGCCGTCGCCCAGCGATTCACCTTGCCGAGAATGAGATCCGAAACCAGGCGCGCGCCCAGCGTCCCGTGTGTCATTCCGTTTCCGGAGTCGCCCGTGATGATGTACTGATGCGGCCGGTCGAGATAGGGCCCGATGAGGGCCAGTCCATCAACCGGCTCGAGGACCTGTCCCGACCAGACGTATCGCACCTCGCCGAGACGCGAGAAGCGCTTCCGCGTCCACTCTTCCAATCGCCCGTAGCGTTCGTCCGCATTGTCCGCCTTGCCGGTCGGATGGTCCTCACCGCCGACGATCAAGAGGTCTTCCGCATCGGTCTTCTGCAGTCGGACGTAATGGTACGGATCGTCGTTGTCCCAGTAGAGACCGGCCGCCACCGAACCCTTCGGAATCGACGCGGCGATCACGTAGGTGCGATACGGGAACTCCTTGAGGTAGATGCCGGCCGGGGCATCGAGGGGCGCGTTGGTCGCGTGGACGACCTCCCGCGCCGTGATGTGCGGACCGCCCGTCTCGAGCCGAACGGGGTCCTCGCCGTCGATCTGCACGACCCGGGTACCGGTGTGAATCGTTCCACCGAGACGCTGGATCGCCCTCGCGAGCCCGTTCAGGTATCGAAGCGGATGAAACTCCGCCTGGTCGGGAAAGACGAGGCAGCGGCCGGTATCGAATTCCTTCCAAGGAGCACGATCGACGAGGCGGACGCCGGCGAGTCCGGCGTGGCGGGAAGCGTCGAGCTCCTCGACCAGCTTCTCGGTGTGATCCCCGTCGGGCTGGAAGAGATAGCCGGGGAGGCGCTCGAAGTCGCAATCGATCTGTTCCGAACGAACGATGGATTCGACGAGAGAGATGGCCGCCGTGTGACTTTCGGCGGCGAGCTTCGCGTTGTCCGCGCCGCGCCACGACGCAAGATTGGAGTAGCGGTCATCGAGTGCGTTCGTGAGGTGTGCGGTCGTCCGTCCCGTTTCTCCCCCGCCGATCGGGCCGTCGTCGATGACCACGACCTTGCGGCCGGCCAGGAGCAGGAGATACGCGGTCGTGAGTCCGCTGATCCCGGCGCCGATCACGCACACGTCCGTATCGAGATCGGTCTTAAGGGGTGAGAGCTCAGGAGATTCTGCGGACTCCATCCAGGGCGACGTCGAAAACCCCGACCGGTAGCCCCGGGTCAGCTCGCTCCACGTGGTTTCTCGCGTTCGGTTCGCCATGGGCGCCAGTGAGTCGCCCGTGGGAGAGCGATCACTTCCTTACAAAGAGCGTGAAAGCGCCCCGCAAGCCTGTCAACCCGCAGACAGGAAGAATTCGATGGCTTGACGTTTCCGCAACGTCGAGAGACGTGTTTGTCGGTGAAAAGTGCGGGATCCGTTGCAGCCGGAAACGATGTCCGCGGATGAAACGGCTTCCTTCTATGTTTCGAAACCCATCTTCCTGAGGAACCCGCTCCAACGCGCGTCGCCATGAAGCGAGCGCAAACGCGGACTCGACTTCGTCTCGGCGAGACCGCCGTCCCGCTGCGCGTACGCCCGCTCCAACCATTCGAACGCCGCATCCGATTCTCCGCGCACCGCGAGCACCTCGGCGATCTGGAAGGCACCATCCTCGGCACCCTTCTCGATCAGCTCGCGCAATTCTTCGTCCGACTCCGTCTTTCGTCCGAGAATGTGATCGATCATGGTCAGCGCCCACAGGCGAAAACCGGGGTGCACCTCCTGGCTCGCTTCCGCCCGCGCTTCCTCACCGTTGCCTTGTCCCAGCAAGGCGAGCGCGAGTTCGGAACGCGTCGCGACATACTGCGGAGCGACTTCGATTCCCTTTCGGCACACTGCTTCCGCTTCTTCGAACCGGTTCGCCGCGATGAGCGACATGGCGAGACTGATGTACGCCCCGGGCCTCAACGGGTCGCGCTCGAGCGACCGGCGCAGCAGGGCGATCGCTTCTTCCTGTCGGTCGCTGTTCATTGCGAGCGCGCCCGCTCCACGGAGCGCCGCCGCATTTCCGGGTGCGAGTTCGAGCGCCCTTCCGTACGACGCATCCGCGCCTCGCCAGTCCCAATCGTGGAGCATCCGGATCCGCCCCATCAGCGCGTGCCCCTCCGGAAGGTCCGGCTCCAGCGTGAAGGCCCGCTCGAGCAGATCACGTGCCCGCCCGTACGCCTCCTCGACCGGAACCCAGCCCGCATCCGCTTCGCGTGCGCAGGACTGCGCAAGCTCCACCCAGGCGAGCGCGAACTCCGGATCCCGATCCAACGCCTCGCTGAGGTATGCGATCGCCTTCGCGACGTCCTCACGGGCTCCTCGATCCAGGAAGTGCCGGCCCAGGAAATACAGACGGTGGGCCTCGGGGTCGGTTGCGCGTCCGCGCGCGGGCTGCGCCACCTCCGCCTTCACCTGCCCGCTGACGTGGGAATCGACCGCCTCGCCCAAAAGCGTCGTACGCAGCTCCTTTACGACCGCGTGCGCAATGTCATCCTGCACGGCGAAGATGTCGTCGAGCGTCCGGTCGTATTCCTCGGACCAGAGGGGGTCGCCATCCGAAACCCTCACGAGCTGGACGGAGATGCGCACGCGATTCCCGGCCTTGCGGACGCTGCCGTCGAGCACCGTGGCCACGCCGAGGGCACGGCCCACTTCCTCGATCGGGGCGTCCTTCCCCTTGAAGTGGAACGAGGAGGACCGGGCGGACACGCGCAGGCCCTTGATCTTGGCGAGCATGGTGAGGAGCTCGTCCGCGAGGCCGTCCGAGAAGTACTCGTCCTCGACGTTCTGGCTGCGGTTCACGAACGGCAGCACCGCGATGGAAGCCACCTTCTCGGGAGCGGGCGCCGTGCTTTCACCGCGTTCGACGAGCCGCCGGAGCCGGCGGAGCTCGTTCGAAACGTCGAGCGCCGTCTGAAAGCGCTCGCGCGGGTTCTTCTCGAGGCACCGGCTTGCGATCCGCTCGAGATCGCCCGGAAGATCGGCGCGCACGCGTGTGATCGGCGCGGGTGTATCGCGAAGGATCGAGGACGTCACGTCGGCCGACGTCTCCCCCGCAAACGGGCGGCGGCCGGTCGCAAGCTCGTAGAGGATGATCCGAGCGCGAAGACGTCGCTTCGCGCATCCGCGCGTTCACCGCGCACCTGCTCCGGAGCCATGTAAGGGACGGTGCCGAGAACGTGGCCGTCCTCGGAAACGAGAGGCTTCACGGTGGCCGCGAGAGAATCGGGTCGCGTCGCGCCCTCCCCGTTGATCTTCGCGAGGCCGAAGTCGAGAACTTTGACCCGGCCTTCGCGCGAAACCATGACGTTTCCCGGCTTGAGATCGCGGTGGACCACTCCCTTCTCGTGCGCAGCCACGAGCGCCTCGCTCAGCGGAATCGCGTATTCGAGCACGCGCGAGAGCGAGAGCCCGCTCGGAGCGACGAAATCCGACAGGACCTGTCCTTCGACGAGCTCCATCGTGAGGAAGCGCACACCGTCCAGGTCCTCGACCGAGAAGAGCGTGACGATGTTCGGATGATTGAGGGCCGCGACCGTGCGCGCCTCGCGTTCGAACCGGGCCAGGCGATCCGGGTTCGACGCGACGTCCTGCGGCAGCACTTTGATCGCCACGTCGCGCCCGAGACGCAGGTCCCGCGCGCGATAGACCTCGCCCATGCCTCCCGAGCCGAGAGGTCCGAGGATCTCGTAGCCGCCGAGTCGTGTGCCGGTGGCGAGCGTCATTGGCGTGGCCCCTGTGGGCGGACAAGGGAGTCTCAGGCTGTGAGGGGAGAGAGCAAAAGATAACCACTTACACGATTTCCTGCAATCGGGAGTAGCCGCCTGCTATGACTGCAAACCATCCGAATCGACTCCGACACCCCGGCGAGGAGGGACCATGCGCCGTGTCGTTCCGTTGTGGATCGGATTGCTTCTCGTGCCATCCACACTTCACGCCCAGTCCTCGGTCACCGGCACTCCTGTCCTTCCCAACTACGAGCGCATCCCGGTCGGCGAGCGCGAGGCGCTCGAAGCGGGTGCCTACATCGCGCGGACGAACGATGCCAACGCGAACTGGTACAACCCGGCCGGACTCGTGCTCGCGGAGCGGACGGCTGCGAACCTGAGCGCGAGCGCGTACGAAGCCACCACGCTCGAGATCGCGAGCATCCACCAGAAGAGCGAGAACCTGCGGCTGACCCCGATCGGGGGGTTCTTCGGCCTTGCGATCGCAAGCCCCCTCACCTCCTCGCCGAACCTGCGTTTCGGGTTCTACATTGCGCGGCCGATCGCATGGCAGACGGGCACGATCGACATCAAGGCGGACGTCGACCCCCGGACGACGCTCGAGACCACGAGCGAGGCGACCCTGTCCCGGACGCAGCCAGGCCTTGCGGTCGGAATCCGTTTGAGCGAGGGCTTCCGGATCGGCGGATCGCTCGGGGTCTCCATCACGGATCTCGATGTGGCGCAGGACATCTCCGCACTCGTTCTCGACGCGGACTCGGCGACGACCGCCCGCCGCACGCTCGCCGTCGACGGCACGGCTTTGCACCTGATTCCCGAGGTGGGGCTCCAGTGGGACGCGGGAACGCGTTGGCACCTCGGCCTGGTCGCGGCCGCGCCCGGGCTTCAGATGAGCGGTTCGGCCGACGTCTCGCTCAGTAACGGTCTCTTCGCGACCGAGGACCGCTTCAGCGAGCTGAACTTCCGCGACGAGGACGCCGACTTCGAGTATCGAATCCCGTTCACGACGGGGCTCGGCATCGCGTACACATACGGGCGCGGCTCGATCGAGGGAACGCTTCGGTACTACGGCAGTGCCGGTCCGAACGATCTGCTCACGTTCCAGAACACGGGGCAGCTCGTGGAGCAAGTCGGCCCCGGTCCGCCGACGGTCACGTCCGTGAGCGCTCCACCGGTCGTCAACGAGTGGCGGGAAGTCTTCAATTTCGCAATCGGTGGGAACTACGCTCTCTCACAGACCCTGAGGCTCCACCTCGGCGTCAACACGGACAACTCGCCGACCGCCTCCGCGGACAACCGCGTGTTCCGGAAGCTCGATCTCCTCGGGGGGACCCTCGGCATCTCGTACACGGGACCCTCCTTCGGTGGGTCTCTTGGATTCGGCTACTCGTCCGGGGAGTCCGATCCGGTCGAGCACGCGGCCGGACTGCCGACCGGATCCCTCGAGACGCGGCTGCACGTGAGCACGTTTCGTGCGATGTACGCGTTCTCGGCGCGCTTCTGACCTCCCTGGAGATCGAAGGCTCGGACTCTTCTACTTCTTCTCGACGCGCCCCGAGACCGGAGAGGGTCCGTAGGGCGTGACGAAGTTTCGCTCCGCGACGGGCGCATTCGGGTCGTCCCCGCGCTCCCGCACAGCCGGGAGAACCGATCGCGGAACGACCTCCGCCATGAAGCGCGTGCCGCGACTGCTGAAGTTTCCTCCCAGAGTCGCCACCACGAGCTCGAGCTCCGGAACCACGACCACAGTCTGCCCGCCCGCACCGCCCGCGTAGTACGCGTACAGCGTGCGGTCCTTGTACGGATAGTCGATCCCCCACCACAGGTAGCCGTAGTAGACGCCACGCAGGTGGTACAGGGGCTCCGATGATCGCTCCACGTAGTCGCGGCCGAGGATCCGACGGCCCTGCCACATCCCCTTGTTCAGCATGAGCTGACCGAGCTTGAGAAAGTCACGTGGCAGGAGCTGCACGCTTCCCCCGCCGAACGGATGGCCGGCGGGATCGAGCACCCACGAGTAACGGTGGATCTTCATCGGCTCGCCGAGCAGGCGATCGAACGTGTACATTGGCGACTCTCCGGTGACGCGGCTCACCATGCCGAGTGCGAGATTCGGATTGCAGCTACAGTAGACGGCACTTTCGCCGGGCTCGCTCGCCATCGGCACCCGGAGCGTGTAGCGGTAGTAGTCGGGCTCATTCGACTGCTCGAGCATCCCGTCTTCGTTGCCGGGTGCCGCGGGGTTCGTATCGTCGCAGAAGTAGCCCGAGGACATGGTGAGAAGCGTCTCGAGGGTCATCGCCCGCTTGCTCGGCTCGAGGTCCGCGGGAAACGAGCCGCCGTTCATGACCTCGTAGACCGGTGAGTCGAGCGTGAGCGGTGCTCCGGCCTGGATCGCGGCCCCCACGAGGATCGCGGTCAGGCTCTTGGCCGCCGAGCGCGTGTCGTGGATGCGATCGCGGTTCTCCCCATGGAAGTATTCCTCGAGCACGAGTTTTCCGTGGCGCGCGATGAGGAGGCCGTGCAGCTGAGTTGTGTTCAGGGAATCCATCGACCGTTCGACGATCGTCTGGACGAGCCGCTCGATTCCGTCGCGGCTCATGTTCGCCTGCTCGAGAGTTCCGACGGGCCATCCGTCGTCGCGGGAGGGCGGCGGAACGTAAGCGTAGCGCTCCGGATTCCGGCCGCGCGGATAGAACGCGCTCGCGTCCGTGTCACGCGTGAAGCGATAGGCGCCGCCGCGCTGCGGGAACGTGAGCGTGAGCGCATCGTTTGCGGCGTCGTAACTTCCGGCCGCCTTCTCGTTCTCCACCTTGTCGGAAGCGCGGCGGCCGAGGAGGCGCACGACGTCGCCCTTGCGCTCGATGCGTGTGACGCCGAGCCAGCCGCCCCAATCGCGCTGCGGGTTCCGGAGGACGGCCCCCATCGAACCGTCGGGCTTCTTCTTCACGAGCAGGTAGAACGTGAACGTGTCGTCGAACGGGATGACCTCGCCGACCCAGCGCTCGCGGCCGTCGGGCTTGAGCCTAACCGGCGAGGCGAATCGGAACCCCGTCATCGCGGCCGACGACGGAGCCGAAATCCAGTGGCCGAGAAAGTCTCCCTCGGGCCCCGGCTTCCCGCGGAACGTCCCCTGTCCGTTCGGGAGGTCGAACGTGAGCTCGCCGTCGTCGACCCGAAGCGGCAGCGTGTGCCCGGGCATGTCGGCGACGTAGCGCCCGCCTTCGCGTCGAAGGACGAGCGGGCCCGGGCCCACGGGCGTGAACACGCGGATCGCCTTCCAGAGTCCCGCGAGGTCCTCGACCGCTCCGGTTTTCGTAGGGGCGGCTGCTGGCGTGTCAGCGTGCACAGCGGCGGGCGCGGTAACTTGCTGCACAGCAACCTGCGCGGCGGTGAGCGCGAGGAGGCCCACCAGGAAACGAGATGCTCGGGAGGGGGGCATGCTGTCGTTTTGGACGCCCGGCGGGGAGAGAAGGTTGTAGGGGGCTACTCCCCCGCCGGGCGGGTCTCCGGTCGGCGTCGGGCCGGAGCGCCGTGGCCGGGATCAAGCGGAAGGCGCGTCGTGATCCACACTTCCGTGCGGTAACGCAGGGTCACATTTCCGTCCGGCTCCTGATGCTGCGCATGGAGATCGAAGAGACTCTGTGTCAGGAATTCGCAAGCTGGACCTTCCTTCGGGACGTACGAGGCGCTTTTCGCCCGGCCCAGGAGCCCGGCACGATCGAGTCGCTGCGCGTGCGGGAACTCGTGACGTACGGGCGCGGAGAACTCTCCTGCCGCGTTGAGCACGTTCGGGTCGAACTCCATTCGTTCGGCCGCGTGCTCACCGTGAACGGCGTGAATCGCCTCGACGTAGTCGCGTGTGAGCGGATCGGAACGATCGCGTCGGTTCCACAGAATGCCGAGCCGCCCACGCTCGCGCAGCACGCGGTGAAATTCGGTTACGGCTTCCGCCTGCCGGAACCAGTGAAACGCCTGCGCGCACACGACGAGATCCACGCTCGCAGGCTCGAGTCCGGTCGCTTCGGCAGTTCCCTCCCGCCAGGTCACGAGTGGATGCGGCGCGGCCGCATTCCGCATCGCCGCGTTGGGCTCGATCGCGATGACTTCGACGCCGCGCTCGGCCAGCGCGCGTGCGGAGATTCCGGTGCCGGCTCCAACGTCCGCAGCTCTGACCGAAGCGCCCTGCGGCCCTTCACCCCCGCCCCGAGCGCAGGGCTCGAGCCCTGCAAGCAGGACGTCGATCGCCTCCAACGGATAGTCCGGTCGGAAGCGCACGTAGTCGGACGCACGGTTCGAAAACCTCGTCGTGGGACCCGGGTCGGCGGACGTGGGATCGGGCGTGTTCACGCCCGGAAGACTAGCACCACTTCTTGACTGGGTTCCCGGTGCACGCGCAAGATGCCGCCGTGCGAATCCCGTCGATCCGCCTGGCCACCGACGCCGCGCTACGCGTGTGGATTCGCTTTCCGCTCGTGCTCCTTTCGGGCTTTCTCGCGGCCGGCGTCGGGATCGTGCTCGCGGGAAACCGTTCCGAGCCGCTCATGGCGATGATGGCGGCAGCGACCCTCGGTCTGCCTTTGTTTACCGCGCTGTCGCTCGCTTCCGAACGTCTCGTCTCGCGCGCTCCAGCGATCGGACTCGCGATCGCCGGAGTCGCCCTCCTCGTCGCGTTCGCGTGGCTGTGGCCGACCTGGACCGAGGAGATTCGCCTTCGGCGATACGCACAGCTGTCGATCGCCTTTCACCTCACGGCTGCGTTCCTCCCCTACCTGAGCGGGCGCGAGCCGAATGGATTCTGGCAGTACAACCGCATGCTCTTCCTCCGCTTCTTCAGCGCCGGCGTACACTCGGCGGTGCTGTTCGGCGGGCTTGCTCTCGCCCTCCTCGCCCTCGACCAGCTCTTCGACGTAAACCTTCCCGAACGCACGTACATCAGGCTCTGGCTCCTGGTCGCGTTCGTGTTCAACACCTGGTTCTTCCTCGGAGGCGTGCCCGCGGACCTCCCGGCACTGGAGCAGCGACGGGACTATCCACGCGCGCTCGAAGTCTTCTCGCAGTTCATTCTGATTCCGCTCGTCGTCATCTATCTTGCGATCCTCACAGCCTACCTGGGACGCGTTCTCCTCACCGGAAACTGGCCGAGCAACTTCATCGGGTTTCCCGTGTCGATCGTCGCGACGTTCGGTATCTTCTCGCTCCTTCTCGTCTATCCCCTGCGCGACGACGAAAGTCATCGCTGGATCGGTCGCTATGCACGTTGGTTCTTCCTCGCCCTCCTCCCGGCAGTCGGGATGTTGCTCGCCGCGATCTGGAAGCGGATTGGCCAGTACGGGGTCACGGAGGACCGCTACTTCCTGGCGGTGCTGGGCGCGTGGCTCGCCGCGATCGCCCTCCTCTTCCTCGCGCGTTCACGGACGAGCATCCGCTGGATTCCGATCACGCTCTGCGCGCTTGCGCTCGTCACGTTCGCCGGTCCGCTCGGCGCCTACAGTGTCTCGCGACACAGTCAGATCTCTCGGCTGCGCTCAGCACTCGAGGCGAACGGCCTGTTCGCGCGGGGCGAGGTAAGGCCGGCAACGGGCGGGGTGCCGTTTGCAACCCGCAAGGAGATCGGAAATATCCTGCAGTACCTCCTCCAGACGCACGGGCGCGCTTCGTTGCAGGGCCTCCTGGGCACCGCGAATGTGGCCCTGGTGGAGGATTCGCTGTCAGGGAGCGGAGCGCGGTCTGCCGACCGGACGAACGACGTCCGGCAGATCATGGCGAACCTGGGGATGACCTATGTCAGTCCCTACGAGGGCGTGGAGTCCCGGGCGTTCTACTATCAGCGCCATGGCGCCCCAATGCGGGCTGTGTCCGTGCTCGATGCCGACTATCACGTGCGCCTCGACGGATCGCTGCCCGCGCCGTTCCAGATCGCGGGTGAGACATGGAGGCTCGATGCTGTTCCGGGGCGGCTCGCGCTCATCACCCCGCGCGACACGGTCCGTTTCCCGATGGAGGAACTGATCGACTTTGCGCACGCGAGGATCGGCTTGCCGGACACGACCGAAGCCACGCGATTCACGGCCCGATCCGACGGGATCACGGCCGTCCTCGTGCCGAACAACTACTCCGGCGTGGGTCGCGGCGATTCGGCGCAAGTGCACATGATGTCGGCCGACCTCTATCTCACTCTTCCGGGGTCGCACCGGTGATCGTCCACCTGATCGACGGCACGTACGAGCTGTTCCGTCACTTCTACGGCCTTCGTCGCGCGATCACGGGCCCCGATCCTCCGCGCGGTGCCGTCGCAGGCGTGCTCCACACCGTGCTCGGCATGATCGAGGGCGGAGCGACACATCTCGGCGTCGCGACCGACCACGTGATCGAATCGTTCCGGAATGACCTGTGGGACGACTACAAGACGGGCGAAGGGATCGACGCAGCGCTCTGGGCGCAGTTCCATCCACTCGAGGAAGCTCTCGCCGCCATGGGGGTCGTCGTCTGGGCGATGGTCGAGTTCGAAGCCGACGACGCGCTTGCCGCCGCCGCCCATCGTGCAACCGCCGACCCGCGCGTCGAGAAGGTCAGCATCTGGACACCGGACAAGGACCTCTCGCAGTGCGTCACGGGGGACCGCGTGGTCCAGGTGGATCGCAAGAGCGGCAAGATCCTCGATGCAGAAGGCGTGCGCGCCAAGTTCGGCGTTCCGCCTGCGCTCATTCCGGACTATCTCGCGCTCGTCGGCGATTCGGCGGACGGCTATCCCGGCATCTCCGGGATCGGACCCAAGACAGCTGCCGCGCTCCTCTTGCGCCATGGGCCCATCGAGACGTTTCCGGAAGACGTTCTCGGCGGCAAGCGAACGGATGCGCTCCTGTTCAAGCGGCTCGCGACGCTCCGGACCGACGTCCCCGTGTTCGACGACGTCGAAGCGCTGCGCTGGCGCGGTCCAACGAAGGCGTTCGAGAAAGTCGCGGGCACCATCGGAGACGCGCGCCTCGCTTCGCGCGTCGAAAAGCTCGCGAAGGGAGCTGCGGCCGCACGGGCCTGAGAGTCCCTGCAAGGGTCCCCCTCCGGCATTGACTCGCGCTCCGCGCAGGCGCAGGCTTTCAGGGTCCCTCATTCGATTCAGCCCCAACTCCCGCCCTTGCTGGAGATCGAAAATGCGCACTTCACCCGCCCGACTAACGCTTTCGTTCCTTGCGCTGGCTCTTTTCCTGACCACCTGGCCGGCTACCGCGGCCCCTCCCGACAAGTGTCTCAAGGGACGATTCGGAGGCATCACCGAGACCTCTCCAATCGGCGAAGAGACGGGGCGGGTGGACGGCAAGGACTGGGGTTGCCTCGACGCGTCGGGCAATGCCGTGCTCTTGCAATGGGGTCAGGGTGGCGGCGGCGTCCCCGTTCCGCCGCCCACCGCGATCTGCCTTACTCCTGCCTGGCCGAACCCGGCGTCCGGCGAAACGCGCTTTCGCTTCACGCTGCCACAAACGGCCGACGTCGAGCTCGCCGTCTACGGGCAGTCGGTCGGCGGCGGTCCGCGGCGCGTCTTCCTCGTGCGTTCACTGCTCTCCGGACCGCGGCTCGCGGGCGCTCACGAAGTGACCTGGGACCTGCGCGACGAAGTCGGCATGCGCGTTCCTCCCGGTATTTACCGGGCCGTTCTGGATGGCGGCTCCTTCGCGCTGTGCGGAGATGTCGAGGTTCAATGAGGTAACCGCTTCATGGAGGCCCTCCATGTCTCTCCCCCCGACTGTGGCTCTCGTGTGTGCCGCGCTCCTCTTCGCGGCTCCTTCTCTTGCTTCCCCCACCATCCATCTCGTCCTTCCGGACGGGACGGGTGACTTCGCGAAGATTCAGGACGCCCTCGACGCGGCCGTCTCCGGGGACGAGATCGTGCTCGGAGACGGCACCTTTCTCGGAGCCCGGAACCGGGATCTCAACTTCCTCGGGAAGAACCTCACGCTGCGCGCGCAGAGCGGTGATCCGGCGCTCTGCACGATCGATTGCCAGGGCGCTTCGCGAGGCCTGAGCGTCACGCAGGGCGAGACCGACGTTCTCGTCGAAGGCATCACGATCCAGAACGGGTTCGGACCCTGGGGCGGCGGCATCAACTGCATGAACGTGACGGCCACGTTTCGCCGTTGCGTGATCACGCGCTGCTCCGCGGACGACAGCTTCGGCGCGGCCATCGCCGCGGGCGCCTACGCGATCAATTCCCGCGTGACCTTCGAGGACTGCACGTTCGCCGAGAACTTCTTTGCGCTCCGGGGAACGGGCGCGGGCCTTTTCGCTTGGGGCAACTCGAACGTCACCGCCACGCGCTGCCGGTTCATCGGGAACCACGCCCGCGGGACCACGGCCGGCGGCACGGGCGGCGGCATCCGCGTCCAGGACTCACGTCTCACGCTCATCGACTGCGAAATCGTGGGGAACCAGGCGAAGACCGGGGCGGGGATCTCGACCGGACAGCTCTGCATCGTCGACTTCCGGAACTGTCTCATTGCGGGAAACGTCTCGAACGACGCGGCGGACGGCACGTCCATCGCCGGTGGAATCCAGTTCGGCTACGACACCGACGGCTCCGTCGAGTCGTGCACCATTGTCGGGAACCGCGCGCACGACCGCGGTGCGGGCATCCACGTGGCGAACGACTGCAACCTCACGTTCATGAAGACGATCCTCTGGGGCAACTGCATCGAGGGCGTGGGAGTCGAATCCGCCTATCTTCTCTCGCTCGGCGCGCTGGATTTCCATTGCAGCGACGTGGATCCTCTGACCGTCCAGGGCGGCACCGTTACCTACACGAATTCACTCGCGGTCGACCCTTTGTTCTGCGCGCCCGAGCCGTGTGCGAACGCGCCGACTTCTGCCGGCGCATACACGTTGGACGGCTCGTCACCACTCGCGTCGGCTGCGGGATGCGGGCTCATCGGACGCTCTCCGGTCGCGTGCGGCACTTCGGTTGGGGTCCCGGACGGTCCGCTCGCTGCGCACGGGCTTGGAATCCACGGCGCCCCCAATCCGTCCCGGGGAAACACGACGCTTCACTACGCACTCCCGGAACCCGGCCGAGTCGCGGTCGAAGTCTTCGACGCCGCCGGCCGGCTCGTCGTGCGCTTCGACGAGGGCACACGCGAACGCGGACCGCACACGATTGCGTGGGACGGGCGCTCGCGGAACGGCGCGCGCGTTTCCTCCGGCGCGTACTTCGTGCGGGTGACGTCAGGAGGACGGACCGCGGGAGACTGGATCATCCGAGTCGAGTAAATCGGACGGGACTTCGGTTCCCCTTGTGGGCTCCAATCGACAGGCGGTAAGCTGCCGCGCCTCGTGGTCTGACTCCGACCTGTCGACTGGAGCGCTGCTTGTCGCAAACCGACGAAACGATTCCTTCCGGGCCCACCCCGGGCCCCTCCCACCCGCACGGGCTCTTCCTGCCCGGCACCGTTCTCGAGAATCGGTACCGAATCGTCGCGCTCGCCGGCCGGGGCGGCATGGGCGAGGTCTACCGCGCCGACGACCTCAGGATCGGCCAGCCGGTCGCGCTCAAGTTCCTCCCCCCCTTCCTCGAGCGCGATGCCGACCGGCTCCAGCGACTCCTCGGGGAGGTCCGCATCGCGCGGCAGGTCTCCCACCCGAACGTCTGTCGGGTCTACGACGCGAGCGACTTCGAAGGGCGCCATTTCATCACGATGGAGTATGTGGACGGCGAGGACCTCGCCGCTCTCTTGCGTCGCATCGGTCGCCTGCCACAGGAGAAGGCGATCGATCTGGCTCGACAGATCGCCTCGGGCCTCGCAGCCGCGCACATTCAGGGAATCGTTCACCGCGATCTCAAGCCGGCGAACATCATGCTCGACGGTCGTGGACGGGCCCGGATCACGGACTTTGGGATCGCGACCGCCGCGGAGTTCGTGGGCGCGGAGACGGAGTGGGGCACGCCGGCCTACATGGCGCCCGAGCAGCTCGAAGGAAAGCCCGCCTCCCCGCGAACGGACATCTACGCGCTCGGCATCGTCGTCTACGAGATGCTCACGGGACGTCGTCCCTTCGACGGATCCGTCCCCCGTGACCGCGGATCGGGGGCGGACACAGGCGCGGCGCCTCCTTCGAGCCTGGTCCCCGGGCTCGATCCTGCGATCGATGCGGCGGTTCTCAGGAGCCTCGACGCGGATCCGGCCCGGCGACCCGCGTCGGCGATGGAGTGGCTATCCCTCCTCCCCGGCGGGGATGCGCTCGAGGCCGCGATGCGCGCCGGGGAGACGCCGTCTCCCGAAATGGTGGCCGCGGCCCCGGAGGAGGGACGCCTTTCCTCGGGAAGAGCATGGGGCCTGTTAGCGGTCACCTTGCTCGCGGCGGCGGCCGCGATCGCGTTCGGTGCGCGAGTCATCGGACTCGATCGCGTGCCGATGACACGGAATCCGGAGGTTCTTCGCGAGCGGGCTCGCGAGATCGCGCGCGAGCTCGGAAACGACGTGCCCGCGCGCGCGGAGGAGTGGTGGTGGGCGCTCGATCCGGGCTTCGTGGTGTTCTCCCGCGGGAGTCCGGGTCGGCTGACGCTGCCGGATGCACGTCCCGCGGCTCTCCGCTTTCACTACCGACAGAGTCCTCGCCCCATTCAAGCGTCGAGGTGGGACCAGCCGCCAACGGAACGGGATCCCGCACCGTTCTGGCACGGGGACACGTACGTCGCGCTCGACACGGAGGGCCGGCTCCTCGAGTTCTCCCGGATTGGCTCGCAGCTCGACTCGATGCCGCAGGATGTGGCCAGCATGGAAACAGATTGGACTCGCCTCCTCGCGCTCGCGGGCGCCAACAGGGCACGCCTCGAGCCGGTCGTGCCCCGCTGGACGCCGGAGGTGGCGGCCGATGCGAGGGGCGCATGGCTTCTCCCGGAATCGACCACGACCCTTCGGCTCGAAGCCGCCTCCTGGCGCGGGAAGCCAGTCTGGTTCCGGACCATCGCCCCGTGGGAGCAGGCGGAGCGCGAGGCTTCCGAGAGCTCGGAGGGGCGACTCGGATCGGTCGTGTTCGTTGTGACCGTGTTCCTGCTCGTTCCGGCTCTCGTCCTCTTGTCCCTCTACAACTTCAGAGTGGGCCGGAGCGACACGCGCGGCGCGCTTCGTCTGGCGCTCACAGTGTTCCTGCTGTTCGCCATCGGGAGTGCACTCGCGGTCCGGTGGACGGACGAGCCTCGCAGGGTCTTTCAATGGTTGTACGAACAGCCCTACCTCCCGGCCCTGATCGCTGGGCTCTATTTCCTCGGGGTCGAACCCTTCGTCCGCCGCCGATGGCCTCACCGGCTCATTGCCTGGACACGGATGCTTTCGGGACGATTCGCAGATCCCCTGGTGGGGAGGGAAGTACTCGTCGGGATCCTCATGGGCGCCCTCGTGGCCCTGCTCCAAGACTTGCCGGCCGTGGTTGAAGGGCGCCCGGACGTCGATCTGCTCTTACGCGCGCTCCCCCTCGGGCGTGACGCCGACTTCTGGGGATGGGTGACCTCGAGCCTGGGGGACGCCGTCATGAAGGGAATCGGTTCGTTCTCGATTCTCGTGGTGCTGCGCGTGCTCATTCGCCGCGACGCTGCGGCCTGGGCGGGCCTCGGCGTGTTCTGGTTCCTCGCTAACGCTCCGCCCGGTAACGCTTCGACCCTTCAGTGGCTAGTTCCGGCCGTCGCGGCGCTCTGCGTTGTTCTCACCGCCCGGGTGGGGATCCTCGCGATCACGATCGCCATGGCGACGCTGAACTTGCTCATTGTCACTCCCCTCACGCTCGACCCGTCGCGCTGGTATGCATGGAGAACAGGTGTGATCCTGGTCCTGCTCCTCACGCTTGCCCTGTGGGGATTCGTCGCCGTCATGGGGCGACGCAGAATCATGAATTCAGAGATTCTCGAGGGTTGAGACGGCGCGACGGAGCGCCGTCACGGCAGGGCGGTTGCCGGAGCGAGCGGCATGCCGGCCAATTTACCACGAGAGGTGAGACCCTTGGATGCGCTGGTCGATTTCCTCGCGAAGCGAATGACGCTCGCGCCGAAGCACCGCGCGTTGATCCGCTCGCTCACCCACGAGCGCGCTCTCCGGCGGAACCAGTTCCTGCACCGTGCGGGCGACCAGGTCAAGGATCAGACGTTCGTCGCGAGCGGATGCCTCAGGCGCTACGTCCTCGATCCAAAGGGCAAGGAGCACATCCTGCAGTTCGCGGCCGAGGGATGGTGGCTCTCGGACGTCGAGAGCATCCTCGACCGAACGCCGAGCCGCTTCTTCGTGCAGGCCGTCGTTCCGACCCAGCTCCTCGTCCTGCACTGGTCGGCGCACGAGCGCTTGCTGCGCGAAATCCCGGGCTTCGCGGAGGCCTACATCATGGGCCTCCAGCGTCAGTCGATTGCACGCGAGCGCCGCGTCATCGCTGCGCTCACGGCCCCACCGGACGAGCGCTACCACGATTTCCTTAGGACGTATCCTTCGATCGCGGCTTCCGTGCCGCAGCACATGCTCGCCTCGTATCTCGGAATCGCGCCCGAGACGCTGAGCCGCGTTCGCCGTCGCATCGGCCGGGAGCGACGACTCCCGGCCGGGCGACTCCCTGGGTGATTCAGCGAACTCCGATCGCGGGAACGGCCCCGAGCTCGGTTGACTTGGTCGACTCGGTGGCCTCGGTCGGCTTGGTCGCACTCGCCCGCCGGATCGCTCTTTCCGCGAGGACTTGAGCCGGGTTGAGGAGGCCGGGCTTCCCTTCGAGCTCGGGCAGGATGAGCGGAAGCTCCGTGCATCCGAGGATCACGCCGTCCACGCCGCGTCCCTGAAGCTCGGCCACCGCGTCCGCGGCCAGTCGATGTCCTTCGGGATCGAGACGACCTTCCATGAACGTGAGGAACACCCGGTTGAGCTTCGACTGCGTTGCGGGCTCGATCGTCTCGTATGCGATCCCTGCTTTCTCGAGCCGATCGACGTAGACCTTCGGGTAGCCCATGCCGATGACTCCGACCCTTCGCCACTTGCGGTTTTGTACCTCGTCGACCGCGCAGCCCACGAGACTCAGAACGGGCCGGCCCGCAAGTCGTTCGACCTC
>JBOHUC010000106.1:0-11300 GCA_050733935.1 Candidatus Eiseniibacteriota bacterium | reverse complement strand
GTCGACCGGCTCGAGCGCGCACTCAAGAAGATGCGCGAGCGCAGCTCGACGCGCCTCGTGCGCGACACGACGCGGACCAACGGCGACGAGCCCTCGGTCAAGCGCTCGGCCGCGCGCGCGGCTCTCGGCCCCCGCGAGGAGCCCGAGCTCGACGTCGAGACCGAGAGTGTTCCCGCGCGTGGGGAGCGCCGCGCGAAACCCGCGCGGGGCGCGCGGGGTGCCAGGAGCGGCCGGAGCGCCCGGAGCGCCCGGGGCAAGAGCGCCGCTCTCGCGGTCGAGGTCGAGGAGAGCGAAGACAGCGAGTCGTCGGCCCGGCCGAGGATCGTTCCCGGCCCCGGTCCGGGCAAGCCACTCTCCGTGGACGAAGCCGCGCTCGTGTTGATCGAGAACGGCCAGGAGTTCGTCGCGTTCGTGAACGCCGACACCGATCAGTTGAACGTTCTCTACCGAAGGAAAGACGGGGATCTCGGATGGATCGCTCCGCGACGGGCGAAGCGGGCGCGCTGACGCCCTCCTCGAAGGACGCGCTTGGTTCGGTCCAGACGCTTTCCGCTGCCCGCCTGTTCGAGGAGCAGCAGACCGATCTCGAGCTCGAGGTCCTGACCGAGTCGCTCTCTTCGCGCCGTGAAGTGACCGTGTCGGACATCCACCGGCCCGGCATGGCGCTCATGGGCTTCGTCGAGAACTTCCTGCCCGAGCGCATTCAGGTCCTGGGACAAACCGAGCTCACGTATCTCGCGCAGGTCACCGAGCCCGAGGCGCGCGCCGCGATCGACCGGCTGTTCCAGTTCACGATGCCGTGCGTCATGGTCGCGAAGGGCCTCGACGTTCCCGCTTACTTCCTCGAGCGCGCGAATGCGCTCGAGTGTCCCGTGCTGCGCACGCCGCAGTCGACGACGCCGTTCATCCATTCGCTCACCGCCTACCTGGACGCGGTGTTCTCGCCCTCTTCGGTCGTGCACGGTTCGCTCGTCGACGTGTACGGCGTGGGACTCCTGCTCACCGGGAAGAGCGGGATCGGAAAGAGCGAGTGCGCTCTCGACCTGGTCGAGCGCGGACACCGGCTCGTGGCCGACGACGCGGTGCGCGTCACGCGCCGCCACGGGAACGTCCTGATCGGCCAGGGGAACCAGCTGCTCCGTCACCACATGGAGATCCGGGGCATCGGGATCATCGACGTGCAGAGCATCTTCGGGATCCGTTCGATCCGCGTGCAGAAGCGTGTCGAGGTGCAGTGCGACCTGAGGCTCTGGGAGCCGGGGGTCGACTACGACCGCACGGGCCTGGACGAGCAGAAGACCGACATCCTGGGCCTCGAGATCCCGCTCGTCATCATTCCGATCGTGCCCGGGAAGAACATCACGGTGATCGCCGAGGTCGTGGCCCTGAACTATCTGACCAAGGCCTACGGCTACCACCCGGCCGAGAGGCTCAATCGCCACCTGCTCGAGATGATGAAGCGAAAGAGCGCAAACCGCGCCTGGGTGCGCGAGGATACGGAATGAGTGAGAGCGCGGTGCGCCGCGTGAAAGCACTGCTCGTCACGCACGGCCGGATCGGCGAGGCACTCGTCGACGCCGCCGAGTCGATCGCAGGCCCGATCGAGGACGTGGTCGTGCTCTCGAACGAGGGACTCTCGCGCGATGCTCTCATCGCGCGCGTGCGGGAAGAGGTCGCGCGCTTCGGGACGGACGGCGGACTCGTGCTGGTCGACATCGCAGGCGGCTCGTGCGCGCAGGCTTCGTTCCTGATCGCAAGCCGCGGCGCGCCCGGTCCCGTTCCGGTCCTGTGCGGTCTCAACCTGCCGCTGTTCCTCGACTATCTGCACAACCGGATGGAGATCTCGCCGCGCGCGCTGGCCGAACGCCTGGCCGCGCGCGGCCAGGCCTCCGTGGTGCTCCTCCTGGCGCGCGAGACTCAGCCCGGTAAGGCCGTTTGAGCATCGCCCTCGTGCGCGTGGACGACCGGCTGGTCCACGGCCAGGTGCTGCTCGGCTGGGGACCGGCCCTGGGGACCCGTCGCTATCTGATCATCGACGACGACCTCGCGACGAACGAGTTCGAGCGTTCGCTCCTCGAATCGAGCGGCGGGGAGACGCCCGTCGAGGTGCTCGACGTTCAAAGCGGGGCGGACCGCCTGCTCACGGCGGGGGAGAATCGGGAGACGGTCGTCGTCCTGCTTCGCGGCGCGCCGGAATCGCTCGCGCTCGCACACGCGGTCCGCGCCCGCGGGGGACGGATCGAAGCCATCAACCTGGGCGGCCTGCATTACGCGCCGGGGAAGGAACGGATGCACGACTTCGTGTATCTGGATGCGAAGGATCGCGCCGCGCTGGCCGGGCTCCTCGAGCTCGACGTGCGGCTGTTCGTGCAGGACGTCCCGGGCTCGGCCCCGATCGACGTTCCGCAAGAGTGGATCCGCCCGTGAATCCCATTCCCGCGATTCTCGCAACCCTGGCCTGGGGCGGCTGGGTGGCCGCGGATACGACGGCGTTCCTCCAGATCCTCGTGAGCCAGCCGATCGTGGCGGGCCCGGTCGTCGGCGCCCTCTGGGGGCGTTTCGACATCGGGCTCGAGCTCGGCGCGATCCTTCAGCTCTTCGCGTGCGGGACGCTCCCGCTCGGCGGACGCACGCCGGAAGACTTCCCGATCGGCAGCGTGGTCGGCGTCTCGGCCGCGAGCGCGCTCGACCACCTGCTCCCGGTCGCCTCCGCCCAGGGCGGCCCCCTCCTCTACGGGCTCGGCGTCGCGTTCGTCGTGGCACTCCTCGGGAAGCCGCTCATGGTGTGGCAGCGGCGCTGGAACGACGGAGTCGCGCGCTGGTGCGAGGCCGAGCTCGCGGCCGGACGGCTCTCGGCCCTCGGGCGCGCGCAGTGGGCGGGTGTGGGGATCGCGTCGGCGACCGGCGTTCTGTGGACCGGCGTGGCGCTTGCGCTCGCGGTGTGGCTCGGGACGTTGCTCTTTCAGTTTCAGGGGGTGGCGCTCGGTCAGGCGTGGCATCTCGGCTCGCCGCTTCTCTGGGGCTTCGGCGCGGGGCTCGTGACCCGCGGATTCGTGCGCGGACGGCGTCCTGGATTCTTCTTCTGGCTCTCGCTCGTCGGATTTCTGGCCATTCGTCTGGTGGGGGGCCGATGAGCGAAGGCACGCTCGCGAACGCGTTCGAGCCCGAGCCGACGGAGCCGGTCGCGCCGACCGGGCCGGCCGAGCCGCCCGTGCCGGCCGAGCCGGTCGTGCGGCTGCCCGGCCGCGTGCTCGTGTCGTCGTTCGGACGGCTCTTCCTGCTCCAGGCGCTCTGGAACTACGAGCGCATGCAGGGCATCGGATTCTGCTACGCCATCGCCCCCGCGGTGCGCGCGCTTTCGAAGGACGACGCGTCGGCCGCGCGCGCCCTCGTTCCGCACGCCGGGTTCTTCAACACGCATCCGGTGATGGCGTCGGTCGCCGTGGGCGTCGTCACCGAGCAGCTCGAGCGCCGGGCGCGCGGGGAGCAGGCGCTCGACGACGCGGGACTCCTGCGCATCAAGCAGGCGCTCGGATCCTCGCTCGCCGCGATGGGCGATCCGTTGTTCTGGAACGCGGTGCGCCCGCTCGTCGCGCTCTCGGCGATCTACGCATGGCGGGACGATCGCGCGGCCGTGGGCACGATCGTGTTCCTGTTCGGCTACAACCTGATCGCGATCGGCTACCGGATCCGCGGGCTCACGGAAGGCTACCGCCGCGGGCTTGCGTACGTCGCGCACCTCGGCACGCGCCTCGCCCGCCTCACGTCGGCGATCCGGATGCTCGGCGTCGTGCTCGCCGCACTCGTCGTCTCGACCGTGCTCATCCCGCCCGGCGACGCGCCCCCGCGCCAGGTTCTGGCGGGCGCGATCGGACTCGTGCTCGGGGCGCTCGCGTTCGGCGTGGCACGGCTCGGGCCTGCCGAGTGGGGTCTCGGTCTCGTGCTCGCGGTCCTCGCCTGGGTCACGGTCGGCCCCGGATTCAATGGATAGCCCCGTGAACTCCGGCGACCGGCAAGGAACGGAGAAGGGGATGTCGCCCGCGGCGCGTGAAGTCACGCTCACGATCACGAACCAGGCCGGGCTCCACGCGCGCGCCTGCCAGCTGTTCGTGAACCTGGCGGGGCGCTTTCGAGCGGACGTGTTCGTGCGGCGCGACGACGTCGAGGTGAACGGGAAGAGCATCCTCGGAGTCATGATGCTCGCGGCCGAGACCGGAGCCACGATCGTGGTCCGGGCCGACGGTCCCGATGCGGAAGAGGCGCTCCAGGCGCTGACCCGCCTGGTGGAGGACAAGTTTGGCGAAGACTGACGCGCTCAAGGGCATCGCAGCCTCACCCGGGCTCGCGCTCGGGCCCGCGCTCGTTCTGCCCCCGCACGACATCGACGTCCACCGGCGGATGCTCGCACAGGCGGAGCTCGAGTCGGAATCGAAGCGCTTCGAGACCGCACTCGCGGATTCACGGCACGAGCTCGAGGACCTGCTCGACCAGGTCTCGGAGCTCCACGAGTCGGAGACCCAGGCGATTCTCGAAGTGCAGCTCCTGCTGCTCAAGGATCCGAGCGTGTCGCAATCCGTCCGCACCGCGATTGCGACCGAGCGCGTGAACGCCGAGTACGCGTTCAACCGCATTTTCTCGCAGGCGGCCGCCGCGTACGAATCGAGCGCCGAAGAGACGTTCCGCGACCGTGCGGTCGACTTCCGCGACGTGTCGCGGCGCGTGCTCCGGCACCTCACGGGAACCGACGTGCGCCGGATCGAGGAGCTCACCGAGCCGAGCGTCATCGTCGCCCACGAGCTCGAGCCGTCCGAGACGATCCACTTCCACAAGGGGAAGGTGCTCGCGGTCGCGACCGATTCGGGCGGGCGGACGTCGCATTCGGCCCTGCTCGCGCGCTCGCACGGCATTCCGGCCGTGGTCGGGCTGCGCCACGTGACGCGCGCCGTCAAGAACGGCGAGCTCCTCGTGGTGGACGGATACTCCGGTGCGGTGTGGCCCCGCCCGTCGTCGCGGCGCGAGGCCCGCTTCCGAAGGCGGATCCGCATCATCGAGGCCCACGGCCGCGAGCTCGCGGCGCTCAAGGATCTGCCCGCGGTCACGCCGGACGGCCGGAAGATCGAGCTCTCCGCGAACCTCGAGATCCCCGAGGAGATCGAGCACGTGATCGAGAGCGGAGCCTCGGGCGTGGGCCTCTACCGCACCGAGTTCTTCTATCTGGGGCGCGCCCAGCTTCCGACCGAGGAGGAGCAGTACGAGGCGTACCGGAACATCGCCGAGCGCCTCCATCCGCGCCCGGTGATCATCCGCACGATGGATCTCGGCGGCGACAAGGTCGCAAGCTACCTGCAGACCGACACCGAGGCGAATCCGTTCCTCGGCTGGCGCGGCATCCGCTTCGCTCTCCACCATCCCGAGGTGTTCCGCACGCAGCTCCGGGCGATCCTGCGCGCGAGCACGCTCGGGAACGTGAAGTTCATGTTCCCGATGGTGACGACCTACGACGAGCTCGACGGCGCGCTCGCTTTGTGCGACGAGGTGCGCCGCGAGCTCCGGCGCGAAGGGCGCGCGTTCGATCCGGACTGCGAGGTCGGCATGATGGTCGAGACGCCGTCCGCCGTCTGGAGCGCGGACCTCATGGCGAAGCGGGTCGCGTTCTTCTCGATCGGCTCGAACGATCTCATCCAGTACACGCTCGCGATGGACCGCGGGAACGAG
Source organism: Candidatus Eiseniibacteriota bacterium (assembly GCA_050733935.1). Lineage (GTDB taxonomy): Bacteria > Eisenbacteria > RBG-16-71-46 > RBG-16-71-46 > DASYSL01 > JBOHUC01. The sequence continues at coordinate 5,585 of JBOHUC010000106.1, read as the reverse complement.
AAGATCGCCTACCTGTACGAGCCGCTCGATCCGGCCGTCCTGCGCTCGGTCGCGGCGACCGTGCGCGCCGGACACGCGGCGGGACGCTGGGTCGGGGTGTGCGGCGAGATGGCGGGCGATCCGCGCATCGCCGTGCTCCTCGTCGGGATGGACGTGGACGAGTTCTCGGTCTCGCCGTTCGATCTCCCGCGCGTCAAGGCGGCGGTGCGGACGCTCACGTACGAGCGTGCGCGCTCGCTCGCGAATCAGGCGCTCGCGCTCCCGACGGCCGGCGCGATCCGCCGCCTGCTCGAGAACGAGCTCGATCCCCATTTGCCCCCGATTCTGCTCGGAGGAGAGGATGCTGCCCGCGACGCTCAGTGAGGAGGACGTCCGCCGCGTCGACCGGTCGCGGATGGCGGACCTCATCGCCTCGTGGCCCGCGCAGGTGCGCACGCAGCGCGAAGCGCTCGCGCGCAAGGGCTGGCCCGGGGACCTCACACTTCCGCGCATTCTCGCGGTCGGCGGCATGGGCGGATCGGCGATCGCGTCCGATCTCGTCTTCGCGCTCGCCGCACACAGGCTTCCGTTTCCTGCGATCACCGTGCGCGACTATCGCTGGCCGGCCTCCGTCGGTGCGGACGCGCTCGTTCTTCTCTCGAGCTATTCGGGGAACACCGAGGAGACGCTTTCGCTCTACGCCGAGGCGGGCGCCCGCGGAATCCGGCGCCTGGCGCTCGCGACGGGAGGGGAGCTCGCGCGCCTGTGCGAGGCCGATGGCGTGCCCTGCGTGAGCCTGCCCGCGGGCCTTCCCCCAAGGGCCGCGCTCGGGTATTCTGTCGTGTCTTTGTCCATTCTGCTCGAAGCGCTCGGGGACCCGGGCGAGGGCGAGCCCGCGTGGGACGAGAGTCTCGCGCTGCTCGAGGAGGAGTGCCGGGCGCTCGCGCCGGATCGTCCCGAGAGCGAGAACCCGGCGAAGGCCCTCGCGCGCTCTCTCGCGGGTCGCGCCGTGTGCGTTTACGGTGCCGCGGGGTTTCCCGCGGTCGCCGCGCGCCGCTGGAAGGGCCAGGTGAACGAGAACGCGAAGACACCCGCGTTCCACGAAGCCGTGCCCGAGATGAATCACAACGAGATCGTCGGCTTCGAGGCGCTCGCCGATCTCCATCCGCGGTTCGCGGCGGTCTTCCTCCGCGACGCGGAAGAGTCGCCGCGCGTCGCGCGCCGCGTCGTCGCGACGCGCGAGCTGCTCGAGGCCGAAGGAGTGGTGACGCACGAAGTGAGCTCGCGGGGGCGGTCGCGCCTCGCGCGCCTCCTGTCGCTCGTCGTGTTCGGAGACTGGGTGAGTCTGTACCTGGGCGTGCTCGCGGGCGTCGATCCGACGCCGATCGCAAAGATCGGTCGCCTGAAGGCCGCGCTCTCGGAACCCGCCGGGGCGGCCCGCGGAAGACCCGATGGAGGGACGATCCCCCGATGACCCCGGTGGCCGGGACGAAGGCGATCATTCCGGTGGCCGGCGTGGGCTCGCGCCTGCGCCCGCACACGCACACGACGCCGAAGGCGCTGATTCACGTCGCCGGCAAGCCGATCCTGGCCCACATCCTCGACGACCTCGAGCGGCTGGGCGTGACGGACGTCGTGCTCGTGGTCGGGCACATGGGCGAGCACATCCGCGAGTACGTGGATGCGAGTTACTCGCATCTCACGCGGTCGTACGTGGACCAGCCGGAGCGCATGGGCCTGGGCCACGCGGTGCGCCTGACGAAGAGCCTGGTGCGCGGCCATCCCGCGTTCATCGTGCTCGGGGACACGATCTTCCGTGGCGACCTCACGGGCATTCTGGCCGGCGGCGAGAGCCGGATCGGCGTCAAGGAGGTCGAGGACCCGCGGCGTTTCGGCATCGTCGAGGTCAAGGACGGCTACGCGGTCCGTCTGGTCGAAAAACCCGACCGGCCGACGTCGAACCTCGCGATCGTGGGTGTCTACTATATGACGGATACGGTCCTCCTCTTCGACGCGCTCGATGCGCTGGTCGAGAAGGACCTGAAGACCAAGGGCGAGTATCAGCTCACGGACGCGCTCCAGATCATGATCGAGCGCGGCCACAAGATCCGGCCCTTCCCGGTGGAGGGCTGGTACGACTGCGGAAAGACCGAAACGCTGCTCGAGACGAACCGCGACCTGCTCGAGCTCCGGCCGCCGCTCAACGGCGTCAAGGCGCCCGCGGGCACGGTGTTCGTGCCGCCGGTCGCGGTCGATCCGAGTGCTGTGATCGAAAGCTCGATCGTGGGACCGCACGTCTCGATCGCCGCCCGCGCCGTGGTGCGCGAGGCGGTCGTGCGGAACTCGATCGTGAACCAGGATGCCGTCGTCGAGCAGATCCTGCTCGAAGGATCGGTGATCGGCGAGAACGCGCTGGTGCGCGGAACCTATCGCCACCTCAACGTGGGGGACTCGTCCGAAGTGCGCATGGGCTAGCTCCGGTTTCGAACGGAGCCGGGCGCACGCCGGCACCCCGCGATCCATCCGTCTAGAGGAGAGAACATGGCCGAGCCGCACCTCTTCACCTCGGAGTCCGTCACCGAGGGCCACCCCGACAAGGTGGCCGACCAGATTTCGGACGGAATCCTCGATGCCATTCTCGCCGGCGATCCGCAGGGTCGCGTGGCGTGCGAGACGCTGGTCACGACCGGGCTCGCGTTCGTCGCCGGGGAGATCACGACCCGGACCTACGTCGAGATCCCCTCGCTCGTGCGCCAGGTGATCAAGGACATCGGGTACACGGACGCGTCCTACGGCTTCGACTACGAGACGTGCTCGGTCATCACCTCGATCGACGACCAGTCGGGCGACATCGCGATGGGCGTGGACACGGGTGGGGCGGGGGACCAGGGGCTCATGTTCGGCTACGCATGCCGGGAGACGAAAGAGCTCATGCCGCTGCCGATCATGCTCGCGCACCGCGTGTGCGAGCGGCTCGCGAAGCTCAGGAAGAGCGGGAAGCTCGATTACCTTCGCCCGGACGGGAAGTCACAGGTCACGGTCGAGTACGACAACGGAACGCCGATTCGCATCGACACGGTGGTCGTCTCGACCCAGCACCATCCGGATGTGACGACGAAGAAGATCCGCGCAGACGTGATCGAGCAGGTGTTGAAGCCGATCCTGCCGAAGAAGCTCGTGGATTGGAACGACGTGAAGATCCACGTGAACCCGACGGGCCGGTTCGTGAACGGCGGCCCCAAGGCGGACACCGGGCTCACGGGTCGGAAGATCATCGTCGACACGTACGGCGGCATGGGGAGCCACGGCGGCGGTGCGCTGTCCGGCAAGGACCCCTCGAAGGTCGACCGCTCGGCGTGCTACGCGGCGCGCTGGGTCGCGAAGAACCTCGTCGCCGCGGGCGTGTGCGACAAGGTCGAGGTCCAGCTCGCGTATGCGATCGGCGTGGCGAAGCCGGTCTCGATCATGTGCGATACGATGGGCACGGGGAACATTCCGGACGCGGCGATCACGCGCCTCGTGCGCAAGAATTTCGATCTCACGCCGGGCGGCATCATCCGGGACTTGAAGCTCCGCCGCCCGATCTATCGGAAGACGGCGGCCTACGGACACTTCGGCCGCGAAGACGACGCGTTCACCTGGGAGAAGACGAACCGGGTGAGCGATCTCAAGAAGGGGATCTGACATGGCGGAGACCATGAGTGTGACGCACGACGTGAAGGACCTGGGGTTGGCACCCCAGGGCAAGATCCGCATCGACTGGGCCGACCGGCAGATGCCGGTGCTCCGCCAGATTCGCGCGCGTTTCGAGAAGGAGCGGCCGCTCGCGGGACTCCGGGTCGCGGCCTGCCTGCACGTGACCGCGGAGACGGCGAACCTTGCCCGCACGCTCAAGGCGGGCGGGGCCGAGGTCACGCTGTGCGGCTCGAATCCGCTCTCGACCAACGACGAGGTGGCCGCCTCGCTGGTCGCGGACTACGGGATCTCGACGCACGCGATCAAGGGTGAGGACCACGACACGTACTACCGGCATATCCAGTCGGCGATCGATTCGAAGCCGATGATCACGATGGACGACGGCTGCGACCTCGTGACCGTCCTCCATACGAAGCGCCAGGACATGCTGGCGGGGGTCATCGGCGGCACCGAGGAGACGACGACCGGCGTCATCCGGTTGAAGGCGATGAGCAAGCAGGGCGTGCTCAAGTACCCGGTCGTTGCGATCAACGACGCGGACACGAAGCACCTGTTCGACAATCGCTACGGCACCGGGCAGAGCACGCTCGACGGGATCCTGCGCTGCACGAACCTCCTGCTCGCGGGCTCGACCGTCGTGGTGGCCGGCTACGGCTGGTGCGGACGCGGGGTCGCGATGCGCGCGCGCGGCATGGGGGCGATCGTGCTCGTGACCGAGATCGATCCGGTCAAGGCGATCGAAGCCGTCATGGACGGGTTCGAGGTCGTGCCGATGGAGGCCGCGGCCTCGCGCGGGGACCTCTTCATCACGATGACGGGCAACAAGAACGTGCTGCGCCCGGAACACTACCGTGCAATGAAGGACGGCGCGATTCTTGCGAACTCGGGCCACTTCAACGTCGAGATCGACATTCCGGCGCTCGAGAAGATGAGCACGGCGAAGCGCACGGCCCGGCCGTTCGTGGACGAGTACACGATCGGCGGGAAGCGGCTCTTCCTGCTCGGCGAGGGTCGGCTCATCAATCTCGCGGCCGCCGAAGGCCATCCGGCCTCGGTGATGGACATGTCGTTCGCGAACCAGTCGTTGTCGGTCGAGTACCTGAAGAAGCATGCCGGCACGCTCCCGAAGGACGTGTTCGTCGTGCCGAAGGAAATCGACGGGGAAGTCGCCCGCCTGAAGCTCGGCGCGATGGGAATCGCCATCGACACGCTGACGCCCGAGCAGGTGGCGTACCTCGCCGAATGGAGCGAAGGGACGTGACGAGCCGCCCGCGACGCTCGCGGGCGCAGACAACGGGAACCAGTGCCCCCGCAGGCGGGGATCCCATGAAGATCGAGCTCTCGGAGCGGCGCCGGAGACACGTGGCAGGCGTGCTGTTCGTTGCACTGTCACTCTTGACGCTGGTGAGTTTGGTCTCCTACCGGGCGCCGACCCTCGGGTACGGCGCCTGGTCCATGTCGAACGCGTGCGGTCCGCTCGGCGCCTTGCTCGCGCATTCCCTGTTCGGGGTGTTCGGCCGGATCGCGGCGTACGGCGTTCCGCTTCTTCTCTTCGCCTGGGGCGCGAACCGACTGCGCGGGCGCCCGCCGGGTCCGCTCGCGCTCGAGAGCGCGTTCGGAATTCTGCTCACGGTCGAGGCTCTCGCGCTCGCCGGTCTTGCCGGGTCGGTCACGGCCCCGTGGACGGGCTCGCTCGGTCAGGGGATCGCGGGCGTGGCGCGCTCGCTCCTCGGGACGATCGGCGGCGGCATTGCCCTCGGCGCGCTCTTCCTCGTGAGCGGACTCGTGGCTTCGGAAATCGGATTCGGGCTCGTCACGCACGCGTGGCGCCTGTTCGTCAAGGCGCCCGCGCGCGCGGTGCTCGACGGCGCGCGCGAGAAGCACGCACAGGCGATGGCGCGCCGCGAGGC